>CAXSGV010000178.1:9600-11823 GCA_964236615.1 uncultured Polyangiaceae bacterium
AGTTCAAACGCGCGGGCTGGGGCAACGTTCCCCTGCCCGTTCGCGCGACTGAGCGTCAGGCGGAGTACATTTTTCGCGCGAGCGGGTCGCCGTTTCAGCCCTTCTACTTGCCCAACCCCAACACGGCGACGACCCCCGAGTCACCCGGCGGTGCCGGCTACGCCTACGGGCTCACCGCGGCGCCCGGTAACCTCACGATCTACGCGCTCGCTGGGATCGAGGATCGCGCGTTCAACCCGCCGCATTTCACCGCGTACGCGATGGGCGTCGCGCGGGGCGTTCTCGTGCTGCCGTCGACGACGACCACTGGTGTCGACATCGCGATGACGACGCTCCTCGATCACGAGATCACGATCACGCCGCAGCCCCCGGTGCGCGGCGTACGCGGACCCGATCGCTTCCTCGCGCAGCTCGGCGTCACGCTGGGTCAGGGCGCCTACGCGACGCTTCCCGTGCGCGAGATCACGACGTTCTTGCCGACGACCGGCAACGCGTTCTTCAGCGGCGTTCCCGCGCTCGACGGCGCGCTGGCGAGCGAGTCCTACCAGATCGGCGCGAGCGCCAGCACGGGCCCCTCGCGCGACGTTCCTTACTCGGTCGTCGCCAACGTCGTCACGCGCGACACGAACAACCCCGTCGTCATCGGCGGCTTCGTCGAGGTTCCCACGCTCGTCGAGCCTTCTGCCGGCGCGTGGAGCGGCACGCACGTCGACATCGGAACGACCGCGACGACCTCGGCGGATCTGCTCGTCGTCAACATCGATTCCAGCGGCGGCCTCGTGCGGTGGACAATCGTCTCGCCCGCGAGCAAGACGTCGTTCGACCTTCCCAATCTCGAGGCGCTCGGCCCGCAGGCCGGCGGCAGCGTCGGCCTCGTGCGCGGCACGATCCGTACGAGCGTCAGCATCGCGCGCATCGACGCGTTCTCCTACAGCAAGCTCCGCTACGGCAACCTCGGCTCCTACGGCTGGAGCGCCTACGCGACCGACGCGATTCAAGGGAGCTACTGAGCTTTGCACGCACGACGGCCGGTACTAGCGCCGCTCCTCGCGATCGCGCTCAGCCTGGCTGTCTCGTGCCGCTTCGATCCCGCTTACCGCGACGAGCCGCCTTCCCCCGTCGAGACATGCGCTGTCGGCGCCGTCGCGTGCCGCGGTGAGGCACTGTCACGTTGCGAGGGCGACGCGGTCGGGCAAGCGTGGGTCACCGTCGATGACTGCGCGGGCCGTGGGCTCGTGTGCGCGGCGGGGCTGCTCGCGTGCACCCGCTGCACGCCCGGGATCACGCGGTGCACGATGGCGGACGTGGAAGCCTGCACGCCGGACGGCGCGGGCTTCGCCAAGAATGAGACCTGCGATCCCACGCGTGGGCTCGCCTGCCGCGGCGGCGGTTGCGCCAACCTATGCGGCGACGCCGAGTCACAACGTTCGAACATCGGCTGCGAGTACTGGGCGGTCGACCTCGACAACGCCGTCTCCTCTTCGGCCAGCAACGCCGCGGCGCAGCCGTTCTCGGTCGTCGTTTCGAACGCCGAGCCCGACGTCGCGACCACCGTCACAATCGATGTCGATGACGCGGAGCCAGGCAGCCCGGCCCGCCTGCGTGTCGTCGGTACCGCCGTGATTGCGCCGCGCAACCTGGAGGTGTTCTACCTCGGATCGCGCGAGGTCGACGGCTCGGCCGAAGGCACCTTCAACACCGGCACGGGCACCGCGCTCTCGCGCCATGCGTTTCGCATCCGCGCGTCGATGCCCATCGTCGCCTACCAGTTCAACCCGCTCGAGAACGTCAACGTGTTCTCCAACGATGCGTCGCAGCTGCTGCCCGTCAGCGCGCTCGGCTCGTCGGATGGTCACGCCTACGTCGTCGCGTCGTGGCCGCAGACGATCGCCACGAGCCCCAACCCGGCGGAGAACTTCGGCGTCGACCTCCGGACGTTCCTCGCGGTCGTGGCGACGCGTCCCGACACACACGTGAAAATCAAGACGCGGGCGCGCGTGATCCCTGGCGGCCCACTGCCGGCGGGTCTCGCGATTGGAGAAGAAGCGACCATCACGCTCCAGCCTTTCGAGGTGCTCAACCTCGAGAGTGGCGCGTTCAACGCCGACTTCACCGGCTCGATCGTCGACGCCGACAAGCCCGTCGCGATGTTCCCCGGAAGTGAAGCGTCGGATGCGCCGTTCTTCTCGAACCTCGGTGAGCGCTCTTGCTGCGCCGACCATC
>CAXSGV010000179.1:0-3395 GCA_964236615.1 uncultured Polyangiaceae bacterium
CGTCGTGACGATGACGGCGCCGGTGACCTTCACCTTCTGCGAGAGCGTGAGCGCGATGTCGCCGGTCCCCGGCGGAAGATCGAGGAGCAAGTAGTCGAGGTCGCCCCAGTGCACGTCCTTCAAGAACTGCATGAGCGCGCCGTGAAGCATCGGCCCGCGCCAAACGACCGCGGCCTTCGGGTCTTCCATCAAGAAGCCAATCGACATCAGCTTCACACCGAAGCGCTCGAGTGGCTCGATCGTCTTGCCGTCGAGCGACACCGGACGCCCGCTGACGCCGAGCATCGTCGGAATGCTGGGTCCATAGATGTCGGCGTCGAGGAGCCCCACGCGAAAGCCCGCGCGGTGCAGCGCCATCGTGAGGTTGGTCGCGGTCGTGCTCTTGCCGACGCCGCCCTTGCCGCTCATGACGAGAATGACGTTCTTCACCGTCGGGAGCGGATCGTCTTGTGAGAGCTCGCGATCGGGGAGCTCGGTGCTCCAGCGAACCTCGACGTTCTTCACCGACTCGAGCTTCATCACCGCTTGGCGCGCGAGGCGACCGAGCTCTTCACGGGTGCCGCCACGCGTCGCGATCGTGATCGTGACATCGCCGCCACCACCGAGAACGGTCGCGTCCTCTGCGGCGGTGGGATCGGGGAGCGCCTTCTTGAGCGTCTCGAGGACGAGCTCTTTGGTCAGGGCCATGGCGGCCTTTCTAGCACCTCAGTCGACGGGATCGCGGTAGACGATCAGCTTTCGCTCGGTCATCTCCTCGATTGCAAAGCGCACGCCTTCGCGGCCGAGGCCCGACTCGCGCGTGCCGCCGTAGGGCATCGAATCGACGCGAAAGGTCGGGACGTCGCCGACGACCAGGCCGCCGACGTGCAGATCGCGGAACGCCTGGCGGATGCGCTGGTGCGAATCGGTGAAGATTCCGGCCTGCAAACCGTAGCGCGAGGCGTCAGCCATCCGGAGGCCCTCGGCCCACGTCGAATAACGATGCACGGTGAGCACGGGACCGAAGACCTCTTCCTCGACGACCTTGAGGCCCTTCCCATCGCCGTCGATGCGCAAAATGGTCGGCGCGAGGCGCGACCCCTCGCGCGTCCCGCCGGTGATCACCTGCGCGCCTGCGTCACGCGCTTCGGCGATCCACGACTCGACGCGCACCGCGTTGGCCTCGTCGATCATCGGGCCGACGACTGCGCTCGCGTCGAGCGGATCTTTGGGCAGCAACACGCGCGCGCGCTCGACCAGATCTTTCGTGAACGCATCGGCAATCGGCGCGTGCAGGTACGCGCGCTGCACCTTGATGCAGACCTGACCGGCGTACGCGAATGCTCCTGCGATGATGCGTTCGGCCGCGTACTTCAGCGACGCGTCCTCGTGGACGAGCGCCGCTGCGTTTCCGCCGAGCTCGAGCAGGACGCGCTTTCGTCCCGCGATCGATTTGAGATGCCAGCCGACCTTGCCGCTTCCGGTGAACGAGAGCGTCGCAAAGCGCTCATCTCTCACGAAGAGCTCGGCCACGTCGTTCGAGCACGGCACGACTTGCAGCGTGTTGGCGGGAGCGCCGGAGCCGCGCACGATTTCAGCGAGGACGAGTGATGTGAGCGGCGCTTGCGGCGGAGGCTTGAGGAGGATGCTGGCGCCGCACGCGAGCGCAGGCGCGACCTTGTGCGCGACGAGGTTGAGCGGAAAGTTGAACGGCGCGATCGCGATCACGGGTCCCGCGGGCACGCGCACCCACTCACCACGGTAGCCCTCGCTCGGCTTCGTCATGTCGAGCTGCATGACCTCGCCGCCGAGACGCGTGGCCTCTTCACTCGCGAGCTCGAAGGTCGAGATCCCGCGCGCGACCTCGGCCTTCGCTTGCGAAATCGGCTTGCCCGCTTCGCGTGCGAGAAGCTCGGCTACCTCGTCCTTGCGCGTCGTGAGACCGCGCGCGATGGCGCGCAGGATCTCCTTCCGGGCGAAGCCGCTGAGGCGCCGCGTCTCATCGAAGGCGGCCACGCACGCGACCATCGCTTCCTCGGCGCGCGCACGATCGGCGAGCACGACGTCGGCGAGCTTCTTACCGCTCCAGGGCTCGCGAACTTCGGAGGTGGGCCCGGTGGCCAAACGAGCAGACGCGATGTGGAGCGCGGGATCGACCATCCTGCGAGTATACGCAGGTCAGCGGCAGTGCTCGTCGCAGGTCTCCGCAACACAGCCGTCCACAGCGGACGCCGCCTTCCGGCACGCAGCCTTGTTCGTGTAGCAAGCGTCGACGCACGCGCAGTCGGTCGTCGAGGTGCAGGCACGAATGCACGTGTCGACGTCGGCGCACGACGGCTCGTCGACCTTCGTTTTCTGCTGGCCGCTGCATTTGCCGGCGTAGTCGAGGTCGGTGCAATCGCAGCGCGGCGTGGTCGCGTACGAGTAGCAGCTGCTGCAGGCGGTGCTGGTGGCGTGCGTCCACGTCGCGCGGATCTCGCACGCCTTCGTGACGTCATCGACGCCGTTCGAGCCGGGGGTCGAGGTCGGGGTCGAGCTGCACCCCGCGGTCGAAACGAGAAGAGCGAGCAGACCGCTGCTCGCAAGAACGAAGATTTGCTTGAGCACTTGCGGGAACTCTTACACGAAATGCGACAACGGCGTACTTCCCGAGGGAAGCACGCCGTTTCTCGCTCTCGTCTCTCGCGAGACGAGCCCTTACGTCAGCGAATCACTTCGCCGAGGCGACGATGCTGCCGCACGCCGAGGCCGAGGCCGTGACGTTCGAGACGGCTTCGCCGGCTGCCGCGACGAGCGGCGGGATGCAGGCGACCTTGATGTCGGTGACTGCGCCGATGTTCGCGGTGAACGCGCCCGTGAGCTTCGCCATGCCCTCGAGGCGAGCCTGGAAGCCGAGGATGATGGAGAGGTTCGCTTCGAACGTCGCGCGGAGCTTGGCTGCCGCTTCGACGTTCGCTGCGCCGGCGAACGTGACGGTGACCGACGGCGGGGTGCACTCCGCCTTCGCGCTCACGCTCGCATCGCAGTTGCCGTCGCACTTCGCGTCGACGGTGCAGCCGCCCTCGAGCTTGCCACCCTCACACTTGAGGGGCTCGAAGTCCGCGTCGCACTTGCCGTCGCACTTGACCGAGGCCGTTGCCGAGCCCTGGCAGGTCGCGCTGCAGGTACCCGTGCAAGAACCCTTGCACGTGACGCCCGGCTTCACGACTTCGCACTTGCCTTCGCAGGTGCCGTCGCAGGTGCCGTCCGCCTTGATGCCGGTGCCCGTGCCGCCCTGCGCCTGGCCCTTGCAGGTGCCTTCGCACTTGCCCGTGCACTCGACGCCGCCCTGGGCTTCGCAGGAGCCGGAGCATGAGCCGCTGCAGGAGCCTTCGCACTTGAGCGTTGCGCCCGCTTCGGCGGTGCAGCCGCCCTTG
>CAXSGV010000179.1:3405-5536 GCA_964236615.1 uncultured Polyangiaceae bacterium
CGAGAGGGTGCCGCCCGTGCACTTCGGGGGGTTCGCCTTGATGTCGCACTTGCCGTCCACCGAGCACTTGGCCTGGCAGTTCGCCTTCGCGCTGATCGAGGCTTCGCACTTCGGCGGGGTCGCGACGATCGACAGCGAGCCGCCGACGGTTGCCTTGAACGTTCCAATCGTCTTGACCGCGAGGGAGCACCACGCGTTGAGGCGCTCGCGCTTGTCGGTCTTGCCTTCCGCCGCGTCCTGATCCGCCTTCGGCGCATCGAGATCCTGCGCGATGTTGCGGCATGCCGTCGTGACGTCGTCGACCGCTGCGGAGGCGATGCCACCGAAGTCGGCCACGGCCTGCACGGCCACCTGGCTCTGCACGCTACCGCCGATGTCGGCGTTGATCGTGGCGCCGACCTTGAACTCGTTGCAGCAAAGCTGATCTGCCGCGCTGCTGCAGCCGTTGGTGAAGACGGGAATCGTCAGCGCCGCGGCGATAAGAACTCCAGGAAAAAAGCGATTTGACATTGAAAGCACTCCTTGGCTTTGAGGCGATTCCCCTACAGGCGCCCCGTCCCTGCAAACAAGAATTCCGTGAGACGGACCTGCACGGTTTTCGAGGCTCGGACGCTAACAGATTTCAGCTACGGCAACCCCTATTTGGCGGTTACGCTCGCGCATCCCGATGAAATCCTTTTCTCTTTCGGTTGGGGCGCTCCTTGTGTGCACGGGTGCCGTCGCCTGCTCCTCCGACGCCTCGAAGGCCGACACACCGACACGGAAAGCCACCTCGCTCGCGTCGCTCACGGGGCCGATCGTCCTCACCGATGCGCGCACCATCGTCGCGAAACACGCGCTGCCTGCCGAGCGCGAGGCGCGTACTGGGATCGATCCGTTGGAGCGCAAAGCGCTCCTCGCGGAGGGTTGGGGCGACTTCGATTTCGGGCCGGGGGCATCGACCATCGAGCGCACGGCGGATGGATCGCCGGCCCCCGCGCCCGGTCCGAACCGAAAGCGGCTCGTCCGCTTCGCACACCTCGCCGACTTCCAGCTCGCCGACGACGAGTCACCGACGCGCCTCGTCGCGTTCGACGGCTCCGCGCCGCTCGATGCCGCGGCGCGTGCCCAAGAAGCCCACGAGTGCCGCATCGTCAACGCCGTCGTACGCACCGTGAACCGCGTGCACCAGGACGCGCCGGTCGACTTCGTCTTGCTCGGGGGCGACAACGTCGACAACGGTCAGGAGAACGAGCTCGATTGGGTGCTGTCACTGCTCGGCGGCGCGCCCTCGCTCGCGTGTGACTCGGGCGCGCCCGACGATCCGGTTCCCGGAGACGACAACGACGGCAAAGATCCGTTCGTGCCCGAGGGCCTTGCGATGCCCTGGTACTGGGTGACGGGCAACCACGATCCGCTCATTCAAGGGAACTTCATCATCGACGCGCGCCGCACAGAGGAGTCGCAGTCGGCATTCGCAATCGGCGGAACGCGTGACTGGGCGCACGACGGCGCGATGATCAAAGAGGACGTCGTCCCCGACAAGCGACGCGCCGCGATGACACGTGACACGATGATCGCGCGCGTCACGGCGCACACGGGGCGCGCAGGTCCTGCAGCCCACGGTCTCGGCGCGTGGGCTCAGCAGACGAAGAAGGCCTACTACACGCAAGACGTCGGCATCGGCATCCGGCTCCTCGTCATGGACACGGCGTCCGAGAGCGGCGGCTCCGAAGGCGTGCTCACGCGAGCCGACTTCGACGGCTTCGTCGTCCCCGAGCTCGCGCGCGCCAAGGCCGACGGCAAGCTCGTCGTCATGGCATCGCATCATGCGTCGACGAGCCTCGGCGACGGCTCGGGGTTGGGTGGAACCAAGCGGTCCGACGCGGTGACCGCCGAAGAATTCGAAACGACGCTCGCCGACAACCCGCACGTCATCGCCAGCATCGTCGGTCACTCGCACCGGCACCGCGTGCGCCACATCGACGCGAAAGCGCCATCGACGAACGCCGGCTTTTGGGAAGTGATGACATCGGCGGTCGCCGACTTTCCTCACGAGTTTCGCATGATCGAGGTGTGGGACGAGGACAACGGCTCGATCTCGATCCGCTCGATCGCCGTCGACTACGCCACCGACGGTGACGCCGTCGCG
>CAXSGV010000179.1:5546-11659 GCA_964236615.1 uncultured Polyangiaceae bacterium
CACGAACGCGAAGAACCGGGTGGCGGCGCCGCCTGATCAAAACGTGGTGCTGTGGTCGAAGAAGGCGCCGTAATTCTTCCGCGCTACAGTTCGGTCATGAGGCTTCGCTTCTTCTTCGTACTTTCCTTGGTCGGGGGTGCCGCGCTTGCTGCGTCATGCGGCGGTGGCGCGACGACCAACCCCGACGAGGACTTCGATTCGGGGGTGAAGCCGCGCGACAGTGGAAAGTCGGACGTGGGCGAGGACGACACGGGCACGACTGATCCGCCCGACGCGAGCGTCACATGCACCTCCGTCCCCTGCGTGCGCAGCATCGCCGTCGGCGGCGAGTTCGCGTGCGCGATCTTGGAAGGCGATGGCTCGGTGTGGTGCTGGGGCGCCAACGATCGCGGACAGACCGCGGTGGCGGCGAGCGACGGCGGTATCAATCCCGGGCCTACGCGTGCGCCGAAGAAGGTGCCCAACCTCGGCCCGGCCAAGCAGCTCGCGCTCGGGTTTTTCCACTCGTGCGCGCTGCTGATGGACGAGACCGTCTCATGCTGGGGTCATGGTCTCGACGGCCAGCTCGGAAACACCGCCGGCTCGAACGTCGTCGTGCCTCGCGCGGTCGCGGGCATCCCCGCGCCCGTGAAGCAGATCGTCGCCGGCGGCTACCACACGTGCGCGCGCCTCGCGGGGGGCGAAGGCATGTGCTGGGGCTACAACTCGGATGGCCAGCTCGGCTCGGGCACCTTCGACGCGGGCTCGATCGTCCCCAACTCCACGCCCAAGCCGACCACCGTCACGACGATCAACAAGATCGCGGAGCTCGGCATCGGCGACAGGTTCACCTGCGCGCGCCTCGAAGACAGCGGCGTCAGCTGCTTCGGCGACAACTCGAGCGGCAAGCTCGGGCGCGGCACCACCGACTACACTGGACATCCCGAGCCTGCCGCCGTCACCGGTCTCGTGGGTCCCGTCGCGTACCTCGGGCGCAGCAGCGGTTACGCCGAGCACGTCGTCCTCGCCGATGGACGCGTTCAAGGGTGGGGCGAGAACTACAGCGGTGAGATCGGCCTCGGCACGACAGGCTCCGGCGTGCTCAAGGCGACGCTCGTTCCCAACATGGCGAACGTGATCGAGATCGCGCCGGGCGGACAGTTCACGTGCGGCCTTCACACCGATGGCACCGTCGACTGTTGGGGCAAGAACGACAAAGGTCAGGTGGGTCTCGCACCCGAGGCCGGAACGCCGCAGCCTGTTCCGAAGCCGGTGCGCGGCGTCACGAACGCGGTGCACATCGGCGCCGGCCTGCGCGATTTCGCGTGCGCGCTCCTCACGAGCGGCAGCGTCGTGTGCTGGGGCTCGAACAGCGATGGCCAGCTCGGACGCGGATCGAACATCGGCTACGATCCGACGCCCGCGCCCGTCCAATTCTGAGCGCCGCGGATCATCGGGGGAGCCCCGCCTGCGGCGTCAGGTGAGACGCTTGGTCGAGTCGATCGCGGCGCGGATGGAGGCGAGCCCCGCGCGGATGCGGTCCTCGCCCATGGCGTAGCTGAGTCGCAGGTAACCAGGCGCACCGAACGCGCCGCCCGGAACGGCGGCCACGTGCGCGCGGTCGAGGAGGAAGAACGCGATCTCCTCGGCGCTCGAGATCGCCTTGCCGCCCCACTCGAGACCGTAGAGACCACGGCAGTCGGGGAACGCGTAGAACGCGCCTTCCGGCGTGCGGCAGGTGACGCCGGGGATCGCGTTGAGGCCCGCGACCATGACGTCACGCCGGCTCTGGAACTGAGCGCGCATCGCGACGACCTCGTCCTGCGGGCCATTGAGCGCGGCGAGCGCCGCGTGCTGCGCGACGGCCGATGGGTTCGTCGTGCTCTGCGATTGGATGATGTCGCACGCACGCGCGACCGAGCGCGGAGCGATGGACCACCCGATGCGCCAGCCGGTCATCGCATACGACTTGGAGACGCCGTCGATGACGATGAGGCGATCGAGGAGATCGGGCGCGATGGCGCCGACCGACACGTGCTTGAAGCCGTCGTACACGAGCTCGCCGTAGATCTCGTCGACGACAATCCAGCAGTCGTGCTTGCGAAGCACCTCGAGCAAGAGTCGGAGGTGCCGCTCGTCGTAGGCCGCGCCGGTGGGGTTCGAGGGCGTACACAGGATGACGGCCTTCGTCTTCGACGTGAGCGCGCGCTCGAGAGCCTCGGGCGATACGCGCCAGCCGTCCTTCTCGAGGGTCTCGACGATGACCGGCGTGCCGCCGGCGACGCGCACCTGCTCGGGGTAGCTGACCCAGTAGGGCGCCGGGATCACGATCTCGTCGCCCTCCTCGTAGAGGGCGAGCGCGATGTTGAAGAGGGCGTGCTTCGCGCCGACCGAGACCGTGATCTGATCGGGCGTCGGCGTGTAGCCGCGGCTGCGCGCCGTCGCCGCGCAGATCGCCTGCTTCAGGGGCGCGATGCCGCTGACGGCGGTGTACTTCGAGGCGAGCTTCTCGTCGATCGCACGCTTGGCAGCGTCGAGAACGAAGCGCGGCGGCTCGAAATCGGGCTCCCCGACGCCGAAGTTGAAGACGTCGATCCCTCGGGACCGGAGCTCATTGGCGCGGGCGCTGACCTCGAGCGTCACGCTCGGGGCAACGACGCTCAGTCGATGCGCAAAGTGGCGGGGCACGCCGAACGATGTAGCACGAGGGCGCGCCCGTTCCTCACGCCTCTTTGGTGACGACTTCCTTCTTCTCGGAAGTCACCTTCGAGCCTTCTTCGAGCCGCGGCTTGCGCGAGCCGTCGAGCGCGTCGCGCGGGTCGTTGTCGACGTCGTCCGAGTCCTTCAGGCCCTTTTTGAAGTTCTTGATGCCTTGACCAAGGCCCTTGCCAATGTCCGCGATGCGGCCGGCTCCGAAGAGGAGCAGCGCAATCAGCGCAATGATCAGAAGCTCGCCAGGTCCGATGTTACCCATGATTTCCTCTTCTTGTGCGTAGCAGCCGCTCTAGTTGCGAGCAAGTGAAGCCTTCGCGAGCCGCAGGCCAACGAGACGAACGGCGTCGAAGAGAACGACAGCCAGGAGAGAGGCTAGCGGCAGGACCACGAACCACGCAACCGCATCGGTTCGTTCGAGGGAGCGCAGCGCACCGAGCGCTGCAAGTGGTCCCGCTGCTCCAAGCGCTACTGCGACGAAGCGCGCGCGCACGCGACGACGCAAAACGAGGTACACCGCGGCGAGCGCCGACACGAGCCCGCTCGCGCCGACGAGCAGACCGCGCGCGTACGGTGGCAGCGACGACGCGTGCGTAAATGGCGGCAGCCCGCGCAGCGTGAGGGTGTGCACGTGCACGTTCGCCGCGCGGTCTCCACTGCCGAGCACGAAGCGCGCGTCGTCGAGCTCGATTCGCCGAAAATCACCGGAGATTCGCGCACCCGCGGCCACGACGAGCGCCTTGCCGACCGGCGACTCCGCCACGATCCGCGGCTCCCATCCAGGAGCGCACAGCCACGTCGCGTTGAGGAACGGCACCGTGTATGTCGTCGGCGCTGTGACGTTCGCGCAGGATGCGCGGCCACGATCGACGAGCTCGCTCACGATGCGCCCTGGCTCGCTCGCGTCGCGGCCACCGAGGACCGCGATCGCGCCGAGCAGCGCAGCGAGTGCGACACCTTGCGGAAGAAGGCGCGCCAAGGTCAGCGCCGGACGCTCACCGAGCAGCTCGATCACGCGTGCCTCGCCGCGATCGACGAAGCGCGCGGTCGCGAGCGACCACCCGATTGGCCAACCGAGAAGGAGCGCCGCCTCCGCCGCGACGGTCGCGAGCGCACGCGCGAAGGGGCCGACCACGGTCCATGGCACCGAGGCGTCGAAGAGCCATGGAAGGAGCCGAATCCCCGCCGCGGTGACCGCGACCAGTGTCACGCCTGCAGAAAGGCCGGCAGCCGTACGAAACGCAGGCGTCCCGAGCGATCCGGCGGAGAGCGCTCCCGCAACGAATCCAGCGAGATTGCGGCGGTTCACGCGCGTTCTACCTGAGCCGCTCGAGGCGCGAGCATGGCGACGACGCCCGATGCTGATGATTCGACGTGAACGCCATGGTAGCTTCGCGCCACGAGTACCACGAAGAGTCGTCCGATCTTCCGGACCCGCTCTCGTCCTGATCTTGTTCGTTCCCCCTCCCTAAGGCGATCCCATGCGAAGCGACCTCTCGAAGATCATCAGCGCTGTCTCGGCCCTCGCCGTCGTGACCGCGACGCTCACGACGAACGTCCCCACCGCCCACGCCGAGGAGGTCTCGCCGAAGGGCAAGGGCATCGTCGGCGGCGCGCTGCTCGGCGCTGAGATCGTGATGATGCCGATGGCCATCTTCGGCGTCGAAAGTGGCTGGGCGTACGTGATCGGCGGCGGTCTCGGCGCAGCAGGCGGCGGCGTCGGCGGCTACTTCATCGAGTCGGCATCGTTTTCCAACGACGGCCGCGTCCCCGTTTACATGCTCGCCGGTGGCCTCGCGCTCATCATCCCGACGATCGTTCTCACGCTCAACGCGACGCGGTACCACCCTGCGGAAGGCGCGACCGAGGACCGGGCGCCGACCAACGGACCTTCGGCCGATCCGGGCAAGGCCGGCGGCAGCGTCGTCGTTGGGGCTCCGCCCGCGAGCGCCTCGCCTCCCCCGGCGAACCCTTCGCCGACCCCGGCACCGCCCCCCGCGAGCGGTGGCGCACCGAGCGCACCTCAGTCTTTGATCGACGTTTGGGCGCCGCAGGGCGCTCCGACGGAATCGAAGAGCGTCCGCATCGGCATCCCCGTTCCGGATGCCCACAACGTGTATTCGATGGCGGAACAGAAGAAGCTGGGCGTCCCGGCGGCGACCGAGCTGCGCATGCCGCTCTTCAAGGTCACGTTCTGATCGTCACGTCTGAACGACACCACGCGACGCATCTTGGTTTGTCTTCGAGCGAACTGATACGTTCGCGGCGAGTCTTCGAATGACCCAGCCCCAGCGATCTTCCTCAGGCGGCAAACCAGTTGATCCGATGCTTGGCCGCGTGGTGGCCGGACAATACCGACTCGAGGCCCGCGCGGGCGAGGGGGGCATGGGCGTCGTTTATCGCGCTCGCCACGTCCTCATCGACCGCGTCGTCGCGCTCAAGTTGATCCGTCCCGACCTTCGCGGCGAGACCCACCTTCGTGCGTGGATGTTGCGGGAGGCACGTGCGGCGAACCGCGTCGACCACGCGCACATCATCGACATCCACGACATCGGCGAAACCGAAGAGGGCGAGCTTTACCTCGTCATGGAGTACCTCGTCGGTACTGCCCTCTCGAGCGAGCTCGCGCGCGGGCCCATGCCGCTCGCACGTGGCGTCGACATCCTCGAGCAGATGTGCGCCGCTCTCGCGCGTGCCCACGACCTCGGCGTCGTGCACCGCGACTTGAAGAGCGACAACATCCTTCTCTCCTCGCGCGGCGGTCGTAAGGACTTCGTGAAGATCCTCGACTTCGGTCTCGCGCACCTCGCGATGGATCCGCGGCTCGCGCCCAAAGGCGCCGTCTTCGGAACCCCCGAGTACATGTCGCCCGAGCAAGCGCGTGGCGAAGAGGCGGGGCCTCAGAGCGATCTTTACGCGCTCGGCGTTCTCTTCTTCGAGATGCTCACCGGGCAGCTCCCCTTCCGCTCGAGCGATCGCGAAACGCTGCTCGAGATGCAGCGCACCGCGCAGGCGCCGAAGCCGCGAACCATCAAGCCCGACGTGCTCCCTGCGGCCGAGGCGATCACGCTCAAGCTGCTCGAGAAGGATCGGCGCAAGCGTTTTCAAGACGCCCACCACCTCCACGAAGAGCTCAAAGGGCTGCAGCGCTCTCTCCCGAGCACCGCGTGGGAAGTCGGCGGCGCGCAAGGCGAGATGGCCGCGCCCCCTCCGCCGCCTCCGCCGCAGTCACCGGGCGTCATCGAGTGGGCGAATCGCGCCGCGCTCTTCTCACGGATGGTGAGCCGCGCGTACCCGTCGGGCAACGCACCGCCCGATGTCCAAGCCGCCGTCGCGCAAGCGTGGGACCTCGCGTCGCGCGCGAGCCGTCTCGAAGGCGAGGTTGCCAGCCACACGCGCAAGCTCGAGTCTCTCGAGCGACG
>CAXSGV010000180.1:0-4099 GCA_964236615.1 uncultured Polyangiaceae bacterium
AGCGCCTTCTGCGTCTCGCGCTCGTCGGTCGTGTCGACCGTCATCTGCTGCGCGGCGTTCTCGAACGCGGTCGCGATGCGCACCGGATCGGCACCTTCGTCGACCGCCTTTTCGAGCGCGATCGCGCTCTCGGTGTCGTCGGGCGCAGCGAGCAGCATCCCGAGAAGCGACTCGACCTTCTCTGGCGCGATCTTCGTCGCGCCCGGCTTCGTCGTCGCAAAGCGATCGAGGCGATCGAGCGTCTCGAGGAGCGCGCTCGCATCACGCGGACGCTGCGCCGGATCTTTCGCGAGCATCGACATGATCCAGTCGTCGATCTCGCGTGCGATCCAGCCGCGCGGGGCCTTCGTGCTCGGCATGTCGGGCGTCGTGGCGAGGTGCGCGAACGCCGCGTCGGTCGGACTGTCGACCGGGAACACCGGCTTGCCGCAGAGCAGCTCGTAGGCCATTGCGCCGAACGAGTAGACATCGGTGCGCGCGTCGGAGGTGCGGCCGCGGACTTGCTCGGGCGCGATCGTCTTCGGCGAGCCGAAGACCGCGAGGAAGCCGAAGCCTCCGTTCATCGCGGCGAGGCGCGGGCGCAGGCGATCGCCGCCGAAGTCGATGAGCACGATCTTTCCGTCCTGGCCGGGCGTCGTGCCCTTGGAGACGAGGACGTGCTCGAGCTTGAGATCGCCGTGCACGAGCTGGGCTTTGTGAAGCGCAGCGAGAGGCTCGAGGATGCCGCGGAAGATCGTCTTGAGCTCGTTGAGATGCTGCGGGCCGGTGCGCTGGAAGCGCGCCGAGAGCGGCTGCGCGTCGATGTACTCGTAGGCGACGTAGAAGATCCCCTGCGTCCCCGGCACGCCGGTGGCGAGCTCGCCCGCGTCGATGTCCTGCGGAAGACCTTCATGACGAACGGTGGCGACGAGGCGGTTGGCGGTGAGGAAGCGATGCACGGCGCGGCGATCGCGCGCGGCCTCGCGACGCAGCGTCTTCAGCGTGTACGCCTGCCCCTTTCGCTGGGTCATGTAGACGATGCCGAGGTCGCTCGAGCCGATCTTGCGCTCGATGGTGTAGTCGCCGATGACGGTCTTCGGCGCGAGCTCGTCTGACCCGAGCAAGGCGGCGATGTCGCGCACGCGCGGATCGACCTCGTGACGGCTGACGAGGATGACGTCGACGAGCGCTTCGATTCGATCGCCGTCGACGCAACGCTCGGTGAGCGCCTTGGCGAAGCTGCCCTTGGCGGTCGCGCCGCCGACCTCCTCCGGATCGAGGCCCAGGAGCTTGCGCGACATCGACGTCATCTCGTCGAGAGAGAAGAGTCGCTCGAGCTCGCCGCGCAGAATTTCGATGGTCGCCGTCATTGCGGCGGGTTTTACCGCATCGGGGGCCCGAGGGTGAGGCAAAGCTGCGCGATTTGTGCGTTTCGTCAGCGGGCGAGGCGAAGGAGGCGCCCCTCCTCCTCGACCCACCAAATGGCGCGCTGCGTGATGGCGAAATCGGCCGTGCGCTTGAGGGAGACGGGCTCGCCTGCGCACGTCCCGAAGACCGCGCAACGCCGAAGCACGCCGCCCGCGCTTTCCAGCCAGTACACTTGGTCACCAGCGACCGCGAGCCGCACGACGGTACCCGACGTCGCGACCAAGCTCCGCGGCAAGCCGCCATCCGCCTCGGCGATGTAGATCGTCGCGTCCTTTACCCAGAGAAGCAGGCCCGAGGTGACCGCAATCCGCGAGAGCACCGTCCCCGCATCGGGAACGAGCGTGACGACGTCGCCACCGTCGGCGAGCGCCGACCGGATTCCGACGTTGGCGCTGCGACCCCAATAGATGCGCGTCCCTGATGCAGCCGTCGACGTGACGCCCTCGCTCTGGAAGAGCTCGGGCGCGCCGCCGCCCGGCGACGCCGCATACATCCCGTTGACGTCGCTCCAGAACGCGCGTTCGCCCACGACGCTCAACGCGCGGGGATCGGCGATCGCGGTGCTCTCGACCGCCGCGTCAAGGCACGGCGCCGCTCCAAACGGACAGCTCCGGATCGACGGGGTTCCGCCGAGCCCTTCCGCGACGAAGACCTTCGTCGGCGACGCGGCAACGTCGCCGAGGAACCTGCCCGAGGGCGGCGCGTATTGCGTCGTGGCCGCGCCGCCGTCGAGACCCAGACGATGGAGTGTGTTGCCGCCAGTGAGGTAGATGCCCTCGTCGGAGATGACCATGCGCTGAAGCGCGCCGGCGCCGGCGTCCTCGCTCATCACGACGGGTTGGCATTTTCCGCTGCGGCATTCGCCGCCGAGGCAGTCGTGCCCGCATACGCCACAGTTCTTCGGATCGTCGTCGGGGCGCGCGTCGCAACCGCCGTTCTCGATCGCGACGTCCCTGAGCGTGCTGCTGTCGCGGGGCTCGCCGTCTTCCGCCGTGCTCGCGTCGTTGCCTCCGGTCTCGAGAGCGGCATCGGCGCGCTCGAACACGCCGTCCTCGTTGCCGAGCAAAGCGTTGCAAGCGAGGGCGGCGGCCGCAATCGCGGTCACGACGGCGATGCCGCGGTGACGTTTCATCGCGCCAGCCTCACGACGTTACCTAGCTTGTCGGCCCATACGATGAAGCGCTTCGTCACTGCGAAATCGATCAGCTGGTTCGGCGTCACGAGCTCCGGCTTGCACGACGCGAGGAGGCATCGCTTGAACGCGCGGGTGGTCTCTTTCCAGTAGATCCACGCGCCGGCGATCGCGATGTGATCGACGGTCGCCGCGTCCACGGTGACGAGTGACGGAGCTCCGCCGTCGACATCGGACTGGAAGATCCCAGCGCTCGTCGCCCACACGAGCGCGTTGCCCGAGACGCCGATCGCGCGCACCCCCGACGGGACGCCCGCCGTCACGAGCGTCTTTTGCAAACCGCCACTCAATGGAAGCTCTTCGACGGTGCCGCCCTCCTTCGCCCGCGCCCAGTAGAGCGACGGACCTTCGATGGCGATCGAGGTCACACCGGAGTCGGCGAGCACCTCGGTCGCGCCCCCATCCATCGGCGTGACGCGAAGCTCGCTGCCGTCGTCCGAATAGTAGAGCAGCCCCTCCTTCATCACGGCGGCGGGCAGCGGTGACGCGAACGCCGGCAGTGCGAATGGACCGCTGTCGGGACAGCCTGCCGCGGGGCACGTCTGCAGCGGTTTGTACGCGGGCGACAGCGTCCACACGACGTCCGTCGAGGACACCACGAGCTTCGATGCCGTCGTCGCATCGGGCGCATCGTCGAACTCGATCGGGCTTCCGCCGGCGAGCGGAAGGCGCATCAGCCGCAAGGTGCTCGTCCAGTAGGCGTTGTCCTCGTTCGCCGCGAAGCCGAGGAGCACACCCGCATCGGCGATCATCGTGACCGGTCCGCAGACGCGGCTCGTGCAGGTGCCACCGAAGCAGTCGTGGCCGCATGCTCCGCAGTTGCTCGGATCGTTTTCCAGATCCGCGACGCACGTAGTGCCAGCCTCGCCATCGGCCGCCGCGTCGCCGGGGGGTGCGCCATCGCCCGGGCTTCCGTCGCCTGCGGTGCGGACGTCGGGCAGCACACTGCCGTCGAGCGCGACGTCCGAGAACGTGCCGTCTTCGTTTCCGAGAAGTGCGTTGCAACCCCAGGCCGCGGCGATCGCGACGAGCAGCCCGCGCTTCAGACCGCGCCTCACGGCAGCGTGCCCAGAACGACGAGACCGCCGCCGTTCGCCGTGCCGGCGTTGCCCGCGACCATCGGCGCGACGTGCCACGACACCGGGCTCGACGCCGGCGATTTCGCACGCGCGCTCCCGCTCGAAGTGGAGCTCGAAGGCGCGGTGAACCAGAGGACCGCTGCGCCCGCGAGCGCGACGCCGCCGGCGACGAAGCCAATGGTGGAGACCGTGCCAGTCGACGTCGCGTCGGTCCAAAGCGCCGCCGACTCAGCGTCGGGACAGCGCTTCGGATCGTCGCAGCGCGACTTCGCATCGTCATGCTTCGAGATCGCCATGAGCCCGGCCACTGAGCCGACTGCGACACCGGCGATGCCGACGCCGCCGACGATCAGCGCGATCGTGCGCTGCGTGCCGCCACGCGGTGGCTCGGGCGGCGGGCTCATGCCGGCGTCGAGGGGGG
>CAXSGV010000180.1:4109-4933 GCA_964236615.1 uncultured Polyangiaceae bacterium
GGGGATTGTAACCTCGGTCGTGGCGGATGGTTTGCCCGTGACGTTCCCTGCCCACGGCTTGCGCTCGTTGGCTGACGCGGCGACGCGATGCTCACCCGGATCGACGGCGTAGCCGCCTTCGAGCTCGGCGGGCGTGAGCGTGTGCACGTCGATCTTGACGACGAGCTCGGGCATCGGCGGCGCAGTCACCTTCACGCGCGCGAGCAGCGGATCGAGCGAGGCCATGCGGCCTCGTGCCGCCTTCTCGCGCTGGCCTTTGCCGGCCGCGCGGGCTGCGATCGCGACCTCGTTGAAGAGCTGCCATGCCGTCGCGGTTCGACCGACGTGCTCGTAGCAGTCGGCGAGGTTGAACTGCGTCCCAAGGGCGGGATCCAGCTTCTGGCTCTCCTCGAGCTTCGGGCACGCGTCCGCGTAATTTCCCTTTTCGGCGAGCTCCTTCGCGTCGTCGAAGAGATGCTCGGCCTTCTTCTCCGGCGTCTCCTCTTCAGCGCGCGCGACCGTCGTCGAAAACAAAAGAATCGCCGAACCAACCAAAGCCAGAGCGCGTGAGGTCATCATCCGTGTCGATCGTTGGAGAGGCCGGTGTCAGGCGGCGGTTTCGCGCTCGCCGGCGGCGGGGCGGTGGGCGCGACGGTAGCCGATGGCTTGGTCGTGGGGCGAGGCGTGGCGTGCGTCGTCGTCGTCGTGGGCTTCGGCGGCGTCGCGGCGGCAGGCGGCGGCGTCGTCGTCGGCGTGGTTGCGCCGAGGGTCGGCGTCGGTGACGCGATGGCCGTCGGTGCTTCGGGCGGCGTCGCGACAACCGCGGCCTTGTCTGGATCGATCAC
>CAXSGV010000180.1:4943-10815 GCA_964236615.1 uncultured Polyangiaceae bacterium
AACGATGTCGCGCTCGAGAGCGATGGCGTCGTCGTCGGGCGGGCGGCCGTCGACCGGTCGGCGCGCCAGCGGAGAACCAAGACCGCAACGATGACGGCGACCACGACCGCGAAGAGCGCGCCGAGCGCGGCCGCAACGTAGTGCGGGCGTCGATCAGGAGGCGCGTCACCCTCGGGGAGCGCGGGCTCGCTGACGTCGCTCCAGCTCGCGTCGGTGACGCTACCGAGGCGCGGCGTCGAGCTCGAGCGCGGAGAGAGCTTGGCAATCTCGACCTTCGAGATCGTGCGCGCCGTGGCTTCGACGTTCGCACCACCGAACTTCGCAATCGCGCGCGCGAAGTCGGACACGGAGTCGAAGCGCTTCTCGGGCTGCTTCTCGAGCGCGCGCACGATCGCGCGTGCGAGCTCGGCGGGCGCATCGGGCCGGCGCGTCTGGAGCTTCGGCGGCGGGTCCTGGAGGATCATCGCGCACAGCTCCGGCATCGTCGCCGCGTAGAAAGGCGGCGACCCTGCGACGAGCTCGTAAAGGATGGTGCCGAGAGCCCAGATGTCGGCGCGCGGATCGACTTGGCGCGTCGACCGCATCTGCTCGGGCGCCATGTAGAGCGGTGAGCCGAGGACGCTCGCGGTGCGCGTGAGCTGGAAATCGGCCTTCGTGGGATCGATGACCTTCGCGATCCCGAAGTCCATCACCTTCACGCACGCCGACCCGTCGCGGCGTGCGGTGAGAAACAGGTTCGACGGTTTGAGATCGCGGTGCACGATGCCCGCCTTGTGCGCTTCGGCGATCGCGTCGCAGGCTTGCACGAGGTACTCGACGGCGAGCGCGATCGGCAGGCGCCCGCGCACCTCGAGCACTTTTCCGAGATCGTTGCCGTCCAGGTATTCCATCACCATGTACGGCTGTCCGTTGTCGAGCGCGCCGACGTCGAGCACGCGCGTGACGTGATCGCTTTTGATCCTGGCAGCGGCGCGCCCCTCGCGAAAGAAGCGCTCGACGAACTCCCGATCGGTCACGAATTCGGGCAAGAGCAGCTTCACCGCAACCAGCTCGTCGAGCTGGAGGTGCCGCGCCAACAGCACGATCCCCATGCCGCCGATCCCGAGCTGACGCTCGATGCGGTATTTTCCCGCGAGCAGGGTGCCGGGCGCGAACGAGGCGCCCACGAAAGCGGTCTGCGACGGCTCGTTCACGGGGGCGACCGCAATCCTACCGCAAACTCAGCCGAGAACGAGGGGCACGCCGCGGCGAATGCTAGCCGCGCTCGCGCCTAGTGCTGGCCGTGCTCCCGATCGATCCCGGGGTGGCTCGGATCCCCAGGCTCGTGACGCGGGTTCGCAGTCCGGTGGGTACCGTCGCGGCCGGGCATCGCGAGGAGCAGATCCTTGCTGTAGATGAACTGCTCGCGCGAATCGTACGGCACCGCGTGGAGCCCTGAGTCCATGCGGATGGCATCGCACGGGCAGGCCTCGACGCAGTAGCCACAGAAGATGCAACGAAGCTCGTCGATCACGAACTTCACCGGGTAGCGCTCGTAGCCGCGCTTGGGATCGCCTTCGGGGTACTCGCCGGCGTCGATGTAGATGCACTGCGCGGGGCACGCGGTCGAGCAGCAGAGGCACGCGACGCAGCGCGGGCTGTCGTCGTCGCGCGTCGTGAGGCGGTGCACGCCGCGGTAACGCTCGGGGTACGGGCGCTTTTGCTCGGGGTACGAGATCGTCTGGATGCCGTCCGAGATGCGCTCGGTGACGGGATCTGGACGCTCGTTCTTCAGCATCTCCTTCGTGTTCTTGAAGAAGTGGCTCATCGAGACGCCGAGGCCTTTGAAAATCTCCGGCAGGTACGACTGCGTCGACGCCGTCTGCTCCGTGTACACGAGCGGCACGGCGTTCAGCGGCGGAAGCGTCTTCTTGGGAAACGTGGTGGGCATGGGATCTTTCTCAGGCCTGCATCGCAGTGGATTCGGTGCCGCCCGCGGTCTCGGCGAACTTCGCCGAAGTGCCGACGATCCACGGCCGGCCACGCTTGCCGCCGAAGAACCCGATGACGCCGCGAACGAAGAAGAACGTGAGCAGCGCCGCGACGATCGCCTGCGAGACATCCGCAGCGACGTCGAGCGCGTTCGAGAGGTCCGAGCCGGCCTGCGCGATCGCGAGGTAGATGCAGCCGGTGGCGAACAGGTTCGCGAGCGACGCCGGAAGGAGCACGCGCCAGCCGAGCTTCATGAGCTGGTCGTAACGGAAGCGCGGGAGGCTCCAGCGAACGAACGCTTGGAACCAGCAGACCGCGAGCGTCTTGCCGAAGAAGACGAGCACGCCGAGGATCGACATCCAGATGTGCGGCACGTACGCGTGCACGAGCTGCATCTGGCCGATCTCGATCGTGATGCCGTCGCGGTGGAAGAACGGGAGCGCCCAGCCGCCGAGGAAGATCGTGACGACGAGCATCGAGCTCGTGACGATCTCCATGTACTCGGCGAAATAGAACATGCCGAACTTCATGCCCGAGTACTCGGTGAAGTAACCGGAGACGAGCTCGCTCTCGGCCTCGGGCAAGTCGAACGGGATGCGCTTGCTCTCGGCGACGGCCGACGTGAAGAAGAGGAAGAACGCGACCGGCTGAACGAAGATGCCCCACGCGTTTTCGGACTGCCAGCGGACCATGTCGTCGAGACGCACGGTGCCGTAGATCATCATCGCGCCGATGAGCGAGAGGCCCATCGCGACCTCGTAGCTGACCATCTGGCTCGCGGCGCGGAGGGCGCCCATGAGGATGACCTTGTTGTCACTCGAGACGCTGGCGATCGCGGCAGCGACGATCCCCTGCCCTGCGAGCGCGAACACGTAGAGCACGCCGACGTTGAGCGGCGCGACGGCGAGCTCGATCGCGTGGGCGTCGCAGGTGCCGAAGCGCGCGACCGCGGGGTAGATGGTGTCGCCCGCTTTGCCGGCGTACCAAAGGCCGCTCGGGCAGATGGTGTCGCCCATCGGAATCACGGCGACGAGCGCGAGCACCGGCATCATCGCGAGGATGGGGGTGAGTGAGAAGAGGAGCTTATCCGCCTTCGGCGGCATGAAATCTTCCTTGAAGAAGAACTTCACGCCGTCGGCGGCCGTGTGGAGCAGACCCGCGACGCGGAGCTCGAATTTGCCGATCTTGATGACGGCGCGGTTCGGGCCGATGCGATCTTGGATCATCGCGCTCTGGCGGCGATCGACCCACGTGAGCACGCCGGCCACATTGAAGAGGAAGCCAATCATCACCGCGATCTTGATGAACGCGAACAGCACTTGCATTCCAGTCACGGGCTGACCCCACCTTCAGGCGTATTGGGTTGTGCGTTCGGCGCGGGGTTCGGATTTCCGACGGGGGCGGGTGGGGCCATGCGCTCGCGCACGTGGCGGAGCTTGGTCCACGATGCGTCGAGCCCCATGGCGCGACCGAGCTCGGCGATCTGCTGCCACCCGGGGAGACAAGCGCCCTGCGTGACGAGGCCCCTCTCGGTGACCTGGCGCACGCCTTTGTAGTTCACGTAGGTGCCACTCGTTTCGGCCCACGAGGCCGCGGGAAGAACGACGTGTGCCGCGGCCGTCAGCGGACCTTCGTGCGCCGCGATGACGACGAGGCACTTGAGGCTCGCGAGACCGATGATGTCGGCCTCGGGATCGCCGGGCGTCGCGCCACCGAGCGCAATCACGTGTGTGATGCGGCCCGCCTTGGCGTCGTCGATGAGATCGGCGAACGGCTTCACGATCGGCATGAGCTCGACCATGCCCTTCGTGTTCGGGTTCTTGTCGCGGTGGATGAGGATCTTGTCCGAGAAGCCGGTCGCCTGACCGGTCGCGAAGAACTGCGTCGAGCCGAGCAGCGTCGCGCCGAGCTCCTTGAGAGCCCAGTTGTCCTCGCTCGAGTGTTGCGCGCTCATGAGCAGCGCGATCGACTCGCGCGGTACGGAAGCGAGGAGCTTCTTCGCCGCGTCGAGCGCCTTTTGCTGGCTCGTGACGCGGCCTTCGGCCTTGCCGTCTTTGCGCACGCTCGGCTCGAGCACGCGGTTCTCGTGCGCGAGCTTGTACGTGAGCATGCCCGGATCGCACATCCAGTAATGGTTGACCGCCTCGTTGTCGCGCGGTCGGTAACGGTAGGCTTTGTTGTTGCGCGGATCGAAGTCGAGGTACGCGCTGCAGCCGGTGGCGCAGCCTTGGCAGACCGTCTTCGCGGTGCGCAAGAACCAGACGCGGGCCTTGAAGCGGAAGTCCTTCGAGGTGAGGGCGCCGACGGGGCAGACGTGCTCGGTCATGAGCGTGTAGTTGCCGTCGAGCTGGCGATCGGGCGCGACGAAGATCTCGTTAAGGTTGCCGCGCTCGCGCATGTCGAGGACGGGATCCATCGCGACCTCGTCCATGAAGCGAATGCAGCGCGTGCACATGACGCAGCGTTCGGCGTCGTAGACGATGGTGGGTCCGAACTCGACCGCCTTCGGCTTGTGCACCGGCTCGTCGCGCATGCGCTTTTGGTACTGGCCGTGCTCGAGCCAGTAATCCTGCAGCTTGCACTCACCGGACTGATCGCAGATCGGGCAGTCGACGGGGTGGTTGAGGAGCAAGAACTCCTGCACGCCCTTCCGCGCTTCGCGAACGTGCTCGCTCGAGTCGCCGCGCACGTCCATGCCTTCGACCGCGGCCATCTGGCACGCGGGCTGGAGCTTCGGCTTCCGCGTCGGCACGTAGTCGTTCTTGGCCGCGTCCCACTCGAGGATGTCGAGCATCAGCGCCTTCTGGTTCGGCGGCGGCGCGATCTCGACGAGGCACATGCGGCAGTTCGCGGGAGCCGAGAGCCCCGGGTGCCAGCAGTAGTGGGGGATCTCGATGCCAAGACGGTAGGCCGCCTTGATGATGGTCTCGCCCGGCTGAAACGGGATCTCGGTGCCGTCGTATTTGAAGGTGGGCATGAAAGGTTTCCTGAATCAGTGCGGAGCTGAAGGCAGCTGCAGCTTCGTGTAGCCGGCGGGGACCTGGAAGGACGCGTCGGGGATCGACTTCTTCTCGATCTTCGTGACTTCCATGCGCGAGAGCTCTTTGCCCGCCGCGTCGTATTCGATCGATCGCAGCGGGAACGACTTCTTCTCGCGGAACTCTTTTGCAAGCGCGGACGGTGACGCGCTCGGTCCAGACTTGAGACCCCCGACGTCGAAGAACGCGATGCCTTGCGCGATGCAGAGCTCGGTCTTCTTGCCGGTGGGATCGGAGACCGTCCAGTTCTCGCAGTCGTAGCCCGCGACCGTCTCGTGCTTGCCGGTCTTGTTCACCGACCCGCTCGCGCCGTCGACGTTGGGCGTCGCACCGGGCTTCGAGAAATCCATGTCCATGTAGGTCTTGGTGCCGTCGAGATAGACGACGACCTTGTTGGTCGTGGGATCGAACACGCCGTGCATCGGGTCGCCCGTCGGCGCCTTCGTGTCGAAGCGAAGCTTGTCGCCCTTCGTCTGCACGACCATGTCGTTCGACGTGCCGCCGGCGGTCGTGTGCATCGTGATCTCGCCCTCGAACTCGCCGAGCGACTTGAGCTTGTTGCAGCCACCCAAGCTTGCGAGCGCGCCGAGAAGACCGAGCGCCGTGATGGCGACGCGCGTCAGTGATCGCATTCGCCACCGATCATGTTGAGCGAGCCGAACGTCGGCACGATGTCCGAGAGCATCGAGCCCGTGATGAGCTTCGAGAGCCCGCCCGTGATCGGGAAGCACGGCGGACGAATGCGCACGCGGTAAGGCGTGCCGGTGCCGTCGGACACGAGGTAGAACCCGAGCTCGCCGTTGCCGCCCTCGGTGTACGAGTAGACCTCGCCGCGCGGAACCTTGGCGCCTTCCATGATCAGC
>CAXSGV010000180.1:10834-11058 GCA_964236615.1 uncultured Polyangiaceae bacterium
GATCGTGTTGTAGACGTCTTGCTTCGGCGGGAGCATCACGCGCGGATCGTCGACGTTGATCGGCCCCTCGTCGGGCATGCGCTCGATGCACTGCTCGAGAATGCGCTTGCTCTGGCGAAGCTCGGCGAGGCGGATGAGGAAGCGATCGAGGTTGTCGCCGTTCTTGCCGACGGGGACGTCGAAGTCGACCTGATCGTACATGAGGTACGGGTGCAGCTTGCGGA
>CAXSGV010000180.1:11071-11610 GCA_964236615.1 uncultured Polyangiaceae bacterium
CAGGGGCCCGTCCACGAGAGAGCGATCGCGTCCGCTGCGCTGATGTTGCCGACGCCCTGGAGGCGGTCGAGGAAGATGCGGTTCTTCAGAAGCATCTTCTCGCCCTCTTCGACGATCGATTCGATCTTCGGAAGAGCGCCGCGCATCATGTCTTTGAAGCCTTCGGTCGGAGGCGCCGCCATGCCGCCGATACGACCGAACGAGTGCGTGAGACGCGCGCCGGTTTCCTCCTCGAGGATGTCCCAGACCATCTCGCGCGCGTTCAAGAACCAGAGGAACGGCGTGAATGCGCCGAGCTCCATCGCCATGGCGCCGGTGCACGTCAGGTGATCGGACATGCGCGCGAGCTCGCCGAGCGCCATCCGGTACCACTGGCAACGCTCGGGCACGACGATGCCGCACAGCTTCTCGACCGCGAGGGCGTAGCCCACGTTGTTGAGCATCGGCGAGACGTAGTTGAGGCGGTCGGCGTACGGGAAGACCTGAGCCCACGTGCCGCGCTCGCACATCTTCTCGAAGCCGCGGTGCAGGTAGCCGAT
>CAXSGV010000181.1:0-11591 GCA_964236615.1 uncultured Polyangiaceae bacterium
CCGGAGCGGCGCTCGACGACGCGTACATCCATTTTCAGTACGCGCGCGCGATCGCGGAAGGGCACCCGCTGCGCTACCAGGCCGGCGAGCCCGTCTCGACCGGCGCCACGAGCGCGCTGTGGCCGCTGTTGCTCGCGCCGTTCTACGCGATTGGCTTCAAGGGGCACGCGATCCTGTGGCCGGCGTGGATCCTGTCGTTCGCCGCGCTCGGGTGCCTTGCGCACGAAGCGCGCGCGCTCACACGTCCGCTCGCCGGCGAGGCCGCGGCGATTGGCGCAGCCGGGATGGTCCTCGCGTTCAGTGGCTTTCTCTGGTGCGCCGCGAGCGGCATGGAGGTCGTGCCTTTCGCGTGGGCCATCGCGCGGTCGATGCGCTGCGCGAGCGAATGGTGCGAAGCCCCCGCCGAGGGGCGCCATCGCGGTCGCTTTCGTGAGCTGATCGCGCTTGCCGCCGTCGTGTCGCTCCTCCGTCCCGAGGGCGCGGTCTACGCGATCGCGATCGCGATCGTGCTCGCCGTGCATCCGCGGCAAGCGTCGTGGAAGCACCGCGCACAGGCGGCGCTCGCCTTGGCAGCGCCCGTGCTCCTCCCGCTCGTGCTTCGCCTGGTGTCGGGCAGCGCCTCGACGAACACCGCCGCGGTGAAGCTCCTCGCGGGGAACCCCTACTACCCGGGCGATGCGCTCTTCACCGCGATCGGGTCGAACCTTCGCATCTTCTTCGGCACGCTCCTCAACGGCGAGATCTGGTCGTTCGAGTTCGTGCCGAGCGGCGGCGGCGCGTTGGCTCTCCTCGGCCTCGTCGCGATCGCCGCGCTCGGTCACCGCACGGGACGCGGCGAACGCGCGGTGCTGATCCTCCTCATCGCGATCGGGATGCTTGCACCTTGCACTTATGTGACGTTCCTCTGGAACCGGCTCCGTTACTTGTGGCCGTTCGCTACCGGCTGGTTCATCGGCCTCGCGTGCCTCACGCGCCTCCTCGGCGACGGGCTCGCGCGTATCCACCCACGGTGGCGGCTTGCGACGCCGATCGCGTCAGGTGTCCTCGTCGGCATGTTCTTCACGAAGATCGGTGGCGTCATCGATGACGTCGTGGGCTCGGCCAGCGGGATCGAGCGGCAGCACGTGGCGATGGGACGCTGGGCCGACGCGGAGCTTCCCGCGAACGCGCGCATCGGCGTCAACGACACCGGCGCGATCGCCTATTTCGGCAACAAAAAAACGTTCGACGTCGTCGGCCTCACCACCGCGGGCGAAGGCCGCTATTGGGTTGCGGGGGCAGGCTCACGCCTCGAGCACTACGAGCGCATGTACGCGTCAGCGGAGGGCCGCGCGCGTTTGCCGACGCACTTCATCGTGTACTCCGAGTGGCTCGGGTGCGACGCGATCCTCGGCGCGCCGCTGCACGAGGCCATCGTCACCGACTCGACCATCCTCGGCGGCCAGGTGATGCGGGCCTACGAGGCGGACTGGTCGGCGCTCGGCTCGGGCGAGCATCCCTGGACGAGTGGCGCGACTACGGAGCCACTGCTCGACGTCCTGGACGTGGCGGACCTCGAGAGCGAGAGCGAGCACGGGTACCTCCTCCTCGGCGCGCGTGAGGGCGAGCAAATCGCGCGCACCGGGTTCGTGCCCGGCACCATCGTCGACGGCGTCACCACGCACCCGCTCGTCGATGGCGGTCGAACCAACCGCCGCCTCGAGCGCTTCGTCGCGCACCTCGACACGACGGCGGCTGTGAAGATCATCGTCCGCGTCGAAGCGACGATGGCACCCGCCCGCTTCTCCCTTCGCGCCAACGACGTCGAGCTCGGGACGCGCACGGTGGTGCCTGGCGACTGGGAGGAGATCGGCTTCGATCTTCCCGCTGGCACCGCCACGAAGAACACCCGGATCGATCTCGCGATCGAACCGGGTGCCGTCGTGTTTCATTACTTCTTCCTCTCGGCGACCTGAGCGAGTCGAGCGATCGCGCGATCACTCCCCCGGCGTGAACATGATCGGGTAGGTCACGCGGACCTGGCCGTTCGCAGGCTTCGGGAACGCGAGCGAGAAGAAGCTCTGCACCACGCAGCTGGTAACGGCCTTGTCCGGGATGTCGCTGCCGCCGTCGTTGGCGATCGACACCGCGCCCTCACGGTCGATGATGAACTTCACGGCGACGCGGCCGGTGAGCGAAGGGTTCGTGCGCAGCCCGGCTTCGTAGCAGTTGCGGAAGCGGCCCTGGTTCTGGCGAACGATGCGCTGGATGACCTCGGCGGGAAGCGTTCCGTCGACGTGCGTCAGCGGCTCGGGGCGAACGCTCGGTCCCTTCGGGACGTGGTTGGGGCGAAGTCGATCGTGACCGTTGCCGGTGCAGGGGCCGGGGCCCATGCAAGCGCCGGAGCCGAGGCGGCTGTCGAGCGAGCGACCGAGACCACCGAGGTCGTTCATGCCGACGCCCTGGCCCGTGCCGCCGCCGCCTTCGCCGGGGCCCGTGAGGCCGAGGCCGGTGCCCGTCGCATCCCCGATGTCGTTAGACCAGAGATCGCCCATGTGGCTGCTCGAATCGCTGCCGACGGCGACTGTTCCCCAGGGCGCAACCGGCGCGTTGGGATCGCTGAGGCTCGACTGCGAGAGGAGACCAATGAGACCGAAGTTCGCGGCCATCGCCTTCTCGTGCTCACGTGCGAACGTCACGTCCTGCGGCTTCGCGTCGCCCTTCTCGGACCAGCGACCGTGCGCCTGCACGTCAGGGCGCCCCATCGCGCCTTCGGAATTCTCGGCGCGCGCACCACCGGAGGACGTGTCGGTCGCAGGCGAGTCATCACCGGCGACGGGGGGCGGCGCGTTCTTCTCGCGCTCGGCCGCGCTGTTCAGCAGCACCTGCATCTGGAACATGTGGTCGCGATCGAGCGCTTCGCTGTCGTCCGCGCTGAGCGACGGCATGAACGCGACGAGCGACGCGAAGATCGCCGCGTGGAGGAACGCCGAACCGCCGATGCTGCCGAGCGCGCTCTCCTTCACCGACTCGATGACGCTCGCGGCTACGTGACGACCCGCGGGGACGACGCGCGTCGAGACTGCGAAGGCGCCGTACTGCACGTGCGTCGGACCCGTGCGACCGTCGGCGGCGGCGAGATCGATCGACGTGCTGCCGAGCACCTCGACGGGGATCATGAAGTCGCACTCCGGGGCTTCGCCGATCGTGATGCGCGCACCCATCGCGAAGTGCTTCGTCTCGAGGACGTTGTCACCCCAGCTCAGGGTCGCCTCGACGACGTCGAGATCGTCCCGATCCATGTCGCTCGAGCCCACCAACTGCTGCTGTGAACCAAAAACGCCCATCGTCATGACTCGTACCTCTCCCTTCGCGCAACGCCGCGCGTGGCTTGTCTGTGACCCCTGATCTCGCTGTCGCGCGCCCCTGGCCCTTTGTCCGGGCCGGTTCCGCGCTCCCCAAAGAGACAGCGCTCGATCGCCGAAGGTTCCAGAAATAATCGCGAGCACTTTTCGCGGCACGCTCGTTGCGTAGGGGAAGCCATGCGCACATCTGCCCTCGCCGCCCTCGCTGCCCTCGCCGTGCTGCCTTTCTCTGCGCTCGCCCTCGAAGGCGAAGCCAAAGCCTGCGGCGGGTGCTTCCACGGCGAGCCGCCGCCGGACCAGCCCGTCGAGCAGACGAGCGTCGTCACCGACCACCGCATGGTGTTCTCGATCTCCACGAAGCAGACGATCCTGTGGGACCAGGTCCGCTACACCGGCGACCCCGGCGAGTTCGCGTGGGTGCTTCCCGTTCGCGCCGGCGCGCGCGTCGAGCTCTCGAACGACGAGTGGCTCGCCGCGCTCGACTCCACGACGCGCACCTCGATCCAAGGCCCGACGCCGAAGACCTGCCCCGGCACCGGCGGCAACTTCGGCTACGGCGACGACTCGAGCAGCGGCGGCTGCGGAGGCTCGTCGGTCTCCTCGGACTTCGCGTCGCCCCAGTCCTCGACGGGAAAAGAGGCGGCTGACGCTGACGCGGGGGTCGAGAACGTCGAGGTCTTGAAGCAGGAGGTCGTGGGTCCGTACGAGGTCGTCACGCTGCGCTCGTCGGTCGACGACGCGATCGACAAGTGGCTACGCGCGAACGGGTTCGTCATCCCGCCCGAGATCGCTCCGCTCCTTGCCAGCTACACGAACGAGAAGTTCGACTTCGTCGCGCTCAAGCTCCGACCGGGCCAGTCGGTGCGCGCGATGCAGCCGGTGCGCATCGTCACGCCGGGTGCCGACGCCTCGATGCCGCTGCGCATGGTCGCGGCCGGCGTTGGCGCGCGCGTTGGAATGACCCTCTGGGTCCTCGGCGAGGGCCGGTACCACACGCAAAATTTCCCCGATGCCGTCATCGATTTCGCGAAGCTCAATTGGGATCCGGTCGCGCAGCGCTCGAACTACTCGCTGCTCGCTGACACCGAGTTCTCGAAGCAAGAGGGTCGCGCGTGGATCACCGAGGTGAGCACGCCGGCGGGGTTCACGTCCTACTCGGGGAACCAGACGCAGTCGGGAACGCTCGCCAACGCTTACTACAACGCGTGCGGGTACCAAAAGACGAAGCGTGTACCTTGCAACGGTTCCGATGCCGGCCAAGTGCCGGTGCAGTCCGACGCAGGCGACGCGAGCACGACCGACGGCAGCACGACCGACGCGGGAACGTCAGCCCCCGACTCGGGCACGTGCTTCCGAACCGTCGACGCGTGCGACGATCTCAGCATCGCGCTCGAGGGCATGCACCCCACCGACGTTTGGGTGACGCGGCTTCGCGCGTTCCTGCCGGTCGCGGCGCTGACGGAAGATCTCCATCTCGAGGCGTCGCAGGCACAGACCACGATGCCCAGCCAGCACACCACCGAGACGTACTCCGATCCCAACTACAACCCGTGCCCCGCGTCGAACACCGCGTCGCCCACCCCGAGCAGCAGCAGCAGCAGCGACGACGGTTGCGCCTGCACGACCACGAGCTCGCGGGAGCGGTTCGGAAACTTCTTCCTCGTGGGGGGCACCGCGATGATCGGCGCCGCCGCAATCCGGCGGCGCCGTCGTCGCGACTGACTTATTTCTTCGGGGCGGCCGTGGCGGACGTCGCGGGCGTGGCCGGCTTCGCCGTGCCGGGGGTCGCCGGCGTCACGGGCTTGGCACCCGTGGTCGTCGTCGTGGTCGTGCCGCCCGTCTTCGTCTCGGTCTTCGCGCCTGCAGCCGCACCCGGCGGCTTCATGATGCCGATCTGCGTGAGGAGCTCGACGTTGTTGCCGAACGTCCAACCCTTGACGACCTTGCCGTCCTTCAACTGAAAGACGTCGATGCCGTGAAGGTTGATCGGCTTCTTGGTCGCCGCGAACGGTCCGAACTGACCCTTGTGCGTGCCCGTGATGTTCGACTCGACGATGACGAAGTCCTCGACGCCGGTGGCGTTCGCGACCGTGTTCTTGATGTCCGGGATGGCCTTCGTGAACATGCCGAAGAACTTCTTCGCCTCGCCCTTGCCCTTGCTGTTCTCGGGCATCGCGATGTCGGAGTACTCGACGTCATCGGTCATCGACGCGAGGAAGTCGGCTTCCTTCTTCGACTCGAAGGACGCTTCCATCACCTTGACGGCCTCGACGTTCTTGTCCTCTTCGGGCGTGCCCTTCGACGCGTGCATCTCGACCGAAGCGGCCTGCGTCGGGATCGCGCGCGCCTTGCCCTTGACGGCACCGAGCTGCGTCATCGTGGTGACGGCGTCGTAGTAGCGGTTCTCCTTCTTCATCGAGCCGTCGGCGTTGAACCAGATGGCGCTGAGGCCGAGACCGCCGGCCTGCTTCTCCGTCGGCTTCATGCCCATGAACTCGCCGGAGTTGGTGCCCGTCCAGCCCCACTCGACGAAGGACATGTCGCCCTTTTGCCAGGTGGCGACGATCCAGAACTTCATGTCCTTGAAGCCGTCGTACAGGCCCTGAATCTGCTTCTCGATGTCGGCGCGGCCGTGCAGCTCCGGCATGCCGGGGATCATCACCGTGGCGTCGTCCGAATAGAGGGCCGCCAACTTCTTCGCGTCGTGCGCGTTCATCGCGTCGGTGAAGCTCTTCGCGGCCGTCATCTGCAGCTCGGCCTGGGTCGCCTTCGGTGCAGGCGGCGTGGCGCTCGCGGTGGTCGTCGGCGCTGCCGTGACCGTGGCGACCGGCATCGGCGGAAGCGGAGTCTCCGGCGGCTTCGCAGCCTCGTCACCCCCGCACGCGGCCAGCGAAACCCCAAGAACAAGCGCTCCGATTCCTTTTCGCATCGTCATTACCTCCACACGAAGGCGCTCTGCACACATTGGGAGAGGGCCTTTTCGGGAGCCTGTCTCGCTCTTTTTCCCTGTTGCCGTCAAGGGTCAAGCGGACGCGCCACGTGTATGCTGCGGGCTCGGTGAGAAAACGTCCGCTGGGAAAAACAGGCCTCAACGTGTCCGAGATGGCGCTCGGAACGTGGGGGATCTCGGGTGATGCCTACGGCGCCGTCGAGCCCGAGGTCGCCGAACGCCTCGTTCGCCGCGCGATCGACTGCGGAATCACGCTCATCGAGACGGCCGATGCCTACGGCGCGGGCCGCGTCGAAGCGATGCTCAAGAGCGCGCTGGTCGGCCGCTCGCACGACGTCTTCGTCGTCACGAAGGGCGGCACCGATCGCACGAGCAAGCCGCCGAAGAAGCGCTTCGACCCCGACTACCTGCGCGGCGCGATCCAGCGTTCGGCCAAGCGCCTTGGTCGCGATCGTCTCGACGTCTACCTTCTTCACAACCCGAGCTCCGAGTGCCTCGAGCTCGGCGAAGCCACGGACGCAATGGAGTCCTTCAAGAAGGAGGGCCTCATCGCGCACTGGGGCGCGTCGGTCGGCGATGCCGCGACCGCCAAGGTCGCGATGGACAAGGGGGCCGAGGTCGTCGAGATGGCCTACAACCTTCTCCACGGCGTCGATCTCCACCGCGTCGCCGGCGAGATCATGATCTCGGGCGCCGGCGTGCTCGCCCGCTCGACGCTCTCGTACGGCTTGCTCGCCGGTGAGTGGACCAAGGACCGCGAGTTCCCCGAAGGCGACCACCGCATCGATCGCTGGTCGAAGCCCGATCTCGAGCGCCGGCTCGAGCAGCTCGACGTGCTCCGCTACCTCGTGAAGGGCCACGTGCCGACGATGCGCGCGGCTGCGATCCGCTGGGTGCTCGCGAACAACCTCGTCACGTCGGCCGTCCTCGGGCCGCGCTCCGTCGAGCAGCTCGAACAGCTGATTCGCGAGGTCGGGGGCGGTCCCGTCTACTTGCCCGACGCGGACCTCTTGCAGCTGCCACGCAAGCTCACGAAGGTCGGGGTGTTGATGTGAACGCCACGGGACGCTCGATTGAGCAGGTCTTGGAAGAGGTGCTCGTCATCGCCGCGCGCGCGGCCGCCGCGATACGTGAAATCTACAAGCATCCGTTCGAGGTCGAGTTCAAGATCGGCGACGACCCCGTCACGATCGCCGATCGGCAGGCCAACGAGATCATCGTCGAGGGGCTCACCGCCGCGTTTCCCGGCATCCCCGTCGTCGCTGAAGAGAGCGACCCCGCCTCTTATGTCGCGTGGCGCGGCGCCGACACGGTGTGGTTCGTCGATCCGCTCGACGGCACGCGCGACTTCGTGAAGCGCAATGGCGAGTTCGCGGTGATGATCGGCCTCGCGGAGCGCGGCAAGGCGCTCCTCGGCGTCATCGACTGCCCGGCTGACGGCCGGAGATTCGCAGGCTCCGCCGCCGGGTCGTTCGAGATCCTCGGCGACGGATCGCGGCGCAAGCTCGCGGTTTCCCCCGTGAGCGATCCGAGGCAGGCCAAGATGGTCGTCTCGCGCTCGCGGCCTTCGGAGGTCCTCGACCGCGCGGCCGCGGAGCTCGGCCTCGCGAGCACGCTCAAGGTAGGTAGCGCCGGGCTCAAGGCGCTGCGCGTCGCGTGTGGCGACGCCGATCTCTACGCGCACGTGGGTCAGGCCGGTTACCGCTGGGACGCGTGCGCGCCCGAAGCCATCGCGCTCGGCGCGGGCGGGCGCATCACCGACGTGAACGGCGATCCGTACGACTACGCCAAAGACCACCTCGACAACGCCACCGGCATCGTGGTGTCGAACGGTCACCTCCACGACGCCGCGCTCGCCGCGATTCGGAACGCGCAGAAAGCGCCCCACGCCTGATGCGCGACCGTGCCGAGATCGTGATCATCGGCGCGGGCATCATGGGCCTCGCGACCGCGTACCACCTCGCACGGCTCGGCGTGAAGGACATCACCGTCGTCGACAAGAGCTACCTGTGCGGCGGCGCGAGCGGACGAAACGGCGGCGGCGTGCGCGCGCAGTGGTCGACCGAGGCCAACATCCGCTTGATGCAGCAGAGCATCCAGATGTGCCGCGATTTTGCGAGCGACATGAAGATCAACGTGTGGCTGCGGCAAGGCGGCTACCTCTTCTTGACGCGCACCGCGGACAAGGCGCGCGCGCTCGAAGCAAGCGTGAACCTGCAAAACGAGTGCGGCCTGTCGTCGCGCATGCTGACTGCCAAGGAAGCGCAGAAGATCGTTCCCGAGCTCGACACCGACGGGATCGTGGCGGCCAGCTTCAACCACGACGACGGGGTCGTCTTTCCCTGGCCGTTCGTGTGGGGTTTTGCCCAGGCGGCGCAGAAGCTCGGGGTCGAGGTCTGCACCTTCACCGACGTCGTCGGCTTCGACACCGAGGGCGCAAGGATCACCGGCGTGCGGCTCGAGGAAGTTGGTCCGCGCAAGAAGAAGGGCACGCGCCCCTGGACCATCAAGACCCATAAGGTGCTCAACGCCGCCGGCGCCTGGTCGCCCGCGATCGCGCGGCTCCTCGGTGTCGAGCTGCCGAACACGCCGCACCGCCACGAGATCTGCTCGACCGAGCCGCTCAAGCCGTGGCTCAAGCCGTTGGTCGCGGATCTCACGGATGGGCTTTATTTCAGCCAGTCCACGCGCGGCGAAATCGTGGGTGGGGTCGGCCAATCACGGGTTCCGGGCGGCTTGAACCAAGAGAGCTCGCACGCGTTTCTCGGCCTTTACGCGCGCTCGCTCACCCGAGCCTGCCCCATCCTCGGCAAGGTCAAAGTGCTTCGGCAGTGGGCCGGTTGCTACGACATCACGCCCGACGCGAACCCCATCGTAGGCCCGATCGACGACGTCGAGCACTTCTACCAAGCCTCCGGCTTCATGGGCCACGGCTTCATGATGGCGCCCATCATGGGCAAGCTGCTCGCCGAGTCGATCGCCCAAGAGACCACGACCCCCATGTTCGATCGCTGGAACCTACGGCGCTTCCGCGAGGGCAATCTCTTGTCGGAGGCAATGATCATCGGGTAGCGTCGGGCCGTCTCTCGCGCCTTTTCGCCCTGGAGACGCCCGCCGTGCTCGCCGTACAGTCGTACGGCTCCGCGCGGCGGACGCCTCCAGGACGAAAATTCGCTTCGGTTCGGCCCAACGCTACGCCATCCATTCAGACGACCAAGAGGACGCGACGACATGATGATGAGGGGAATGTTTGGGGCGGCGCGGCTGGTGGCGGCGTTGTCGGTCATCGCGCCCATTGGGGTGGTGGCTGTGGCGGGGGCGGGGCTCGTGGGCTGCAATGACGAGAGCGACCCGAAGACGTACGTGAAGAAGCTCGACGACCCGGCGCAGCGCGCTGGCGCCATCAAGCGACTCGGGGCGTTCTTCGAAGACGCGATGACGAAGGCGAACAAGAAGCGCGACACGCCCGAGATCGTCGCCCTCCTCGACGTCATCGTCGAGCCGATGACCAAGACGTACACGTCCGGCAACCTCGACGAGAAGACCCGCAAGGAGCTCATCAAGTCGCTGAATGACATGCGCGATCCGCGCTCCGCGCCCGCGATGGCGAAGGCGTTCAACGACTACGAGCCCGGCAAGAACGACGAGGACGTCAAGTACGCCGCGCAGTGGACCAACGGCCTCGCGCAGGTGGGCAAGCTCACCGATCAGGGCGTCATCGACGCGCTGTGGAACTGCTTTTCCAAGTTCCAGGCTTCGAAGGCCAAGTCGATCAACCTCGTGACCGATCTCCACGACGCCGTGCTCGCGGTGAAGCACCCGAGCTACGGCCCCAAGGCGGTCGAGAAGCTCGGCGCCCCCGTGCTCGACTCGCCCGACTCGCAGATGGATCAGATCATGTTTTGGCAGAAGACCGCCATTCAGGTCATCCGCGAGATCAAGTTCGGTCCCGCCGCCAAGGCGCTCGTGAAAGTTCTCCTCACGCCGACGAAGGGCGATCTGCGCGCCACTGCGAACGCAGCCATCATGGTGATCGGGAAGGACGCCGAGCCCGTGCTGGTGTCGGCGATCAACGGCTCCGACGCCGAGCTCGGCAAGCTCAAAGACGAAGTGAAGGACAAGCTCGGCACCGCCATCCTGGCCGACTCCGTCTCGTGGCTCTCCCGCCCCGCCGGCCGCGACGCGCTCATCGGCGCGCTCGACAAGGCGACGGACGACACCAACCGCACCGTCATCGCGCAGTGCCTCACCCGCTTCCCGCCGGACGCGAAGGTGAAGGACGCGTTCTTCGGCGTCTACAAGAAGCTCCCCGCAAACGCGAAGCTCAACACGCCCGACTCGCCCTACGCGCGCCCCGTGCTCGTGCAGGTCAGCTCCTCGTTCTACGATCCGTCACTGACCGAGTGGGTCCTCAAGGAGGTCACCACGAGCAAGGGCGACGAGGGCAGCTCGATGCAGGCGAAGGGGCTCGAGGCCGCGCTCAAGCTGATGGACAAGGCTCACGTGAAGCAGGTGAGCGACATGGTCAACAAGTACTGGACGCCGCAGGAGAAGACTCTCTTCACCGGCGCCGCCGACCTGACCAACAAGTGCGACAAGGACGCGAATTGCTACGCCGCGACCTTCGACGCGCCCATCGGCTCGGGCCCCGTCGACAAGTTGAAAGCCATCAAGGCGGCCCGCATGGCCGCGACCTACGGCAAGGACGACACGAAGGCGGCGCTGCTCGGCAAGATCGACAAGATCAAGGACGGCCAAGCGCGCCTCGCGATGGTCGAAGCCATCGACTACCTCGCCGGCGCGAAGGGCGACGCGGCATCGGCCGACGCGCTCGACAAGATCGTCGCGGCCGACATCGCCGGCGGTAACAAGCAGCTGATGTCCGACGACGACGCCCTCGTGAAGGTCGCCAACCGCCTGCGCGCGCGAGCTCAATGAAAGAATGGTGAAGCTCGAGGTCACCCGGGGACTTCTCGCAGGCCAAGCCTTCGAGTTCGCCAGCGACGTCGTCCGTATCGGACGCGCCGAGGGCAACGACCTCCTGCTGAAGGACGGCCTCGTCTCGAGCGATCACGCTCAGGTCCTGTTCACGGGCGAGAAATTCTTGCTCCGCGATCAGCGCTCGACCAACGGCACCGCGCTCCTCCGCAAGGGGGAGCGCACGCCGCTGGACGACACGAACAACCGCGAGGTCACGCTCGAGAGCGGCGACGTCGTCGAGCTCGGCTCGGGCGACAAATCGATCACCCTCACGGTGACGCTCGAAGAGGAGAAGGACAACGCGCAGTTCGTCGCGG
>CAXSGV010000182.1:0-660 GCA_964236615.1 uncultured Polyangiaceae bacterium
GGCCCGCTCGACGAAGAGCTTCGCGCGATAGTAGGACCAGCACGAGATGAGCGCGATCGGTGTTTCGTCGTTCTCGTTCGCGATGTGATCCGGATCTTCGCTGACCGCGATGGTGCCGCTGCTCGAGGCGACGACCACGCGACGCACGCCGGCAGCCTTGCAGGCATCGAGCGTCGTCTTGGTGCCTTCGACGTGCACGCGGTAGAGCGTTTCGGCATCCTCGGGCTTGCGCGACACGATGCCCGCGCAATGGAACGCGCCCTCGCAGCCGGCGGCCGCGTCCTTCACGCTTTCGGCATCGAGCACGTCACCCCGACGAACCGTCACGCGCTTCTTGGCGAGCGCAGGCTCTTCGTTGCGGCAGAGCGCGACGACGTCATGGCCAGCGAGCACGAGCTCGTCGACGAGGTGCGTTCCGAGAAAGCCTGTGGCTCCGGTGATGAGGTAGCGGCTCATGGCGAGCCCCCGTTGTACTCGTTGCCCGGCGACGCGTCACGCGCCACCGGGACGCGATCATCCGTCGAGCTGGAAGGCCTTCTGGAACGTCTGCAGCAGCGCGACGTCGTTCGACTTCACCGCGCCCGACATGAACTCGGGCACGCCCGGCTGCCAGGCCTCGCGCACGATGCGGGTGAACAGCTCGGGCGACGTCTTGAGCAC
>CAXSGV010000182.1:670-11526 GCA_964236615.1 uncultured Polyangiaceae bacterium
CGCCCGAGAGGAACTCTTGCGGTCCGGGGACGTACGACTCGCGCACGATCTTCGTGAAGATCTCCGCGCTCGTCTTGAGCACGCAGTCGGCGGTGCCGCTTTCGGGCTTGCCGAGCTTGATCTCGCAGGCGAGCGCATCGACCTTCACCGTCCACTTGGCGAACGCGTCGCCACCGAGCGTGAAATAGAACGACGTGGGCTTGTCGACGCGGCCGGGGAGGAACTTCTCCTCGAGCTCCGCGAAAACGCCGACGAGCGGGTGCTCGCGCGTGGCCGTGAGCTCGGCGTTGGTAGCGATCGACGTGTCGAGGAGCTTGCCGTCACCGAGCGCGACGACCGCGTTGCGTGCCAGACGCGCGACTTCACGAGCGGCGTCTTGTGCGGTCATGCCTTGGGTGAGGCGGCGCATGTCGGCCACGCGGAGCGGAACGCCGATGCGTGCCGTGATCTCGCGCTTCATCGGTACGACGCCACCCTTCGGCATCGAGGCGTGTGTGCCGCCGATGTAGATGGGGAGAATATCGATTCCGTGCGTGAGCGCGAGGTAGCCGACCATGGGCTTGAACTCCTCGACCTCACCCGTCGACGACCGCGTGCCCTCGGGGAAGATGAGGACGGTCTTGCCCTGCTCGAGGACCTCGCCCGCCTGACGTAGGCTCTGGCGAAGGCCGTTCTTGCGATCGAAGGCCTTGAGGTTCGTGAGGTTCTCGAAGAACGCGCGCTGCAAGCCGCCTTCGAAGAAGTAGTCCTGCGCCGCGAGCGAGATGATGTCCTCGCCGTAGGTGCCGAGCGCGTAGCGCACGAAGCCCATGTCGAGATGGCTCGCGTGGTTCGCGACGACGATCGTGTTGCGGTTGTGCGGGATGAAGGCGCGACCGCTGACGCGCGGGCGCATGACCTGGCCGTAGAACGCGTTCTGGAATTTCCCGATGAGCGCCTTTGCCTGATCCTGCACCGCGGGCGGCAGCGAGAGCGAGGTGTCGGCGTTCTTGCCTTCGATACGCGTGGTCCGCGAAAGCCCGCGGCGCGCGCTCGTGCCGTTGGCCGAACGATCGCCGGCGAGCTGCTCGACGTCATCGACCGTACGGCACGCCTGGAGCGCGCCGGGGTCGATCGCGTCGCCCTTGTTTTCGAGAGCTTCGAGAAGCTCGGTGAGCATGAGGGAGTCGAAGCCGAGGTCGCCTTGCAGCGTCGCTTCGCCGTGAATCTCCGTGAGCGCGCGACCGCTGACCGCGGCGATCGCGAGACGGACCACGCCGGCGCTGGCGTCCTCGCCCTCGGGCAGCGTGGTCGCCGCGATCATGCGGCGGAGGATCGCTTGGACTTCGGTGCGACGAACTTTGCGGGTGGCAGTCCGCGGGAGCGACGCGTCGTAGAGATGCACGACAGCGGGCTGCTGGTTGTAAGGCAGCTTGGCAATCGCCTCGCGCAGCGAGCGCATCGCGCGATCCATGCGCTCTGCACGCAGTGCCGCGGGCGAGAGTGAGGCCGGCGCGTCGTCGCTGGAGCCCGACGCCCTCAGACCACCGGACGGCGGAATGCTGAGCCCTTCGTCGCTTGCAGGTACGGCGAGGCAGGCGACCTTTTCGCCGCCCTTGGCCTCGACGCCGACGATGGCGAGCTCGGCGATGAAAGGCACCGTGCCGAGGCGCTTCTCGACGTCGTCGGGGTAGACGTTCTCGCCGGTGGGCGTGACGATGACGTCCTTCGAGCGGCCGACGATCTGCAAGCGGCCTTGCTTGTCGAGCTTGCCGAGATCGCCGGTCTTGAGCCAACCGTCGGTCGAGAGGACGCGAGCGGTGGCTTCGGGGTCCGTATAGCCCGCCATGATGCTCGGGCCCTTCGCGAGGATCTCGCCGACGCCCTGATCGTCCGGCGCGTCGATCTTGATCTGCATGCCGGGGACGGGCTTGCCGACCTGGCCGGCGGGCGAGCGAGGCTTCGAGACCGTGAGCACCGGCGCGGCTTCGGTGAGCCCGTAGCCTTCGGTGAGGTGAAGACCGAGGCGGCTGAAGAGCTCTTGCGTCTCCTTCGGAAGCGCCGCGCCGCCGGAGATCAGGTGCTTCACGTGACCGCCGAGCGCCTCGTGCACCGGGCCGAAGAGGACCTTGCCGGCATCGAGACCGACGCTGCGCCCGAGCATGCGATTTAGCTCGCCGGCCCAGTGGAAGATGCCTTCGGCGACTTTACCCTTGGCGTGCACCTGCGCGAGGATCCGACGCTCGAGCAGCTGCCAGAGCGCCGGCACGCCGACCATCGCCGTGATGCGCCCCGCCTTGAGACCGGCCGAGAGGCGATCGCCCGTGAGCTCGTCGAGGTAGGCGATGCGCGCGCCGCGCGAGAACGGAAGGAGCAGACCGCACGTGAACTCGAACGTGTGGTGCAGCGGGAGCACCGAGAGCACGCGGTCGCCCGAGCCGAGTGGGAAGATGGGGGCGAGCGCCGCGATGAGCGAGGTGAAATTCGCGTGCGTGAGCATCACGCCCTTGGGCGTGCCGGTGGTGCCGCTCGTGTAGATCAGGCTGGCGACGTCGCTCGGCAGAACCTCGACGTCGGGGGCGCCAGCAGCGGCTTCTCCGTCCGCAGCGGGCTCGGCGAATGGGTGTAGATCGCACACTTTCACCGCCGCGCCGAGATCGAGGGCGCGATCGAGCAGCGCCACGCGTGCGCCGCTCTCTTTCACGATGGAGAGCACGTCGTCCAGCTCGAGCGCCGCGTCGACCGGAACGGCGGTGGCGCCGGCGGCCAGGATGCCGAAGTAGGCGATGGCCCACGACGGATCGTTCTTGCCCGAGAGGACGACGCGATCGCCCTTCTTCACGCCCGCGGTGCCGAGACGCGCGGCGACGGCCCACGCGCGCGCGCGGACGTCGGCGAAGGTGATTCGGGTGAAGCCATCGGCTTCGAAGCGCTGGAGGGAGACCGCGAGATCGTGGCGCTCGGCCATCTGATCGACGAGCGTCACGATGGTCTCGTGCGCGCGAAGAGGCTTCACCTCGCGCACCATCTTCTTCTCCATCTCGGGGAGAATCAGCTTCTCGACGGCGGGCATGTGGATGTTGTGCATCCAATCCATCCAGTCGAGGGTCTCGGGGTACCAAGGTAGCTTCGCCTTGTCCGCGGGCGAGAGGCGCGCGAACGCGGCGCGCGTGTTCGAGCAGTCGAAGGGGCCGTTGAGATCGGACGTGAAGGGAATGAAGAGCGTCATGATCGACGCGATCTTCTCTTCTTGTGAGCTGACGTTCGCGAGAGCCTTCGCCGCGCCGGCGAAGAGCGGGACGCCCGTCTTCCGCAGGAAGCTCGACGCGCTCTTGGTGGCCGCCGCGATCGCGGGCGGACCGAACGCCTTGAAGGTCTCGGGCGGAACGGGACCGGCCTCGAAGTAGGTTCCGTACAGCTTGAGCAGCGGATGCACGCCGCCCTTCCGCTGCCAGTACTTGCGCTTGTAGAGGCCGATCAGCTCGCCGAGACGCGCCGCGGTCGCCGGGTTCACGTCGGAGGTGCCGTACTGGTAAACCGCTTTGTGCGTGCCCTCGAGAAGCTCGGCGAGCGTGAGGATCATGCCCGCGGTGACCCAATCGGTCGGGATGAAGTCGAGCGGAACATGGCGACCGGGGATGGTCACCTGGCCCTTGAGCGCGAGCACGATGATGGGCGCGCTCGTCGTGATGCCCTCGTTCCAACCGCGCATCGGAAAATCGAGCGTGGTCTCGCAACACGCAGGACGCGCGAGCGTGAACTTGAGACCCGAACGCGCGATGACCTGCTCGCCGATGCTCTTCGTGTACGTGTAGATGTTGGGCCAGCCCCAGTGCGTCGCGCGATCGAGGCCGGCCTCGATGAGACGCGCGCTCACGAACTTGCGCTTCACGCGCGCGAGCTCGGCGTCGAAGGCCTCACCCTCCGTGGGCTCGCCCTTGCGAATCAGGTTCTTCTTCGCGGCCTCGGCGAACTCGCTCTGACGAAACGCGTCGTCGCAGCGGTGCTTGGCTTGCGCGATGATGTCGAGGCACTCGGCGATCTCGCGATCGGGATCCCAGACGTCGTGGCCGAGCTCCTCACAGTTCGGAAAGGGATGGAGCCGCGGATCGGTCTCCTTGATGGGGCCCTTACGGCGGCCAGCGACGTAGCACGTGCTCGTGTGCATCAGCGGCACGTCACCGAGCGCCTTGGCGAGCGCGACCAGGTTTTGCGAGCCGAAGGCGTTCGCGTCGAGCGCTTCATCGAGCGGCGGGTTGAAGTCGACGACGTCGGCGACATTCACCACCGCATCGATGGTGCCGCGGAGCTCGGACACGATCTTCGTGTCGATGCCGCAGAGGGGCCGGCCGACGTCGCCGTCGATGGGAACGATCTTCTCCTTCAGCCAAGCGCGGTACGACGCGTCGTCGGGGTGACTGTCGCGAAGCGGCTTCATGCAGTCGGAGGAGGCGATCTCCTTCCAGAAGCGCTCTTCGCTCGTCATGCCTTTGCCCGAGCGAACGAGCATGAAGATCTTGGCGACCTCGGGGCAGCGGTCGAGAAGCATCACCCAAAAGACTTTGCCGAGGAACCCGGTGCCGCCGAGGAAGAAGAGGCGCGTGCCTTCGAACGTCGCCCGCAGATCGAGCGTCGGTGGCGCGCCTGCCGCGGTCAACGATGCTGCGTGCGTTGCGCGCATCGGAGACCGCTGCGGATCGGTGCCGTTCGTGCCGTGGCTGCTCATGGGGATTTCATCGGGGAAAAGGGGGCCCGCGATCTACACCACGCCTCGGGATGCTGCAATCCGGCGAGGCTGGAGCCTATTTCCCCGCCACCAGCGGGCCACGCTCGCTCGAGATGATCGGAACCCCCGACCCGAAGACCGTGAGGGTCGCGCGCCGTGCGCCGTCGGGCTGCGTCTGCACCGTGAAGCGACCGCCCCCGAAGCCATCGTCGAGCAGGTAGACCTTCGTGTTGGCGGCCGGCTGCGTGGCGGCGAGCTTGCCCTTGAAGATGCGCGGGTCTGCGTAGATCTCGAGCTTCGAGTCGTCGTCCTGGAACGCGACCGCGTACGCCTTGGGCTCGCCGCCGTCCGCTGCGATCGGCTTGTAGGTAGCCTCCGGCACCTCGAGCGCCGCCGCCGCCGCCGAGGGGGGCCGCGCTGCAGGAACGAGCTTCCAGACGGAGGTCTCGGTGACCTGCAAGAACGAGGGCGCGCGCAGGATGCACATGCCCTTCACGCAATCGACCTCTTTGCGCTCGAAGGGGCAGTCGAGCTTGGGGCATTGGCGGTTCGACGCGCCGCCCGTGCAGTGATCATGCTCCGACGTGAAGTGCGTTCGGCTTTGCGCGAGCGTCTCGCAGCCGTCGCAGCATGTCTCCGTCAGCGTCGACTTCATGCAGTCACTCGCCGCGCGGCACGAGTCGTCACCCTTCCTCCGTCCCGCGAGAGGCGGCGACGCCGCCTCGACCGGTTCTGTGCGCTTCGGCGCCCCAGGGGGTTGCTCGTTGCAACCCGCAGCGAGCAATAGGATCCCGAGAGCAGCGAGAGAGCAGGCGGCGCGCTTCATCGAAGCGATCCTAACCTACCGAATCAGCGCGGCGGCGGCGGAGGCGGCGGGGGAGGCGGCGGGGGCGGCGGAGGAGGAGGCGGCGGCGGGTTGGAGCTCGAGACGATCTTCTCCGTCCACTGCCCGATGTGGTTCGAGGTCTGGAGGTTCTGGAACGGAAGGTAGAAGCCGGGGTAGCTGCCGTCTTGGCCGGCCGCGATCTTCGCGGGATCGAAGGCGAACATCCAAAGCAGCTGCTGGCTGCCGTCGATGCGGGCACGAAGGCCAGGCTGGCGCCGCGATGCGACCGTGGCCCAGAACAGCTGCCCCGTTCCCTGCTTGCTCTTGAAGGGTGCGCTGCGCGGGAAGGAGCTCGTGAGCGCCGTCGCGCCGTTGTCGGCCACGCCGCCTGCGTTCGCACGCGTGAGCGCAACCGGCGCCGCGTTGAGCATCGGCTTTGCAGCCCATGTCGCGGCGGTCGAATCGGCGTCACCGTCGCAGTCGCCGTCCTGGTTGTTGCCGCCGGGGCACGTCGACTCGCTGTAGAGAAGAAGCGACGAGTCGGGGACGAAGCTCGGGTTGTAGCGGTTCTTGCCGGTGACGATCGGGATGACCGTCTGCACCGTCGCCCCGCTCCACGCACCTGCGCCCGCGTTCGTGAGGACCTCGATGCCGCAGTTGAATGGACGCTGCGAGGTCTGGTGAATGCCGACGCGGCTGACCGCGATCATCTTGCCGTCAGGCGACCAGTCCGGGTGATCGGGCTCGAACGGCAGAGCGAAGCTCTCGGCCGCGAGTCGATCGCCGGTCGTGCCGTCGTTGAACCAGAGCATGTTGCGAACCGACGTCGTGCCCGAGTCGCCCCAGACGGAGACGAAGCGGCTGCCTGTCGGATTGAAGGATGCAAATTGCACGCGGTTGGTCGCGTCACCCTTCTTCGTGAGGAACGTCGTGTCGGTGCGCGCCGGGAGCGGCGGCGTGGTCGGCTTCGAGAGATCGTTGACGAAGACCTGCTGCCCACCGCCCTGGCCGTTCTGCGAAGCGACGATCTTCTTACCGTCGCGCGAGATGGCGTGGCAGCCGACGCAGTTGCCGTTGAGGCCGTAGTCGCTCTTGTCGATGAAGACCTCGGGCGTGGCGGCAGTACCGCCGAAATCGAAGCGCATGATGCGAGTGTTGGTGACGTCCCAGTAGTAGAGGCCGCCTTCGACGGAAGACTCGCCGAACTCGATCTTGAATTCGGCAGATTCACCGAAACCGGTGCCCGTGTCGTCCGTGCCGCGAATCTTGAGCTTCACCTGGCCCGCGCCGCGGTTCGACTCGGCAAGGTAACGGTAGCCCGCGCCATCGAGCTCGAAGCCGCACCCGTTGGCGATCGTCGTGCCGCAGCGCGAGTAGTAGGTGATTGTCGCGAGGCTGCTGACGAACGAGATCTCGTAGAGCGTGTTCGACGCCGAGCCTGGCTTCCAATGCACCTCGAGGCGACGCAGGTTCGGCGGCAGCATGACGCCGTCGTTCGGGTAGTAGAGTTGCGGGGCGCGATTGGCGGCCGCAGTGCCCGTGAACAGCGCGCCGGGATTCGCGGGCAACGCTGGAGTCGCGTTCGGCGAAGTGAGCTTCGACGCGAGATTCACGGTGAGCGACGTGGTCGCGGTCGTGACTTTGCCGTCGGTGCTCAGCGCCTGCGCCTGCACGGTGAGCTTGCCGCCGCGTGGATCGGTGGGGTTCGTCGTGAAGAGTGGTCCGCCGTTCAACGGAAAGCCGCCGACGAGGTAGTTGTCGGGCACGTAGAACGCCGCGCGGCTCGTGATATCGACCTCGGGCCCGCCGCCGTTGATGACAGCGAGAAGCTGGTAGCCCTGCGTCGCCGATGCGCCGGGAACGCTCAGGTTGATCGTCGCGTCGGCGGGAACGATTCGCATCGACGTGATCTGCTGCACGACGCCGCCGGTGTCGCCACCAGTTCCTGCGCCATCGACGAAGCCGCCACCACCGTCATCACCGCCACCGCCGGTGCCGTCGTCCGTGCCCCCATCGTTGCCCGGCGGAAACTCGCTGTTGTCGGTGCTTCCGCAGCCGGCGGGAAGCATGAGAGCGGTGGAAGCGGTGAGGGCGAGAGCAGCAGCAAAGACGAAGTGAGTCCTCATGGGGTCTGAAAAAGCTAGCAAGCGCGCGGCCCCTGGCACCTGTTCTTGCCATTTAGGTCGCAAATTTCTCCTACGAGTGTACCGGGCGCCCTACCCGCCACTACCGGTCAGGACGCTGCCCATCCCCGTCCGACGCGGGCGTTCGTCGCGGACACTTCTGTGGGTCGAGCGCGACGCATAGGCCGTGCTCGCACGCGAGAAGCGGGTTGCAGTTCACGAGCGGCGGCGCGCACGCCTCACCGCGCGCGCGGTCGGCGGGGCCGAAGCAGACGCTCACGCCGCCGTCGGGCGAGGGCGCGCAGTTGCCCGACGCGCAGCCGAGAAACGGAAGACCCGCGTCGCTCGCGCTCGCGCCGCACGGCGTGCCGGGTCCCGGCAGCTCGGTGCATACGCCACTCGGACGACCCCGCGTCGTCGGCTTGCAGTACGCGTTCGGTGCGCACGCTTCGGACGGCGCGCCGCAGGTGCCGCCGAGCTTCACGTAGGCGACGCACGCGCCGCCGCCATCGGGAAAGGTCGCACAGATGCCGCGCGCGCCGTCGCACGGGAGCGCGCCGCCGGAACGGGCCCCACACGAGTCGCCGGGCTCGCCTGCGCGCGCGCACGTGCCCGACTCGACGCCCGTCGTCTCGAAACGGCAGTAAACGGGGTACGGCGCGCAGCGAGCTTCGCGCGCTCCGAGCACACGTGCGCACCGTGCACCGGCGTCGGGCAACGGCTGGCAAGTGCCCGCGCGTGCGTCGCCGCGAGCAAGCACGCAGGCTAGCTTTCCGTCGCACATGTCCGCGGGCGCATTGGGAAGACCGCACGCGGCTCCGCGCGGAAGGCGAAGCGATCGAGGCTTCGCAGGATTCGTGCATACTCCACACTTTCCGGGGCCGAAGCCTTCACAGTCGAGGCTCTCGCATTGCGAAGGCGCGACGCACGCCTCACCGACGACGCGAGCACCGGGCGTCACGCATGCAGGGCGAACACCGGCCAGGAAGTCCTCACACGAGAGCGCGTCGAACGCGCGCGCGCACTCTTCGAGCTTGGCCACGGTGCGTGTCGAGTCCGGCGAGAAGTAGTACTCGGGGCAGAGCGACACGTGCGACGCGCAGGCCTTTGCCGCTTCGCTGTCGCCGTCGCAGCTCACCTCCTTCGCGCAGAACGAGCGCACGTACGCTTCACACGCCGCTTGGGGAGTGACGGTTGCGACGGTCACTGCGGCGTCGACCGCGGCAACCGCCGCAGGCGCTGCGGGTGCATCGCGACGGGAGCACGCCGGCAGCGCGAGGACCACCAGCGCGAGGAGCCAGCGCGTCACTTCAGTGGGTCGAAAACGACGTTGTCGTAGCGGAGCTTCCAGCCGTCGTGGTTGGGCATCGCGTACGCGCCGATGCCCAGCGCGACGTCGCCGGCTGGGAAGACGTCGTACGACACGTCCGTGATCACCGGCGCGTCGTTGATCGTCGCGGTGGCCTTGCCGGAGGCGCCGTCGATCGTGAGGACCACGCGCACCCACGGGCCCACGGGCACTTCGGTCGTGCCCACGCCGAGCGTGGCGTAAAGACTAGGGTTGGTCTGGTAGCGAAACGCGTACGGTCTGCGATCGGTCCGGAGCCCGAGACCGACCTCCGTCGAGGCGCCCGTGCTCAAGCGGAACACCACGGTGAGGATCTCGATGGTCCTGCCGGAAACGGCGTTCATCTTGTCGACCCGCACCCAGAGCGAGAGCGTGCCGCCGGCCGTCTTGACGCCGGGGATCAAGTTGCCTTGCGCGCTCTGCGAATCGGACGACGTGACTGGGGGGCAATCTGCGAGCACAGCGTTGGGTGCCGATAGCGCGTCACCGGTGACGAGCTTAATCGTCCCGCCAAGCGACTCTTTGACGCTGACGCGCGCGAACCCGTCGCTGTCGAAGTCGTCGCAGAAGAACGCGGCCTTTGCGTTGACCGCGCACCATGACCCGGCGTCGACGAGCGCGTCGAGCTGCGCGTCGCTCACGCCGCTGTCGCTCGAAACGACATCGACGAGCGCGTCGAGGCCGGCGTCGCCCCCGTCGGATGCGCCGCCGTCCTTCGGTCCGACGAGCCCGTCGAGAGTGATGAGCGAGCACGCGCTCGAGCCCGACACGACGATCGCCGCGACGAAAGCTCGGTGGCCGCGACCCATCTCGATCCTCAGACTAGCTGACGTCGGCCATCAGGAGCGGCGGCATGTGCAAGAGCGTGATCTCGGGCGACGGCGGCGCGGTCTCCTTCGCCATGTCGAGCGCGTCCTGCATCGTCTTCGCGGTCTCGTAGCCGAGCAGCTTCGGGATGTACTCGTTGTCGGCGCCGACGACGATCACGCGGCCGAGGTGCTGCCGACCGGCCTCGCCCCAGTACCACATGAAGAACGGGTGCGCGGGGTGGTACGCGTGACCCGTGCGGTACATCTGGATGTACGCCGGGTTGGTCGCGAACTTCTTCTCGTAGCGCTTGTGCAGCTCCATCGCGTCGCGCGTCTCGGGCAGCAGGTTGTGCACGAACTCGATGTACGAAGCGTGGTGCTCCTTGTCGAACTGGTCGGTGCACGGATGCGTGATGATCATCGTGCCGCCCTTCTTCACGAGGGGCTTCCCGCGGTAGCAGTTGAAGAGATAGCCCTCGGCGAGGACCTGCACGAGCAGCGGGTTCAAGAACGAGTTGACGTTGTACGGGCTGATGTACGGGATGCCCGTCACGAGGATGTCGCACTGACCCTTGACCGGCACCGCGTACTGCTCGAACGAGCGCGCGAGCGTGTGCTCGTGCACGGCCTCGGTCTCGCCGGCGAACACGCCGGTCACGCCGTAGGGGCTCGGCACCTTCTGGAAGATCGCCTGACGCGCGGGCTGCGGCACCTTCGACAACGTGAACGTGAGGGCCTTGAGCGCGGCCTTCTCGGTGCCGGTGAGGTCGTCCTCGTTCTTGTGGAGGAACTCGAGCGGCCGATCGAACATGCGGTTGTTCACCGTCGACTCGATCGTGAACACGTTGAGGTGCTTGTTCGTGATCTTCCCCATGCGCTCGACGCTGGTCGCCAGCGCGCTCGACTTGGGGTCCATGTAGCTGTGGCAGTTCCGCATCGTCTGCGGGTTGTGGTGCGCGGTGAGGCTCTTGTAGCCGCACAGCCCGACGGTCACCGACTTGTGCCCGCCGTCCATGGGGACGAGGTTCAAGTTCACGTAGATGAG
>CAXSGV010000183.1:0-2256 GCA_964236615.1 uncultured Polyangiaceae bacterium
GTCCATCCGGTGCCAGCCGAGCTGACGAACGTGGTGCCTGCGGGCAAAACGTCGGTCATCGTGACTGCGCCGGAGGCCCCAGGTCCGTTGTTCGTGGCCGTCGCCGTGTAGGTGATGCTGCTTCCGCCCTGCGCCGGATCCGGCGAATCGGTGAGCGTGAGCGAGAGATCCGAAGCGGGGACCGACGCGATGAGGCACGCGGGGACGGCGCCTGCCGCGACGACGGCGGCGGCCTCACCGGTGCCGCCGGCAGTGCCACCGTTCGCAGGGAACTCGGCGAGCGCGGGCGCGCCCGTGAAGCCATGAAGACCACCCGAGGCGCTCCGGGTTGGCGTGCCGCTCGTGATGGCGACGAAGCCGCCACCGCCGCCACCGCCGGGACCCTCGGCCTCGGTGCCGCTTGCCGTCGGTGCGGTCTGGTTGCCGCCGACGCCGCCATTGGCGTTGATCGACACGCCGCTCACGGCCGCTTGAACGACGATCGATCCGCCGGCACCACCGCCGCCCGGTGCGTCGCCTTGGGGGTTCGCAGGTGAAGTGACGCCGGCGCCACCCGAGGCGACGATGGAGCCGGTCCCGGCGACCGTGCCCGACAGCACGATCACGATACCGCCGCCTCGTCCGCCCGATCCGCCGGCGGCGTTGTTTGCGTCGCCCGCACCGCCGCCACCACCGAGGAAGATCCGCGTCGCCGGATCATTGGCAAAAGCGGCTGCCATGGGGTGCCCACCGAGCCCACCGCGCTCGAGTCGGTTGTTGCCGCCCCACTGCGTTGCGCCGGGGGCGCGGGTGGTCGCGTTCTCGTCATTTTGCGAATACGTGTAGCCGCCGCGACCGCCGCCCGAGGAGCTCGTGAGCGCGTTGCCGTTTGCCGCGTACGCGGGATCGAGCGGCCACGCGAGCGTGCCGCCAACGTCGGCGTTGCTCATCACACCCTGGCCGGTCCACGCGTTGCCGTTGTTGCCGTTCGCGCCGCCGCCGCCACCACCGTTGTGCGCGTCGCCGCCGCCGCCGCCGTTGGCGGGCGCGCCGCGTCCGTACCGACCAAGCAGATAGTCAGCCTGGAAGCCCGCAACGCTCTCGCCCTTCTCGCCGCCGTCGCTGTCGACGGTCGAGCGGTAGGTCGTCGTGTCCGTTCCTGCGGCGTTCGTCTGGTTGTCGACGACTCCGCCCCGGAAGCCCTGGCCGCTCACGTCGATCGACCCGTTGATGGTCGTCGCGCCTTCCACGTGAACCGCGACCACGCCGCCGCTCGTGCCGTTCCAAGGCGCCGCGATGACCGAGCCGCCGCCGGAGATCGTGAGCGTCGTCAACTGTGGAACGCGGATGACTTGGGTATTGCCCGCAGTGGAGTACGCCCTTTTCAAGCCGCATGTGGCGTTCAGCGTGATCACGTTGCCTGCGATGCTCGCGACGGTGACCAGCTCGTAGTTGCCGGCACCGCCGAGAGCCGTGATGGCCCCATACCCCGCGGTGTCGGTCGTCGTGATGGTTGCACCCTGCATCTGCATCACGAGCAGCAAATCTCCGGCCGCGAGCGCGCCGAACGTCGGGCTCGTCAACGCGGCGGCGCTCGTCACGGTGAGCGTCGTTGCCGCAGCGGGCGCGTTGGCGGCGAGCGCCGTGTACTGGTTGAGCACCGTGTTGGCCGCACCGTCGGTACCGGTGAGCCCTTGCGCGCTCTGACGCGAGACGTCCTCGGGCTCGTTGCTCGAGCAACCACCCGCAAGCGCGAGACCGAGGCAACCGACCAAGCCGGCAACGAGAGGCGTCTTCATGGTGTTCTTTCCTTCAGGTATTGCGGTGAAGCGATGAAGCGAAGTCGATCCGAACGGATCGATGTCAGGGCGTGTTCTCTTTGATCGGCACCGTCGGAGTTCCACCCTGGATGTGGAACTCGACGCGGCGGTTGTTCTGGCGACCGGTGTCGGTCTCGTTCGAGTCGAGCGGCCTGTCGGGACCAAAGCCTGCGGAGGACAGACGGTCCTTCGCGATGCCGTGATCGACGAGCCACTTCATGACCGCAGCTGCGCGGTCCTTGGAGAGCTTCATGTTCATGGCCTTCTGGCCGCGGCTGTCGGTGTGGCCTTCGATCCCGAGCTTCGTGATCTCGGGGTGGTCCGACAGGATCTTTTGCACCGCGTTGAGGATGCCGTCGCTCTCCGGAAGGATCTGCGCGCTTCCGGTCTTGAACTTCACCTGATCGAGGATCTTGATCTGGCCGGCCTCGATACGCGCAGACGGGCAGCCGTTCTT
>CAXSGV010000183.1:2266-3762 GCA_964236615.1 uncultured Polyangiaceae bacterium
TCGGGATCCTTCGGGCCGGGCTGATCCGGACAGGCGTCTTCCTTGTCGAGGATGCCGTCGTTGTCCTTGTCGGGACAGCCGTTGCGCGTGGGATCGGTGTCCGGCTTGCCCGCGTCGTCGGCGCACGCGTCGTCGGTATCGAGCACGCCGTCGTGATCGCGATCCGGCGGTGGCGGCGGCGGAGGCGGCACGATGACCGGCTCGGGCTTCGGCTCGGGCTTGGGCTCCGGCTCCGGTTTCGGCTCGGGCTTCTTCTCCTCGATACCAGGGAAAAATTCGACGTTGGCGACGACGCGGACGTCGGGCTCGCCGACGCCGCGCGAGAGACCAGGTCCGGCGCCGACGCCGAAGCGGATCGGGCTACCGGTGTAGTGGATGCCGAACAGGAGCTCGACGGGCGTGACCTTTCGCGAGAACACGTCGGGGTCGGCGCTCAGCGGATCCCCCGAGCCTTCGACGACCGTCGAGCCCGAGAGCTCCGGGCCGAGAAGCAGCTTGTGATCGGCGAAGCGAAAGCCGGCCGCTGCGCCGAAGGTGAATTCACTGCGAATCGGGTAGGTCGCGAGCTTCCCGCCGCTCGCGCGGTAGACGTAGCCGAGTCGCGCGGCGTAGGCGAACGGACCGATGTCGCCGGCGGCCATGAGGCGCGGACCGAGACGCGCACTGCCGTCGCCCGTGTACTCGTTCTCGTCGCCGGTCGGCATCCAGAGTTGGCCCCCGATCGCGACCGTGATCGGATCGTTGAACTTTCCGAAGAGCCGAACGTCGAGCGCAGCGCGCAGATCGCCGATCGCGACATCGCCGCTCGGCGCCGCGAAGCTCGCGCCCGCGAGGGTCGTGGAGGCGCCGTCCTGAAGGAGCGCGAACGGCATGTTGAGCCCGAGGCGCACCCGATCGAACAGGTTAACGCTCGCGCCGACGTGCGCGAAGAGCTGGTGCTCGACGACCGCGGCGCGCTCGGTTCCGTCACCGTTGTAGATGACGACGGGCTTGTGACCGTAATCGCCGACCACGCCGAACGCGAAGCGACCGCTGCCGCGCAGATCGAGCGACTCGTTGGAGAACCAGTCGCTGCCGCGCTCGGAAGGCTCGAACCGATCGACCGCGAACCCCTTCGACTGCGCGCACGCCTGCCGCGGAGTGAAGGAGACGATGGCGACGGAAGCAGAGACGAGAGCAGTCAGTACAGCGAGCGGGTGACGCACGCGATAAGCCATAGCGTTCACTACTAACTGCCCCGCGCCCAGGCTGCCCCTGCGATTCGACGGAGCCGTTGCTTTTGTCGCAGGCTCGCACACCCGTGAATCGCGCCGGTCACACCTTCTTGTGAAGGTCTACCCACCGGTCGAACGCCTGCATGAACTTGGTGAGAAGCTCCTTCGTCGACTCGATCGTGAGCGCGCCGGCGTCGTCGAACATCTTTCCCACGCCGCCGATGTACATCTCCGGCCCGGCCATCGTCGGCATGTCCAAACAAACGAGCGACTGACGCAGGT
>CAXSGV010000183.1:3772-11470 GCA_964236615.1 uncultured Polyangiaceae bacterium
CCATCGCGCCGGGTGACACGCTCACGACAGCTGCAGGCTTGCCGCGCCACACACTCTTCGGCGGTGGACGCGAGCCGACGTCGACCGCGTTCTTGAGCGCGCCCGGCACCGAGCGGTTGTACTCGGGCGTCGCGAAGAGCACGGCGTCGGCGCGCGTGAGCCGCTCGCGGAACGTCGTCCACGCCGCGGGCGGTGACTCTTCGAGATCGAAATCGTAGTGCGCGAGATCGCGGATCTCGACGACCTCCATCGAAAGACGCGCCGGTGCGAGCGCCATCATCGCGTTCGCGATCATCCGCGTGTACGAACCCTTCCGCAGACTTCCCACGAGCACGACGACATCGCGTTGATCGGTCATGCGGCCGCTTGTCGGTTTGTTCCTGACGCGCCGCAAGAAGAAACTCAGTAGACTCGCGCCCATGGCGGAGAGGCTCAGCTTGGCACCCTTCGGGGTCAGCGAACGGCGCGCCATGCTCGTCGGTCGAGCCACCGAGATGCACGACCTCGACGACGCCATCCGCGCCGTTCGCGACAAGGGACAGACGCGCGCCGTCACGCTCGTCGGGGCGACGGGGATTGGCAAAACGCGCCTCGTGCGTGACTTCTTGGTGAAGCTGCGCGGGCAGGGCGAGCGTGCACCGCGCGTGTTTCGCGGCTCGGCGCGCGATCAAGAGCAGGCCTACGGCGTCATCGCCCGCGTTCTTCGCGCACGTTTCGGAATCGTCGAAGGCATGGACCCGGAGGCTGCCAAGGCGCAGGTCCGCGCGCAGTCCGCCGAGGTGCTCGAGGACCGCAAGGTCGGCGACGTCGTCTACTTCCTCGGTCAGCTTCTCGGGCTCGAGTTCCAGGACTCGCCCCTCATCCGCGCAGTGCTCGGCGATCCCCAACAGGTGCTCTCGCTTCGGCGCGCGGTCATCAAGCACTTCTTCGAAGCGGACGCGGCGTCGGGCCAGGTGCCGCTCGTCCTCGTGTTCGACGATCTCCAGCACGCGCACGAAGACTCCCTCGAGCTCCTCGCGTACCTGCTCGAGAACCTCGAGGGGAGGATCCTCGTCATCTGCCTCGCGCGCCCGGACATGATCGCGCGCAAGGACGGCTGGCTGAAATTCGGTGGCGCACGCCACCGCGCCATCGAGCTCGCCCCACTGTCCGAGATGGACGCGTCCGCGGCGATGCAAGATCTTCTCGCGCCCTGCGGCGACAGTCCTGCGGTCGACGAGCTCATCGAAGCCGCGTGCACGCTCGCCGGTGGCAACCCGGGGCTGCTCGAGCAGATGGTTCGCATCTTCCTCGACATGGGCGTGCTCGAGATCGAGGACGAGCTCGCCGAAGAAGAGCGCTGGAAAATTCACTCCGACAAGCTCGCGGACGTTCGCCTTCCGCTCACCGTCGAAGACGCGGTGCAAGCGCGCATCGCCGCGCTGGCGCCCGCCGAGCGCGAGCTGCTCGAACGCGCGGCTGCGATGGGCGGGGTGTTCTGGCTCGGCGGCTTGCTCTCGATCGAGCGGCTCCAGCAGGCGACGCCGGAGCTCTGGGCCGCAGGCACGTCCGAGGACATCGTCCGCGTGCAGAGCCTGCTCGATGACCTCGTCGAGCGCGACTACGTGCTTCGTCTCTCCGACAGCACCTTCGTCGGCGACCAGGAGTACGTCTTCAAGCACAACCTCGAACGCGAAGCGCTCGTGGGTGTCACGCCGCCGGGGACGGCGCGCAAATACCATGCGGCGATTGCCGAGTGGCTCTCGTTCAAAGATCACGTCCGCACGCACGAGGAGTACGTCGCGATGCTCGCTCGCCACCGCGAGCAGGCGGGCTCGATGTCGCAAGCGGCGGCGGCCTACCTCGAAGCCGCCGACGTCGCGCGATCGCGTTACGCCAACACCAAGGCCGCCGAATACTACGCGCTCGGCCTCGCGCTCCTCGATCGCGGCGTCGAAGCGGACGTCGATCAGTGGATCCGTGCGCTCCACCATTACGGCGACGTCCTCCAGTCCCTCGGGCGCAACGACGACGCTCTCGTCGCGTTCCGCTCCATGCTCACGCGCGCCTACCGGCTCGATCAGCGCACCAAGGGCGGCGCTGCGCACAGCCGCATTGGTCGCCTCTTTCGCGAGACCGGTCGCCTCGAAGAGGCCACCCACCACCTCGATGCCGCGCTGTCGCTTTTCGAAGAGTCGAAGGACGATCGCGGCATCGCCAGCACCGTCGACGATCTCGGTAAGCTTCACTGGCTGCGCGGCGATTACCACAAGGCGCTCGAGTTCACGCAGCGTGCGCTCGCGATGCGGCGCAAGATCGGCGACCGCCGCTCCATCGCGCTCAGCCTCAACAACCTCGGCCTCGTCTTCCAAGACTCGGGGCAGTTCGTGCAAGCGCTCGACTCGTTCGAACAAGCGCTCAAGATCCGCCGTGAGATCGGCGATCTCGTCGGCGTCACCATCTCGCTCAACAACCTAGGCACCGTCGCGCAAGATCAGCGTGACGATCGTCGCGCATTAGCGCTGTTTCAAGAGGCGTACGAAGTCGCGAAGGAGACCGGCGATCGCAACCGCATCGCGCTCGTCCTCACCAACCTTGGTGAAACTTGGAACCGCCTCGGCGACACCGACAAGGCCATCTACTACTTGAAGCAGGCCGAAGAGCTCGCCGACGAGCTAGGCGACAAGATGGGCCTCGCGGAAGCAGTCCGCGGCCTCGGCAAGGCCTACCTCGCGCAGCGCGACTTCACGAAGGCACGCGAGTGCACCGCGCGCGCGGTCGAGATTTTCACCGAGATCGAGAGCCGCGTGCAAATGGGCGTCGCGCTTCGTTCGCTCGGCGAGGTGACTGCCGCAGCGAGCGCGGGCGGCGAAGGGCTCAAGAGCGCGCGCGGCTACCTCCTCAAGTCGATCACGATCTTCGAGGAGATCGGCAACGACGTGGAGCTCGCGCGCAGCTGCCGCGCCTACGCCGACATGCTCCGCGGCACGAGCGAGTACCAGACCGATCCCAACGTGATCCGCGAGGCCTCGGGCTACGCGAAGCGGGCGGACGAGATCTTCCAGAAGCTCAAGATCAGTGCTTTCGGTCTCGAGCCCGACGCCTTCTTCGCCGCGCGCTGAGCCGCGTGTGAAGCGCCCGGCGATCGTTGTCGCGATCCCGGTCGCCCTCATTCTCGTCGCGCTGCTCGTGCTCGCCGCACCGCGGTGGCCCGAGGACTGGGACGGAGTCGGGTTCGTCCTTTCCGTCGGGCACTTCGACATGGCGCGGTTTGCTCCGCACGCACCCGGCTACCCGGTCTGGGTGTTCGTGGCCAAGGCCATGGCGCTCTTCCTTCCGTCGGGGATCGCGGCCGCCACCACGGTGTCGATCGCGTCGGCGGTGCTCGTGGGCGCGTTCGTCCTGCGTACGCTTGCTGGCACTTCGCCCGTCACGGCGTGGCTCGGCGCCGCGGCCGCGCTCGTCACGCCGCTCGCCTGGCGCGCGGGGACGGTCGTGGGGACCGAGGGGCTGGCGCTCGCCTGCGCGGCAGCCGTGGCGTGGGGTATGTCCATGCAGTCTGCACGCAGATACGCGGGGGCGATCGTGGTGGGGGTCGCCGCCGGGATCGGGCTTGGGGTGCGTCTCTCCTGGGCGCCACTGTTCGTGGGCCTGGTCGTCGTCGCGCTAAGCCGCCTGGGGGCGGCGCGCGCGTGGGGCATCGCTGCGTTCTTCGCGTCGGTCGCCGCGTGGCTCGTACCGCTCGAGATCGTCGTCTCGCCGCGCGCGCTGGTGGCTCTCTACACGACCCACCTCGGCGGGCACGCGACGCGTTGGGGTGGTACGGCGTGGACCGATCCCCACCGCGCGACTTCGCTCGCGCGGGACGTCTTCGTCGACGGGCTCGGTGTCGGCAGCGATCCGCTCGGCGTGGCGCTTGCGGCCGGGCTCGTCGTCGTGACCGCGCGCGCTCTCTTCGTGTGGTGGCAGCGTGGTCGTCGCGGTGTCGGGTACGCGCTCGCGGTCGCGAGCTACCTCGCGTGGATCGCGGTCGGACAGAACCTGCGCCAGGAGCCACGCCACGTGCTGCCGATCGTGGTCGCGATCACGGTCGCGATCGTCTGTGCGCTAACGACGAGCCGCGCCTGGACCCTCGTCGCCTGCGCGTGGCTCGCGCTGCTCGGCGTGCGCACGGGGAGCGACGCGCTCCTCCGTCGGAGGACGCCACCCGCGTCGGCGTCGCTCGTTCTGCTCGCGCGGGCCTCGCCGCCGGGGACGATGGCGTTCGGGGCGCGGAGTGCCCGCTTCTTCGACCTCGATCCAAAGGACGGTCGCCTCGGTCGTCCCGCGGCGACCTTGGGTGACGTGCTCATCGGAATCGGTCGCGTGGATCCCAAGCCGACGACGATCCTCGTGACCGACGAGCTCGAAGGTCTCGACCGTTCACCGTATGCGCTGATCGAGATCGCGCGCCCGTGCCGCCCGGCGCGCCTCGACCGGCGACGCCCCTGCCTTGCGGTCTACGTTCTGGACACCCGATCGCCCCGACGCGACCGAAACTAGGGAGCGAGGTCGACGCTGTCAGGGGCGCTGTCAGGGGCCGAACATGAGCTGCCACACCGGCCGGTAGATCGGGATTCCCCCTGCCGCCGGCGTGCCGCCACCCGCGATCGTCGAGCGATGACCACCACCCGCACGCGAGGTCGTGAGGCGATGCGATCCGCCAAACGGCGCGGCACCGACGTCGACGGTCGTCGCGGCGCCCGGCAGGCCCATCGCCGCAAAATTCTCGAGGTCCTGCGAGTACTGCGAGTCGGCCGAGTGCGCGAAGCCGAACGTCTTCGCGACGGGTGTCATCGGCGCTTCGCTTTCCCAGGCCGCAGGGTTGCCTGCCTTGTTGTCGTACGGACCCGAGAGCATGACCACCCCCGCGGTCGCGCGGACCTTTCCGATGCGCCCCGAGGCGCTGGCGCCGTGCGACACGCCCGACACGATGATCGAGGACCACTTCGGAAGCGCGCCGCCGGTCTCGAGGTACTGCGACCAGGACTCGGCAGGGAACTTCGCGGCGAGCATCACGAGCAGCTTGGCGAGTCGAACTTCGATCGCGTTCTGCGGTGGCACCTGGATGTGGCTGCTGTGATCGACCCCATCGAGCGCTTCGAGGCGCAGCTTGCCGTGGCAGTTGGGATCCGCGTCCTGCGCGCAGATGTCGACGATCAAGTAGTCGTTCACGTAGCGGATGCCGATCGTATGAAAGCCGTACGACGCGACCTCCTTGAGCATCGGCACGGTGCCTTGCGGTACGCCGCTCGCGCCTGCGAGGTAGAGCACGAGCTTGTTCTTCGCGGGCACGCGCGTGTCGCGGTACGCGTACTCTTTCTCGTTGTAGGTCGTCACGGTGGGGTCCGCATCCTTCGGCGTCGCCACATGCTCGATGAGCCGCGCGGGACCGGCGTCGAGCGGGCCTGCATCGAACGCGGGCGCGCCGGTGTCCTCGCCAGAAGGATCGGGCGCGGCGTCGAGCGCGGGCTCGGTGCCTGCGTCGGACGTCACGCTCGCGTCTTCACCGGGCACCTGCACGGGGTCGGCGGCGGGGGCGTCGCTGCCGTCACTGCATCCGAGGATCGCGGCGGCCACGAGAGCGAAACCGGCTCCGACGGCGGAGAAGATTCGGACGGAGGACGAGCGGAGCACGCGCTTGCGAGGAGGTAACACGCCGGGCACGCACGCAATCAGCGTGCCCTGACGCAACTGGATCGAAGCGTCCCCAAGTGGACGCGCGCGGGTTCTCTGCTGATCGCGTGCGACGGTCGCGTCGAGGACGCGTAAAGGACCAGGTTGCGGTCCGCCTGACGCGGCGCGCGTGCATGCGCGACGGCTCACGGGTGGATCGGCGCGGCGGCGACGACGCGGGCGACGACGTGGTGAAGACGGCCTCGCGTGTCGAGAGGATTCAGGGCGCGTGGAAGCGCACTTCGCGGGCCATCAAGCTGCCGACCTTCGCGTCGTCGATCTCGGGAACGCAGTCGCTGTCGCGATCGCTCGTCGGCTTGCCGTCGTCGTCCCGACCGAGCTCGCCGGTGAGCGACTGCTCGGCGAGCTGGAGACGACCGGCGAGGCATTCCCGCGCAGTGTCGACCTTCTCGTTGCCGTCGAGATCGTCCCAGCCATTCAAGAAGAGCTTGTTGGTGCGGCCGATCCGCTCCTCGAGGACATCGCGACCAAGCTCCGGATCGCCCTGGATGGCGAGGACCTTGTGCGTCTCGCGAAGCGCGCTCTGCAGCCAACCGAAGCGCTCGGGCGTCATCGTGATCTCGTCGGCGCCGCCGAGGACGCCGCGGTACATGCGCGCGGGCTGGCTGTAGAACGCGAGCTGCAGGCGGCGCGCGACCGCTTGCGCGCGAACGCGGAACGACGCGTCGCCGGTGACGAGGAAGGCTTCGGTGAGCGCGCGCACGGCGGCGGCTTGCGACTCGAGGGTCGTGCGGTCGGTCATGAGCGTGGCTTTGCCAGCCGCAATCGTGGCGCCATTGGCGACGCTGCCATCGGGGAGGGTGAGGACGTCGCGCACGAAGGTCGCGTTCTTCACGAACATCGCGCGAACGCGCCCGCTGAGAGCCGCACCGAGGATGCCGGAGGCGTCGGCCGAAGGATCGGGATCGGCGGCGCCGTACTGCGTGATCGCGCCGTTGAGTGAGAGCAGCGTCTGACGAAGACCGATGAGCACATGCGCGATTGACGTGACCGTTGCCTCGGGCGAGCGCGTCACCACACCGCCGGCGACGGTGGCGCGATCGGCGAGGACGCCGAGCGTGGGATCGCCGTGCATGCGCTCGAGATCGACGAACGCGACCTTCATCACCGCGAGCGCGCGATCGTGGGGCGTGTCCTCACCGTTGGCGATGCCGTCGTCCTTCGGGAACGGATCGCCGTCGAACGTGACCTCGAGCCCGACGCGCTGGCCGACGTCGGCGTTGCGCGCGTCGGTCATCGCGAAGAACATCGAGTGGCCGAGGAGCAGCGCGCCGAGATCGTCCGCGCGGCTCGTCGCGTCCGTGACTGTGAGGTTGGTGATGGCGGGGTAGGGATCGCTGTTGTCCTCGGTCACCGCGATGGCCGAAGGGAACCAGAGAAGAGGCGACGCGGTGTCGTACGCAAGCGCGCTCGCTACCGTCGAGAAGCCGCCGAGCGTCGTGCCGTTGCCCGTGAGCAAGCTGCCCGTGAGCCACGCCGCGAGGTTGTCCATCTCGGTGACCATCGTCAGGCCCCACATGCCCTCGAACGGCGTGCTGCCGATGTACGTGCCGGGCCACGATGACGAAGGCTTGGTGCCCGTCACCGAGTTGTTCGAGGTTCCAATTTTCGGCTTGTCGACCGCGTTCACCTCGTCGACGAAGTTGTCTTGGCCGTCGTGGATGCGGCCGACGAAGTCGATGCTCCAGATCGCTTCTTTCCACGTCGCGAGCCCAAGCGCGCCCGGCGACAGCACGCGGTCGATCTGTGCGGAGCGATCGAGCAGGTGCAGCGTGTTGTAAGCGCACTCGTACTCCGGGGTCATCTGGCCGACCGTCGGGATGCCGCCGTAGCCGCCGGAGAAGGTGCACGAGCGCACGACCTGATCGTGTGGCTCCATCGTCGGGTCGAAGCCGGTGAACGGTGCGAAGCTCGGCCAGAGCCCGTTGAAGCCGAGGAAATTCTGGTCGTTGTTCGCCGGCGCAGGGATAGTCGCAATGCCCC
>CAXSGV010000184.1:0-11464 GCA_964236615.1 uncultured Polyangiaceae bacterium
GGCTTCTCGGTGGTCGACGTATCGTTAAAAGAGAAGGAGGAGTCCGGCAAGATCCGCCGCGGCTACTTCCTCGCGGGTCGCGGCGCGACGCAGTTCGCTCTCCCCGGCGCCGACGATCGCTTGCGCAGCCTCCGCAGCGCCGACGAGATCGCGAAGACGTTCTTGCTTGCGGCGACCGATCCCGCGAACCCCTATGGCGCCGCGCTTCCGTGGCCCGACGCCGATCGCAAGACCGACGGCGCGGCGGCGGACGAAGGCCGCGCCGAGGAGACGACCGAGACGATCGCGCGGCCGCAGCGATCGGCGGGCGCACGCGTGATCCTGCACGACGGCGCGCTCGTCGGCTGGCTCGGAAAAAGCGCCGAAACGCTGCTCACGTTCTTGCCGAAAGACGAGCCCGCGCGCGGCGTCGCAGAGCGCGCGCTCGCCGATGCCCTTGCGACACTCGTCGACTCGGGTCGCCGTAAGGCATTGCTCGTGACGACCATCGACGGCGTCGCCGCGGCGCACAGCCCGCTCGCAAACGCGATGACGCGCGCGGGTTTCCAGCTCGCGTCAACGGGTCTCCTGCGCCGCCGCACGCTCGACTTCGATCGCTTCGCGCAGACCGAGCGCGGCCTCGCGTAACCGCACATGCCCGAGGGTGACACGATCCTCCGCGCGGCGCGCACGCTCGCGCGGCGCCTCGAGAGCAAGACGATCACCGCCTTCTCCTCGACGGTTCCATCCATCGCTCGCGCCGACCTGCTGGGCCACGCCATCGTCCGCGTGGAGGCCCGCGGCAAGAACCTGCTCATCCATTTCGACGACGGCCGCGCGCTGCACACGCACATGCGTATGACGGGCTCCTGGCACGTGTACTTACCGGGCGAACGCTGGAAGCGCCCCGTCTCGTACGCGCGCGTGGTGCTCGAGGTAGAGGGTTGCGTCGCTGTTTGCTTCAGCGCGCCGGTCGTGGAGCTCTTCGCGGCGGGGCAGGTCGAGGCCGCGCGGGATCTGGCCAACCTCGGCCCCGACATTCTCGCGACCCCATTCGACGTCGAGACGGCGATTGCACGCATGCGTGCGATGGGCGCCATGCCGATCGGCGAAGCCGTGCTCGACCAGCGGCTCGTCGCGGGGATCGGCAACATCTACAAATCGGAGACGCTGTTCCTGCAGAAGACCAATCCGTTCGGCACCGTCGCCGATCTCACGGAGGACTCGCTTCGCGCGATTCTCCTCGAGGCGCGCCGCCTCATGTCCGCGAATCTCGCGCCCGGCAGCGGCATGCGGACGACGACACGGACCGGTACGCGCGCGCGGCACTTTGCCTACGGTCGAAGCGGGGACCCGTGCCTCGTCTGCGGCGACCGCATCCTGATGCGTCGCCAGGGTACCGCGATGCGGTCGACCTATTACTGCCGCACGTGCCAGTCGGTGCCCGCGTGGTAGACCACACGTGAGATGGCCCTCGAGCGCTCCGACGCTTTTCTGAAGGAAATGAAGGACGAGTTCCCGTCGTTCGCCGTTCTGCCAAAGCGCGGCAGCAGCCTGCAGCGCGCCATCCATCTCGCGTTGAAGCTCGTCACGGCCGGCGGCATGCGCACCTACTTGACCCAGTACCACACGGTCCTCTTCGGCAAGCTGTGGGTGCCCGACAGCTGGGAGACGCTGGGTGACGTCGACCGCTACATTCTCCTTCGCCACGAGCGGGTCCACCTTCGCCAGCGGAAAAAGATGGGCGACCTCACGATGGGCTTCGTCTACCTGGTGCCGTTCTTCCCGATTGGTCTCGCCTACGGCCGCGCGCGCATCGAGTGGGAAGCGTACACGGAGACCATTCGCGCCACCGCCGAGGTGCGCGGCCTCCCTTCGGCAAAGCTTCTACGCAAGTACATCGTCGATCGTTTCGTCGGGCCGGACTACGGCTGGATGTGGCCGTTTCGTGGTGTCGTCGAGCGTTGGTTCGACGACGTGATTGCGGACCTCGCCGCCGAATCCCAGAGCACTGACCCATGACGGTAGGTTTTGCGTTAGCGTTCGCTCCGTGATGCGCCCCGCCGTCGCCACGAAGCTGTTCCTCGCGCTGGTCATTCTCACGACCATTTCGTACGTCGCGACGATCCACGAAATATTCTTCCGCGCACCCACCGAGCTCCGGATGGGCATCGTGCAGAAGATCTTCTACTTCCACGTCCCGAGCGCCTACTGCATGTACATCGGCGCGGCCGCCTGCTGCATCGGGTCGGCCGCCTACCTGCTTCGTCCTACCGACGCGCGCGATGCGCTTGGGCGTGCAGGCGCCGAAATGGCCGTCGTGTTCGGCGCCATCGTCCTCACCACCGGCCCGCTCTGGGCGGCGAAGGCATGGGGCTTCTACTGGACGTGGGATCCGCGCCTCACGACCTCACTGCTCTCGGTGATGATCTACGTCGCGTACCTCGTGCTTCGAGCCTTCACCGGCGACGGCGAAGGCGAGCGCAAGTTCGCCGCCGCGCTCGGCATCCTGGGCGCCGCGAACCTGCCGATCATTCACTACAGCGTTCAGAAATTCAGCGGCCAACACCCTACGGTCATCACGGCCAAAGGCGGCGGCCTGCAGCACCCGGACATGAAGCTCTCCCTCACGATGGGCTTCGTGTCGTTCACGCTGTTCGCGATCCTCCTCCTCTGGGCGCGTGTCCGCGTCGAGCTTGCCAAAGCTCGACTCGCGCGCGCGGAAGAAGACGCAATCGACCTCGGTCTCGACGACCGCGACGAAGCTGAGCTCGAGGCATGACCCACATGACGATCACATTGTCGACCACCCAGGATCCAATTGCCCCGCCGCCCCCCGCCGAAGGAGCGTCCGCCACGCCCGCAGTCTCCGGCACGCCCGGCACCCCCGATTCGCGCGGCACGACCTTCGTGCCCGTCGAGGGCGGCAGCACCGAGCAACACAGCGGCGCGACGCTCCTCATCGAGGCCTACGCTGTCCTCTGGATCATTTTGATGACGTGGCTCTTCCTGCTCTGGCGAAAGCAATCGACGCTCCACGCGAAGCTCGACGATCTCGAGCGCACGCTCGACCGCGCCGCCGCCGCTCAGAAAAAATAGCGGCTCGCCGGGGCTTCACGCCGCAACCGTCGGCATCAGGGTGGCGGCAAGACATCGGGCGGTTGCGGCTGGTGGCGGCCTGCGCTCGCGTCGAGCCGACCGGCGGGGTTCAAGAGCGTTACCAGCACCGACGGCGCGCGACGTCGACGTCGACGAAACGGATACAGCAGCGTCGCCCGGTCCCCGAGCGCTTCGCGAATCAGCTCGAGCGGCCGAATCACGCGTTCGAGATTCTGCCGTGTCGGCTCGAGTGGCTTCGGCAAGCGGCGCCATTCGTTGTCATACGCGTAGCGGCGCTGCCGGGCGGAACGCCGCTCGGGCGTGACAAAGCACATGGCGTCCCTGAGGAGCTCCCCCGCGCCGATATCGAACAACCACTTCTTCACTTTCCGAAGCAGCCGCCGCCCGCTCTGCGTCATCCAAACGACCCACGTCCGCTCGTCGATCGCGTCGCGATCGCGCTCGACGATTCCCGCAGCGTGAAGTGCTCTGACGAATCGACTGATTGTCGTGCGATTGACGCCGAGTCGCGCGCGAAGCTCCGACTGCAACCAAAAGGACTTCCGCCCGCTTTCCATCACGAGCAACACCTCGAGCCGTGACGGCGTGAGCCCAAATTCGCGCATCACCGAGAACCCCACCTCGGCGCCCAATCGAAACGCCCGCTTCAACGAAAACGAAATCTGGTTCATCGCGCCCTCCGCGCCAGCCCTTCGCAATCCACGTGCCGCGCGGCCGCGTGCCTCGCGCCGCGTGGGGATTCCCGCAGCGGATCCTCCGAAGTCGCACGCATGCGTGCGGCGGCGTTTGGCGCGCCGGGGTGGCCCGGCCGGGGCAGCGGGTGGCCGCGGACAGCCCGGCGCTCCCGCGTCCGGTCACGCATTCAAGGGCGGCGTCTAAAGCAGCAAGCTCACATGCACGATGCGCTCGCGGAGGACCCGGTAGACCGCGACGAGACCGACGTCATCGGCCTTCCAACCGCTGATGCGTTCGTGGTCGACGACGAACTCGCCGACGCGCGCGCGATGAACGATGTGGCAGTGCAGGTTCGGGTGCTCGGTGAAGCGCGGGGTGTAGCGCACGCGTAGACCGGCGTGGCCGCGCGCGAGCTCGTTGCCCTTGCCGTCATCGATCACGACGTCTTCCGAGAAGCACGCGACGAATCGCTCGAGATCGTGTGCGTTGTAGGCCTCGAGCTGCGCCGCGGCGGGATTCATCGGCCCAGCATACGCGACGCCTCAACCAAGCCCGAGTGACACGAGGCTCTCCGCGAGGCGGGTGTCGTCGTATGGCTTTTCGAGCCACACCGTGACACCGAGATCGAGGATGGCTCGAACCTCTTCGTTCATCGCGCAGCCCGTGATGAGGAGGACTGGCACGCCGCTGTTCACCTCGCGCAAGCCGACGTAGCACTCCTTGCCACCGACGTTCGGCATCACCATGTCGAGCACGACAGCGGATATCTCGCTCGAACGCTCGCGGAAGATCGCGATCGCGCGGGCGCCATCTTGGGCCTCGATCACGCGGTAGCCGAGCTCGCTCAGGGTCTGCGCGGTGGATGCGCGCACGAGCGGCTCGTCGTCGACGAGGAGAACGACACGGCGGCGACCGTCGTGGTTCGTCTTCGCTTTGCCATTGCCGCTCGCCGCCGCCACAATGCTCGTGGCCGCTGACGCGAGCTCCGACCTGCCGCGGTGGCGCGGGATGCCGACGCGCATGGTCGTACCGCGCGGGGAATTGTCGACGATCTCGATGAAGCCGCGGTGGCTCTGCACGATGCCGTGCACCGTCGCGAGCCCGAGGCCGGTGCCCTTCACGGGTCCGAGCGTCTTTGTCGTGAAGTAGGGCTCGAAGACCCGCTCGCGGATGCTCGGATCGATCCCCATCCCCGTGTCGCTGACCTCGAGGACGACGTAGTCGCCCGCCTCGCCACCGTTCGCTTCGTCGGCAGTGAGGGTCGCCGCCCGCGTGCGAACCACGACCTCGCCTTTGCCAGCAATCGCGTCGCGCGCATTCAGCACGAGGTTCATCGTCACTTGCTCGAGCTGCGAGGTGTCGCCGAGAACGACGCCGCCGTCTGCGTCGAGATGGGCGGTCAGAGCGATGCGTCGATCGAACGTGCGCTCCGCGATCACGACAATCGACTGGACGACCTCCTCGAGCGCGACGGGCGCCGCGACGTTGCGGCCACGCCCCGCAAAGCCGAGGAGGTTTCGGATGAGACCGACGGCGCTCGTCGTCACTTGATCGACCTGGTTGAGAGCGTGCTTGCGCTCCCCGTCTTTTTCCGTCGCGCGGAGGCGCGAGATCACGAGCTTCGTGACGGTCAGGAGGTTGTTGAAGTCGTGCGCAAAACCACCGACGAGGTTGCCAATCGACTCCATGCGCTGGGCGCGGTGGAGGCGACGTTCGCCTTCGACGCGCGCCTTTTCGGACTCGATCTCGCGCGTGATGTCGGTGAAGGCCTCGAGCACGTGGGTGATCGTCCCCGCTTCGTCGAAAAGCGGCCGCGCGAATACGCGCAGGTACACGCGCGTGCCGTCGTGGCGATGCACCACGAGATCGTCGACGACCACGAGCGCGCGGGTGGCGAGCACCTGCGCGAACGGCATCTTCTCTTCGGGGTACTTTTCGCCCGTGTGCGTATGGATTCCGTACGGACCGACGTAGTCACCGGCAGAGGCGTCCGTCGGTGGGTCCATGCCGAGCACCGCGCGGAAAGCGGCGTTGACGTAAATGGTCTCGCCGCTGGGGACCCGGCCCAACCAGATCGCGACGGGAAGCTCGTCCGCGACGCGGCATTCGGTTGCCAGGTCCTCGGCGTGCCCCATGGCCGAGAATGATACACTCTCGCCCGGCCGATGACCCCCGAGCACGTCATCTTCATCCCCGGCATCCTTCTGATCGGCATCGTCGTCGGCTACGTCTTCGGATCGCGCGCCGCGCGCTCCGACATCGAACGCAAGCGCAAGCGAGCGCGGGAGTAACTTTCAGATGATCGATTTCGAGCTCACCGAAGAGCAGCGCGCCCTAGTCGATATCGCCAAGCGCTTCACGCGCGAGCGCATCATCCCGGTCGCAGCCGCCTGCGATCGCGAGGCGCGGTTTCCGCGCGACGTGTTCGAGGAGGCTTGGAAGATCGGCCTCGTGAACCCGACGCTCCCGAGCGAATACGGTGGCCAAGGCCTCTCCGACGTCGACTCTTCGCTCATCACCGAGGAGCTCGCTTACGGCTGCACGGGCATCCAGACGAGCATGACGGCGAACACGCTCGGGCTCACCCCGATTCGCCTCGGCGGCACCGAAGAGCAGAAGAAGAAGTACCTCGGGTGGCTCGCCAACGAGCCCATCTTCGCGAGCTACGCGACGACCGAGCCCGCGGCGGGAAGCGACGTCGCCGGCCTGCAGACACGCGCAACGAAAGACTCGGGCGGCGGCTACGTCCTCAACGGGTCCAAGTGTTGGATCACGAATGCGTCGATGGCTGCGTTCTACACGGTTTTCGCGACCGAGGACCCTGCCCTCCGTCACAAGGGCATCGGGGCTTTCATCGTCCACAAGGACACCCCCGGTCTCAAGGTCGGCAAGCACGAGGACAAGCTCGGCCAGCGTGCGAGCGACACGGCCGTCGTCATGCTCGAGGACGTGAAGGTGCCTGCCGCCCAGGTCCTCGCGCCGCCCGGCCAAGGCTTCAAGCTCGCGATGGAGACGTTCAACCAGACGCGACCCGACATCGGAGCAATTGCGTGCGGCCTCATGCGTCGCTGCGTGGACGAGTGCGTGGCCTACGCGAAAGAACGGAAGACGTTCGGCGTCCCGATTGCGCAGCACCAGCTCGTGCAGTGGATGATCGCGGAGATGGTGATCCGCGTCGAGGCCACGAGCCTGCTCGTCCGCAAAGCGGCGTGGAACCTCGACAAGGGGATCCGCAATCCCCTCACCTCCAGCTGCGCGAAGGCCTACGGCGCGGACAGCGCGATGGCGACCGCGACCGACGCCGTGCAGGTGTTCGGCGGCAACGGCTACGTGAAAGAGTACCCGGTCGAGAAGTTGATGCGCGACGCGAAGGTGCTCCAAATCTACGAGGGAACAAGCCAGATCCAGCGCCTCGTGATCGCCAAGCACGTCCTCGGATGACGTTCCGCGGGGGGCGCGCGATCGCGTCGACGTTCGCGACGTTCGCACGGACGCTCGTGCTCGCGATCGCCGCTCTGTCGTGCAGCCCCGGGCGCGACGTCGTGCCGGTATCGAAGGACATTCACGGCACCGGCACCGCCGTCGGCACCGACGGACCCAAGCCGGTCGACGCCTACGAGTACGTCGCGCGACGCAAGCTCGGCACTGTCGCGCTGGCCGAGGCGCGTGGCCTTCCGAACGAGGTTGCGGGTCGCGCGATCGACGCGCTCGCCGACCGCCTGCAGGCCTGCGCGGCCGATCTCGAGAAGAGCGGCAAGCTCGTGCGCGGCGCAACCCGCGTGGTCGCCGTGATCGAGCCAGACGGCTCGGTGAATCGCCTCAACGTGAAGGTCTCCCAAGGCAAAGCGGCGGCTGCGAACGCGATCCTCTGCGTGATCTCGCCGCTTCGTGCGCTCACCTTCCCCGCGGTCGACGGCGACGCCGGAGGCGCGCGCGGGATCGCGATCGAAGCGGCGTGGGAAGGCATCGAGCCGGGCGACGAGCCGAAGTGACCGTGGCCGCTGGTCGTGCGCCGCACGCATGCGTGCAATCGCGCAGCGGCGATCCAGAGGCGAAGCCGACCAGTGCATCCGTTCAGGCATCTTTCCAAAACGGAAAGGCTCGTTTCTCGAAAAGGGCTGGTTCACGTCGCTCGTTGGACTAAAACCGGAACACTCGATTCCGGGGAGACCACCGTCAAATGCGAAACCACTTTCTTGTCCTCGGTCTCCTCGCAGCAACGGCGTGCTCGGGTGGCGACGCGCAGAGCATTTCCAACGGGGACGGCAGCGACCCCTCGAGCGACCCCGCGGGTGGTGACGGCGTGGATCAGGGTGGCGACCCCGCCACGAGCGACGGCGGCACGGCGAAGGGCGACGCGGGCACGACGCCGAAGCCGGGCGAGCCCGCGCACCTCGCGACCAACCTCACCATCACGGAGGTGGCGATCTTCCAAGCGGTGAAGATCTCGCTCGTGAAGCAGGGCACCCGCGTCGCGCAGCGCAATGCACCGATCGTCGCCGGCCGTGAAGCGCTCGTTCGCGCGTACGTCACGCCCGTTGCCGGCGCCGCGACCAAGCCCGTGACCGCCGTGCTCACGCTCACCGCGCTCGACGGCACCGTGTTCCCTGTCGTCAGCGACACGAAGACGCTCAGCGCTGCGTCGACGGACGCCTCGTCCGCGTCCACCTTCAACTTTCAGGTTCCGAAGACGAGCCTCCCCGTCGGCGTGAAGATCTCCATCGCGCTGACCGAAGCGAGCGCGCCGGTCGTCGCCAACGGCGTGAAGAACGATGCTCGTTGGCCCGCCGACGGTACGAGCGACGTGCTCGGCGCTGCCAACAGCGGACCCCAGCTCAAGATCGTCCTCGTGCCGGTGCAGTACATGGCCGACACCTCCGGCCGCCTCCCCGACACCACGCCTGCGCAAGTCGAGCGTTACCGCCAGATGATGTACGCGATGTACCCCGTCGCGAACGTCGACATCTCGGTGCACGCGCCCCTTCAGTGGACCAAGGCGATCAGCGCGAACGGCACCGGCTTCGGCACCGTGCTCCAGGGCGTCATCAACCTGCGCGAGACCGATGGCGTCGGCGACTACGTTTACTACTGGGGCTCCTTCACGCCCTCGAGCACGTTCTCGAGCTACTGCCAGGGCGGCTGCGTCACCGGGCTCAGTGGCGTGCTCGACGATCCACGCGACTCCACGGCGCGCGCGAGCGTCGGTGTCGGCTTCTCCGGCGACAGCTCGGCGTCGACGATGGCGCACGAGCTCGGCCACGCCCACGGTCGCAGCCACTCGCCCTGCGGTGGCGCGAGCAACACCGATCCGCAGTTCCCTTACCCCGGCGGCATCATCGGCAGCTGGGGCTACGATCTTCGCACGAAGGCTCTCGTCAGCCCGAGCACCGGCAAAGATCTCATGGGCTACTGCACGCCCGAATGGATCAGCGACTACACCTACTCGGCGCTGTTCGATCGCGTCCGCTACGTCAACAACGCCAAGGCTGTCTCGACGGCGGTCTCCACCCAGACGCGCGACTTCGTTGCACCGAAGTCGTACCGCTTCGTCCAGGTCGCCGCCGACGGCTCACTCTCGTGGGGCGAGCCCGTGGTCCTTCGCGCGCAGCCCTACGCCGAGCCGCACGAGGTCACCTTCGAAGCGCAGAGCGGCGCGCCGGTCTCGACGGCGACCGCGCACTACTACAAGTACGATCACCTTCCGGGCGGCTTCCTCATCGTCCCCGAAGGCCCGTCGCAGTTCGCGCGCATGTCCGTGAAGACGCTCAACGCGCGCCCGATCACGACGCTCGCTCACTGAACGCATCCCACAACCGAGCGAGCCCGGCGCGCTGCCGGCGTCGGGCCTCGTCACCGTACAGGTCGAAGTCGCGGCGCCCGCGTTGCGCCTCGCACTTAAGACGATCGCGCTCGGTTTGCATCGGCGCGCGCTGTGCGGAGCGCGCTTGCGCCCACGACTGCCGCGAAATGCCGCGAAATGCCGCCTGCCGGTGACGTCCTCGACGCCGCGCGGCCAGTTAAGGCGCGGCTTAAGCGGCACATCTCCCCACGTGTGGCTTTTGTTCCGGGCTCCGGCAGTCGGAGCGCGAAAGGAACATCCCATGAGCAAGTCCGAAGAGCAGAACAAGCAGGCGCAGCCGGCCCCCAAGGTCACGTTCATCCCCGCGAAGAGCGAGGACGAGCTTCGCGTCACCGCCGCGACGATCCTCTTTTCGCGCCGCAACTAGAACAATCGCGAAGGGGGGCGACCTGGTGTCGTCCCCCTTTCGTCATCGACCTCGAGGAGACTCCCCATGTCCAAGAATGTAGACTTCGATCGTATCTTCGGAATTGGCGACGACGAACAGACGCAAGTTGCTTTACGCACGAATTACCATCGTCGTTTGCTTTCGGATGTGAACCGCTTCGTCGACGCCGCCGAAGCACCGCTGGGCCGGCCGCTCGACGAGACACGCGCGCTCCTCCGTACCCTCGAAGGCAAGCGCCTCTCGCCCGGAATGGCGCTCGCTCACGTGCGGCTTCTGGAGCTCGGCGAAGCGTCGCAGCCCATCGACCGAAGCGCGCTCGCCGACGCGATCGATCTTCTGGAGCACGTTCTTGTGACGCGTCCCACCGCGCCTGCCTTCACCGTCGACACGTTGAATGGCACCGAGCGATGGGAGCGTGAGTTCATCGCCTTTTGTAGTTTGGAAATGGACAAGACAGTCCGGTATTACGATGACCCCATCGAAGGTGAACGGGTCGCCGCGCTTTCGGAAGACCGTCTGCGCCATTATCGCGGCGTGGTCAGCTCGGTGCTCGGGGCGATCAAGACGGTTGCGCCACGGTCGTACTTGGACGTGGTCGAGCTCATAAGCGATTTGCGTATCTTCACGGGCACACGGCTTCGCGGCGCGTCGTCCCCCTCGTACTTCGGCGCGGTCTTCATCCGCGAGCCCGAGGCGTCCTCGGCGGACGACGAGTGGTTGTGGTTCGCTGATCACCTGACGCACGAAGCGTCCCATCACCGGCTCTACATCGCGTGCGCCGACGACACCTTCGTGACCGAAGATCGCACCATCGTGTCACCGGTTCGGTCCGACCCGCGCCCGATGAGCGGCGTCATGCACGCACTCTGGGTCGAGACCCGATTGCTTCAGACGTTCCGCGCGCTGTCCTCCATCCAGAGCGACCTCCCCCTGAAGCAAAAGTCGCTCGTCGACTCCTATGCCGACGGGTTTGGCGGTCTTCTTCGCAAGTGCGTGACGTCGATCGAAACGAATGCCGACGTGCTCACGCCCGTTGGACGCCGGCTCCTCGACCATTGCGCAGGCGTCAGTCGCTCTCTGTCGTGACCGCGCATGTTTCTGTGGAGATGGCGCGGCCTCGGCAGGCGGCGCCTCTCCTCCGACGCGCCGAATGGCTGGCATCGTTCGAGGGCGCCGGTGCGCCGCTGCTTGCGTTCTGCGTAGTAGGCCTCGTTCGTCACGAGTCGTTACCGGCCACGTGGGCGGCGGCGGCGCTCAACGCGGAAGGCATCGTCCGTGTTCTCCTCGGACAATCCGCGGCGCGTGCCGCCGAACGGAGATCGATCGCCCGACGCGCGGAGTGGGGCGTTGCGCTCGCCGGCGCGCGCGGGCTCGCCGTAGCGCTCTTGCCGCTTCTGTACCTCTATCGCGGCAACGTACCGCCGGCGATCCTCGGTCTTCTG
>CAXSGV010000185.1:0-11428 GCA_964236615.1 uncultured Polyangiaceae bacterium
GAGGCCGGTCAGCTCGCGCGCGAACCGCGACCAGTCGCCAAGCGCGCGTTCGAGCTGCAGCGCCCACTCGAAGCTCTCGCGCGCGCGTTCGAACTTCCGAGCGTGGAGATCGCACGTGGCCGCGCGGTGGGCCGCCAGGGCCGCGAGATGGAGCTGACCGCGGTTGCGCGCGTCGTCGTGAACCTTCATCGCGCGTTTGCGTGAGGCTTCGAGCTCCTCGGGCTTGTCGTGCAGCGCGATGTCGAGCAGCTCGATGCGCCCCGTGCGTGTGGGATCGCGGCCGACCGCTTCGGTTGCGCGATCGAGCCACTCCCGCACCTCTGGTCGCGAGGGAGCTTGAAGAAACGTCTGCGCGATCTCGATCGCGGCGTCGCAGCGCATGCCGCGATCGTCGGCGTTCTCCCAGACGCGCACCAGTCGGTCGCGGGCCTTCTCGGGTTGGCCCATCCACGCGAGCGCGCATCCGAGCCAGTAGTCGACGACGCGCAGCGCCTTCGGGCCGAGCAGCGCGCCGTGGTGGGTCTGCACGTGACGCCCCTGGTTCAGGGTCTGCGAGGCGAGGCGACGGCGGCCGAGCGCGACGAGCTTGACGAGATCCATCTGCGCGCGGACCTCCGCGCTGGGCTGCGCCTCGACGGGCAGCGCAGCGACGCAGCGCTCCCAGCTCGCGTGGAAATGCATGACCTCGCTGTTGAGCATGGCCTTCAGCGCGAAGCGCGCGGCGGACTCGTACCAGCGTGCGGCGTCGGCCCACTGCTCGGCGCGCTCACGGTGAACGGCGAGCATCGCGGCGTCGCGGCCGGCGTCGGTGTCGCCACGGCCTTCGACGGCGTCGGCGATGCGGCGATGGATGTCACGGCGTTTGTCACCGGGCATCGTGCGGTACGCGGCAGCGCGTGTGATCTCGTCGCGGAAGGAGTAGCCCCGCTCGCTCGCCGTCGTGAACTCCGTCGAGATGAGGCTCTTGGCCTCCAGGTTGTCCATCGCCCAGCCGACGAGGCTCGGATCGAGGTCGGCGCTCGTCACCGACTCGAGGAGCTCACGCGAGAAGTTCTTGCCGATGACGCTCGCCGCGCGCACGAGGCGACGCTCGACCGCGCCGAGGCCGTCGAGCTGCGCGAGCGCGGCGCTCGCAGCGGTGTTCGGCACCACGTCGTCGAGAAGCTGGATGCCGCCTTTCGGAAGCACGACCATGCCGGCGCGAACGTGGAGCAGCTCGCGATCACGGAGAAAGCGGATGACATCGACGAGGTGCGCCGGGTTGCCGTCGGTGCGCTTTTGGATGAACGCGAGAATGCCTGGCTCGACCGACGTCGCGCGCAGCTCGTGGAGCAGCAGCGCCTCGGCTTGCGACTCGGTGAGGTTGTCGATCTCGATCTCGTGATCGAGGCCGCGGCGAAACGGCATGACGAGATCGTCGGGACGGTAGGTGCCGATGAAGAGGAACGGTCGAGTGCGGCCGAGGCGGCAGAGACGCGCGGCGAGATCGAGCGTGAGGCTATCGGCGTGGTGGAGATCTTCGAGCACGTAGAGAACGCGCTCCTGCGCGACACGGCGGTCGCAGAACTCGACGATGCTTGCGAGCACGCGCTCGCGCGAGTGGCTGTCGGCGAGATCGACGAGGGCCTCCTGTGCGCCGTCGGGCCGCCGGACGGGCTGGAGCAGTGCGACGAGCTCCGGCGCGCCATCGGTGAGACCGAACGGCTCCAGCCCAGCGCGGATGCGCGCGCGGCGGTCGGTGTCGTCGCCCGCGCGCGTCAGGCCGAGGAACGCGGAGAACATCGCCACGATCGGCGCGAGCGGCTGCGTGGCCGTCGCGTAGCGGCACCGACCCAGCATTCCTAGGCCGCCGCGCCGTGTCCAGTCGTCGACGACCTGCGAGAGCAGCGCGCTCTTGCCCGTGCCGACGTCGCCGGAAATGCCGAGCGCTTGCCCCGTACCCCCCCACGACGTGTCGACGAGAGACTTCAAGAGCGCCGTGTCACCGGCTCGGCCGGCGAGCAGACGCTGGTTCTTTCGCGTTTGCAGGTAGTGCGCGATGGCGTCGGACGGGGAGTGGATCGACTTCACGTTCACGCTGTCGGCCCGCCCGTGGATACGCACCGGTGCGCGATCGGAGTGCTGGAACTCGTCGGCGATCGAGCCGTAGACCGCTTCGGTGGCGAGCACCTCGAAAGGCTGGGCCTCCTGGCAGACGCGCGCCGCGGTGTTGACCGTCTCGCCAACGACCGTGATGTCGTGCCGCCAATCGCTACCAAACGAGCCGAAATACACCTGCCCCAGGTGAACGCCGGTCTGGACCTTCAGGCCCTCGCCGACGAGCGACACATAGCCCTTGATGCGCACGGTGGCTTCGAGCGCGGCAAGAAGCGCGCGCTCGGCGTCGTTCCCCGAAGGCATGTGCAGCCCGAAGAGAACCATCACACGCTGCCCGTGCTCCGAGAGATCGACGCGCACGACCACGCCGCCGTACTTGCGGTACGCGCGCAAGATCGAGCGTGACAGGTCGAGCATGGTCTCGGCCGAGATGTCGGACTGGAACCCCCCCACGTCCGCGAAGACGACGACGACGTTGCGCAGCTCGCCGTCCATGCGCCAGCCCTCGGGCGTGCTCTTCAAGCGCGCGGCGAGGGGAGGGGCGACGAAAGGCTCGAGCAGCGCGATCTTCTCCTCGATCTGATCCTCGATGCGCGAGGCGAGCTCGGCGATGGGCTTACGCTCGGGCGAGCGCAAGAGATCTTCGGCGACGCCACCAGTCGTTCCGAGCGAGGAAAAGCGGACTGCGCCGGCCAGGGCTTCGACGGTGGAGGTATCGACGAGAATGGTTCCGGGCGCCGTGCTCTCTTGCAACGTGACCGCGCGGTGGGCGATCGGACCACCGACGACGGCCGAGCGCTGGACGAGGTCGCCCAGCACTGGGAGGCGGATCCTGCCGGTGGCGATCCCGACGCGCAAGAGGAGCGCGCGCGACGTGGTCTCGTCGACGATGCGCTGCGCGGCGAAGGCGGAGGCCGCCGCGCGCAACGCGTCGTCCTTACCCCGGTAGACGGCCGTGAGCGCGTCGCCACCGAACTGGATGGCGTAGCCTTCGTAGGGGAAGAGCGCCTCTTCGAGGAGCCGCGTGAAGAGCCGATTCAAGAGATCGGTGAGCTGCCCGAGCCCAGTGCTGCCCGACGCCGCGAGGTTCTCGCAAAGCGCAGTGAGCCCGACGATGTTGGCGTTGAGAACCGTGCCCTGAATGTCGGTCGAACGCGTAGCGGCGTCGGTCGGGTTCGCGAGGACCGCTTCGACGATCGTGTACGGCACCGTTCGGCACAGCGCATTCAGGTACGCGTGCCGCTCGGCTTTTTTCTGCTTCGCCTGACTCATACGAGCCGGCGATGCTAGCAGTCTTATCGGACGAGCGAGAGGCGCGGCCCGACGCCGAACGAGCAGAGGTGCCCGCTTTCCTCGGCCACGTAGACGTCGCAGCGCTCGTCGACGCGGAGGAGATCCGGGATCGCGTCGCACGGGCCAACGGTGCCGAGAGGCGTGCCGTCGCTCGGACGGAAGACGTGGACGTCGGTGTGCGGGACGAAGAGGGCGCCGGCACGGAGGATGGGTTTGAGGTGGTGCGGTACGTCGGCCTCGAGGACGCGGCCGAGCAGGTGGCGGTAGAGCAGGCTACCGCCCTCGGCGCGGATCGCGGAGAGCTCGCCCGTGGGGGAGTTGCCGATGAAGAGGTCGTCGACGGCGAGCCAGGAGGTACCGACGGGCGCAACGGGGGCTTCGCTCGTCCATAGCGGCACGCCGTCTTCGCGATCGAAGGCTGCGAGCTTGAGGCCGTGGCGATCGCGGATGGCGCAGGCCACAGCGTGCGAGGCGACGAGAGGCGCGCCTTCGACGGTGCAAGGACCGCCACCTTCGAGGACAGGCGAACGCCAGCGAACCTCGCCCGTGAAGGCGTCGACCGCGAGCAGCTCGGCGGGGGAGTTCACGCCACCGGTGAGCGCGAAGAGGCGATCGTGATCGACCGTCGGTGCGGAGCGGAAACGAAGGCGATTCCGCACGCGCCAGACGACGCGGCCCGTCTGCACGTCGAGCGCAGTGAGCGCGCTGTCGCCGCTCGCGATGTACAGAAGCCGCCCCGCGCGCTTCATGCGGAGCGCGCCGCCACGCGCTCGCTCGCCCGACGAGGTACGGCCCTGGGTATTCCACGCGAAGCGCCAGCGCGCTTCGCCGCTCGCGAGATCGATCGCGACGAGGTGACGGTCGCCTTCGGTGACGATGAGAAGCTTGGGCAGGCCGGGTACGTTCACGACCGCGCCCGTGGGTGGAGCTCCGAGCCGCGGCGCGATCTGCGTGCGCATCGTGATCTCGCCGTTTCCGAAGTCGTGGACCGCCAGCTCACCGTCGGGCGCGAGGCGGGCGATGCCACCCGGCGTGACGACCGCGGTCGCGCGCTCGGTCGGCATGCGCCAGATGACCTCGCCCGTTGCGCGCTCGAGGCAGAAGGTCTCGGCCGAAGCGCCGACGATCATGCGATCGCCGCAGAGGAAGGTGGCGCGAAGATCGATGCCCGGCACGAGGGCGCGCCATCGCGGGACATACCGAAGCCGGCCCGCGGTGAGGGGCATCGGAGCGTGGCTCGTCGTGCTGCTCGAGCGCTGTGACGAGACGAAGGCGCGGTAGGGCTCGGGGGTCGGGTTGATCTTCGAGTCCTCACGGCACACTTCACGAAGTGCATCGCTAGTCTCGCGCAGCTGACGTCGGAAGCTCGTGAGGCGAAGATTCACGCACTGCGCGCGGTCGCGGCGAAGGACCGCGCGCACGACGCCACGCCCGAAGGAGAGACACGACTCGACCAGATCGGGGACAGCGAGGCAGGGAAAGGTCGTGAGCGCGTCGGCACCGGGGCGACCTTCGCCGAGGGTGAGCGACGCATCTCCCGTCGGGGAGAGCCGAATCGCGATGACGAAGCCGCCCGCGACGGAGCGCGCGTAATGGGCGCGGCCGTGCTCCCACGCGTCGAGCGCTTGGTGGCACATCGCGAGCAAGCGTTCGCAGAAGAGGAAGGGATGACCCTCGCCGAGCTCCATCGCGCGGCCGCGCACTTCGGCGCGCATCTTCCCGCGGAACAGCAGCGCGTGGAGATCGGGGCGCTCGACGCGCGACTCGATCGGTTCGCGGGCAGAGCGCAGGCTCGACGTGTCCGGAAGCGCGACGCGAAGCGCGAGATCGGCGCCGAGCGCGATCGGGGCGTCGCGATCGATCTCGACCGTAGCGAGGGAGACAGTGAAACCGGCGTCGGCGTCGCGGGGGTCGTCGACGTCGTTGACGGCCAAGCCGGCGCACGCGAGGGCATCGGCCGCCGCGCGGAGCTCGACGTCGACGGCGGCCGGCGCTGAAGCGCGCGCGATCGCCTGAGCGAGCGCCTCGCGCACGGCGTCGACGATCTCGGCAAAGGGGGCGCGGGCGTCGTGTACGGCGACGTGCGGCTCGGCGCCAGCGCGGTAGACGCTGAGTGAGGCGACGGCCCCCGCGCGCTCGATGCATAGCTCCCACGGGTCGTCGTAGAAGCGGACAATGCTCTTGCCGCGAGGGGCGCGAGCGAGCTCGCTCACGGCCTCACCCAGGTCGCGAACGATCGACGAGGCGTGCACGTCCGCGACGCGCGCGGTGACGTTGGCACCGCCAATGAAGATGTCGAGGACCTCACGGGCGCGCCGCCGCGGCACCCGGCGAAGCCCCGACGCGGGGACGCTGGGCGCGGAGGGGCGGGGATCGAACGAGGCTGCTGCGGGCTCGGCGCCGACGAAAATTTCGAAGCTACGCATCGTGTGTTTTTTTGGCCGCGGGTGCGGGGCTCAGCTCGAAGGAGTGAGCTCGACGCCGCGAGATGATCGAATCGTAGAAATTGCTGAGGCATAGGCGGTAGTTTTCGGGGCGAATTGGCAGATCTTGGACATCGTCTCGATCGCTTGGTACGCGCTGCGCCCACGGGCTCGTGCGGGCCGCGCGCGCCTGCGCGAGCATCCAGGAACGCGGCTTGAGCCCACGCGCGTCAGCCAACATAATCGCGCCATGGCAAAGCCCGGGTACATGCCGATCGACGACATGGCGATCGCGACGCCGAGCGTCACCCGCTCGATGAAGGGCATCCAAACGTGGATGGTCGAGCAGGGCGCGGCAGGCCTGGTGAAGAACCTCCGTGGTCCGTGCGACGAACAGACGATGGCTGCCGTCGTCGCGGAGCTCGGAAAGGAGCTTCCGGGAGATCTTCGCGAGCTTTACCGCTCGCACGACGGTAACGAGAGCGAGAGCAATCCGTTCTTGCCGGGGCTCGTGCTGGCCGGGCTCCAGATGAAGGCGCACCGCCAGCGCTTCCTCGACAGATTCGTTCGATCCGAATTCGGCGTGCTCGGTTATGCGGAGCACTGGGAAGACTGGGGCGTAGCCACTCTCTATCCAGAGGAGCTGACCGAACGGTGGTGGGTGCTCGGCAGCCGCGACAGCGACTATCTGGTCATGAACCTGGATTCGCAGCGGGTGTTCTGGGCGGGGAAATCCTCGCCTCCGCTCTCCTTGGCCGCGAACAACCTACGCTCCTTCTTTGCCCACTACCTCGCGCGCCTCCGCCGCGGCGACTACCGCGTCGACACGGAATCATCAGGGGAGCTCTCGTGGCATGCCCTTCGAGAAAGCGAGCCGTGGCGCGTGCCCGCGCCAGACACCACCGAGCTCGCAGAGGCGTTCGTCGCCGACCTGAGCGCGCGTGAATGGATCGCGACGGACGAAGCGCCCTCCCGCGAGACGTTGCTGCGTCTCGAAATGGTTCTCGAGGTACCTGTCTCGTCGGCCTCGCGGGTCGAGGTCGAAGGTGCCTGTCACGTGGAGGGCATCGTCGAAATCCTCGACGGCGCCGGCGAGATCGCCGACGTCTACGCGACCAACGCAGAGCTCCTCGAGGCGATCGACGCTTCGGATGTTCGTCGCGCCTCGCGTTGTCGATAAGCCGTGCGCGAATCGTCGGAATTCACGCCAAGTGCGCGCCGCGACTGGATCGGCGGCATCGGCGCGGTCGTGAGCGCGGCGTGGGTCGCGCTTTGGATGTGGCCGTTTGCCATCGATGACGCATGGATTTCGGTTCGTTACGCGCGGCACCTGGCGCACGGCGCGGGCTACCGCTTCAACGCGGGGGGCGCGATCACCGACGGCGTGACGCCGTTGCCGTGGGCTTTTCTTCTCGTCCCCTGCGCGGCGACGGGTACCGCGGCGGACGCGCTCGAACGTGCAAAATACATGGGTTTGCTCGTGTGGCTCGTGGCCGCCGCGGCGCTCGGGGTAGCCATGGCGCGCGCGGACGCTCCGGTCTGGGCAAAGGCCTCGGCGATCGTCGTGCTCGGGCTCGACCTCCCGCTGGCTGCGCACGCCGTCAGCGGCATGGAGACGGCGTTCGCCACAACGCTCGCAACCTTCGCCGCGCTCGCTCTCGTGTCCTCCGTTCCGCGACCGCGCAGGGCGGCGATCCTCGCCGGCCTCGCGGCTTCGCTCCGCCCTGAGATGGCACCATGGGCGCTGGCGATTGGCGTGGCCGGTGCGTGGAGCGGCGAGGCCACCTCGGACACGAGCGCCACGAGCCGCGCGCGACGGCTGATCGTGCCGTCCGTCTTGGCGCTTGCGCCCTTCGCGACGTGCGCTCTCGTGCGGCTGCTCGTGTTTGGTCGACCTGCGCCGCTCGCGCTCCTCGCCAAGCCGGGCGTGCCCTCGCAAGGCCTCGTCTATGCGGCCGCCGCCGCGATAGCCACGCTCGCGCCTTTGCTCGTGGCGTCGCCGATCGCGCTGCGGCGGGCCCCCTTTGCCGCGCGCGCGCTCGTGCTCGCGGGGCTCTTGCACCTCGTGGCGGTGGCGCTCGCGGGGGGCGACTGGATGCCTTACGCGCGTCTGGTGGTGCCCGTCGTTCCATCGCTGTTGCTCGCGTTCGTGATCACGTCGCGTCACGCGCACCCCCTTGCGACGGCATCGCGCGTCGCTCTGGCGCTGCTCGTCGGCATGCGCCTTCTCACGACCGCAGCACCCAACGGCCGCACCGCTGGGGTCAATCGCGCCGCGTTGATCGAAAGCGCGCGTGGCCCCCTCGCGGGTGCGCGATCGATCGCCGCGCTCGACATCGGCTGGCCGACGGCAGTCACGGAGGCAACCGTCGTCGACCTCGCCGGCATCACCGACCCCGAGATCGCTTCGCTCCCGGGGGGTCACACGTCGAAGCGGATCGACGCGGCCTTGCTCCTCGCACGCGATCCCGAGCTGCTTCTCTTCTACGTCGAAGGCGGAGTCGACCCACTTCACCTCGAGCGCTGGCGCGACGCGCGCTTCACGCGCGCCGTCGAAGGCCGCCTCGCCGCGAGCGACGTCCTCGCGGCACACTTCACGGGTGATGCCTTTTTGCCGCTCGGCGCGCGCGGCGCCGGCTACCTGGTGCTCCGCCGCGCTCCGCCGGCGCGCTAAATCACGGTTCGTGATCTTCGATCACGAACCTAGATTTAGTACGTGTCTGGTGGGCCTGCCGGCCCCTCTAAACCTGCGGTTTCGAGCCTCCCCGTCTCGCCTTCGGCGAATCGTGCTTCGCACGAGTTGATGCAGAATCGTGCTCGCTCATTTAGCTCTCCTCGGTCGCACATAAAAAAAGAGACCTGGGATGGCTCCCAGGTCTCTCGTCTCTTCTACTTCGCGCGTCAGAAATCTAGGCTCGGAACGAGCCGTGATTCAGCGGCGCGGGCCGCCGCGACCGCCGCCGGGACCGCCGCGTCCGCCACCGGGGCCGCCGCGTCCACCGCGGTCACCGCCCGGGCCACCCGAGCGCGGCGGACCGGCTTCGCGTGCTTGAAGCATCCGCTGCTTGGCGGCCTCGCCCTCCTCGCCCTCGGGGAGCGGGAGAAGCTCGCGGCGCGTGAGGCGGACCTTGCCGTCGCGATCGACGGAGAGGACCTTCACTTCCACGATGTCGCCTTCCTTCATGACGTCCGTCACCTTGTCGACGCGCGTGTGGGCCATCTCCGAGATGTGAAGGAGGCCGTCGGTGCCGGGGAGGAGCTCGACGAAGGCGCCGAAGTCCGTGATGCGCTGGACCGCGCCCTTGTACGTGGCGCCGACCTCGGGCTCCGCGGTGAGGCCCTTGATGATGTCGATCGCGCGCTTCACCGCGTCGGGATCGCTCGACGCGACGTTGACCGTGCCGTCGTCCTCGACGTCGATGGCGACGCCCGTCTGGTCGACGATGCCCTTGATGGTCTTGCCACCGGGGCCGATGACGAGGCGGATCTGATCCGGCTTCACCTTGATCGTGGTGATGCGCGGTGCGTACTTGGAGAGCTCGGCGCGCGGGCCGGTGAGCGACTCCGTCATCTTGTTCAAGATGAAGACGCGCCCCTCTTTCGCTTGATCGAGCGCCTTCGTGAGGAGCTCACGCGACAGGCCGGCGATCTTGATGTCCATCTGGATCGCGGTGATGCCCTTGGCGGTGCCGCAGATCTTGAAGTCCATGTCGCCGAGGTGATCTTCGTCGCCGAGGATGTCGGACAAGATCGCGTGGCGCTTGCCGTCCGAGATGAGGCCCATCGCGATGCCCGCGACGGCGCCCTTGATCGGAACGCCGGCGTCCATGAGCGAGAGCGTGCCGCCGCAGACCGAAGCCATCGACGACGAGCCGTTCGACTCGAGCGTCTCCGAGACGATGCGGACGGTGTAGGGGAACTTTTCTTGCTCGGGGAGCATGCGGCTGAGCGCACGCTCGGCGAGGGCGCCGTGGCCAATCTCGCGACGACCGGGGCCGCGCATCGGCTTGGTCTCGCCGGTGGAGAACGGAGCGAAGTTGTAGTGGAGCAAAAAGCGCTTCCAGCGTTCGCCGGTGAGCGCGTCGATCTTCTGCTCGTCCGTCGACGTGCCGAGCGTCGTCGTGACGATCGCCTGCGTCTCGCCGCGCTGGAAGAGCGCCGAGCCGTGCACGCGCGGGAGCAGACCGACCTCGGTCATGATCGGGCGGATGACGTTCATCGCGCGGCCGTCGATGCGCTTGTTCTCGGTGAGAACGTACTCACGGACGACGTGGTATTTCCGCTCCTCGAACTCGCCCTTGATGAGCTTCTCGCTCGTGGCGAAGGCTTCCGGACCGAGCTCGGCGAGAAGCGTGTCCGTCATCGCCGTCTTCACCTTCTTGTACGAGTCGTAGCGGGCCTTCTTGTCCTTGATGAGCGAGGACTCGATGATGCCCTTGTCGACGAGCTGCGAGACGCGGCCGGCGATCTTGCTGTCGAGGAGGACGGGCTCGAACACGCGCTTCTCTTTGCCGACGGCTTGGCGAAGCTTCTCGATGAGCTCGATGATCGGCTGCGCCGCGCGGTGCGCGAAGTAGAGAGCGTCGATGACGTCGGCCTCGCTGGCCTCGGCCGCGCCGCCTTCGACCATGCAGATTGCATCCTTCGTGCAGGCGACGACCATGTCGAGATCCGACGCGGTCTGCTGCTCGAGGGTCGGGAAGGCGATGAGCTCGCCGTTGACGCGCGCGACGCGAACGCCTGCGAGCGGACCGGCCCAGGGGATATCCGAGATGTGGAGCGCGGCGCTCGCGCCACAGAGCGCGAGGACGTCCGTCGGGTTCATCTTGTCGGACGACATGACCGTCGCGATGACCTGGGTGTCCTTCTTGAAGCCCTCGGGGAAGAGCGGGCGGCAAGGACGATCGATGAGGCGGCAGGTGAGGATCTCTTCGTCGCGCTGACGAGCCTCACGCTTGAAGAAGCCGCCCGGGATCTTGCCGGCGGCGTACGTCTTCTCGACGTACTCGCAGGTGAGCGGGAAAAAATCGAGGCCGGGGCGCTCGTCGCCGCAGACGGCGGTGACGAGGACGACGCTCTCGCCGTACGTGATGAGGATCGAGCCGTGCGCCTGCTTGGCGAGGCGGCCGGTCTCGAAGGTGAGGGGCTTGCCGTTGATGGTGACGGATTCACGAACGAATGACATGGAGACTCCTGGCGTTCGCCGCTTCGTGCGGCGTGACGCCGAGCCTCGCGGGGAACGGCCTTAGGTCCTCGGTTCGTGCATGCGAGACCGTCGAGAGAGACGGCCGCGGGTGCAGGAATCGAAGAGCAAGGCGGCTCGAGGCGGGACTCGGAACTTCGAAAAAGGGATGAAACAAAAGAAAAGAAGGGGCGGCTCCTTTTCGGGAGCGCGCCCCTCTTTGCGAGAGCGTTACTTGCGGAGGTTGAGCGACGAGACCATCTTGCGGTAGCGGTCGAGGCTCGACTTCTTCAAGTAGTTGAGGAGACGTCGGCGCTTCGAGACCATGCGGAGAAGGCCGCGGCGTGAGTGGTGATCCTTCACGTGGGTCTTGAAGTGCTTGGTGAGGTACCCGATGCGCTCGGTCAGGATCGCGATCTGAACCTCGGACGAG
>CAXSGV010000186.1:0-6570 GCA_964236615.1 uncultured Polyangiaceae bacterium
ACGGCCGAGTCATCATGCGCCCAAGATGCCCGAGCCGATGAAACACCCGCCGAATAGAAAACGAAAATCGATTCACGCGCACACCCTCCATCCCGCCCGCCCGCGGCGATCGCGCTCCCCTCAGCACCCTCCATGCCACGCCACGCCGCGCCCGCCCCCACCGGCCAGGCATGGCGGGGGCCCACCAACCACCTTGTTGTCCCCCGTGGATTTCGTTGCCGGCAACGGATGTCGCCGGGAAGCATGGGGGGCGTTCGCGGCGCGCGGGTGGCGCGGACGGATTTTGGGTGTCCTGGGACAGATCGGACGGGCGGACGGAGTGAGGCGCGGGGCGTTAGTTAGTCGCGGCGGCCGCGCGTGATGAAGCTCACGACGGCGACGAAGAGCGCGGAGCCGATGATCGACCACACGATGGGGAAGCGGTTGCCGCCGATCGTGAACGTGATCCACTCCGGGAGGCCCAGCTTGCGCGCGAGGAAGCTGCCGAGGTAGGCGCCCACGAAGCCGAGCGCGATGCTGACGAGACAACCGCCACGCGAGCCTCGGACGATCGACTGTCCAATTCCCCCGCAGACACCGGCGATGAGGAGGAGACAGAGGAGCTCGAAGAGAGTCATCCAGCGACTATCGCACGTCGCCGCGGGGCAGGTGATGTCGCTACCGCTGGCGCTGCGTCGCGCGTCGCGAAGAACTCCGAGAGCTTCGGCCACAAGCCCTTCGCTGCGGCCCGCGCGACCACCGCGCCGACGTGGCCGCCGGAGAGGTGGAGCTGCTCCTTGTCCGTCGACGCGACGTGATCGAGAAGAGCTGCGGCGCTCCCCTTCGGCACGATGTTGTCATGCTCGAACGTCACCGCGAGGAGCGGACAGCGAATGTCCTCGAGTCGCGCCGGATCGCCCGACAACGTGAAGGTGCCCTTCACGAGCGCGTCCTTCTTGTAGAGCTCCTCGATGTACCGCTGGTAGCAGGCGCCGGGGAAGGACACGTTGTCGTTGCCCCATGTCTCGAGCGCGATGAAGCCATCGAGGAAGTCGTCGTCACCGGCGCGATCGATCACGGTGACGGCCTTCGCCAGCGGCAGCGTCGGACGAAGAAGGTTGAAGGATGCTTGCAGGAGCTGCCACGGCACGTTCCCGAACGCGTCGACGATCGCACCGACGTCGAAGCCTTTGTTCTGGGTCCATGCCGCGAGCAGACCTTCCGTTGCGCCGGTGTCGTGGAACTTCACCGGTGCCGCCAGGAGCGCGAGGGAAGCGATGTACTCCGGACGCGCCGCCGCGTGGATCGCCGCCAGCGTCCCGCCGAGGCAGTAGCCGAGAACGTGCGCCTGGTTTCGTTTCGACGTTCCGGCGACCTTGCGGATTGCGCGACCGAGGTAGCGATCGCAGACATCGTCGAACGTGAGGAAGCGATCCTCGGGGCCGGGCGTGCCCCAGTCGATCGTGAAAACGTCGTGCCCGCGCGAGACGAAGTATTCCGTCACGCTCTTCCCCTTCATGAGGTCGAGCACGTAGTGACGGTTGATGAGCGACGGCACGAGCAACACCGGCGTCTGGTAGGCGATTCCCTCGGGACGCGCGCGGTAGCGGAGGAGGCGCCACTTGTTCTCGACGAACACGACATCGTAAGGCGTCGTGCCAATTGCGGGCTTCGGACGCCGCCACAGGTTGGCGAGGTTCATGGCTCGCTTGCCTTTCACGGCCTTTGCGTCCGACTTGCTCACGATGGGCGCGCGCCGATGTAGAGCGACTCGAGCGCCGCCGCGAAGACTTCGTAGACCATCTTGCGACGCACCTTGAACGAAGCCGTGAGCAGCCCGCCTTCGACGGTGAGCGGGCGATCGAGGATCGTGAATTTCTTGATCGTCTCGTAGCTCGCGAGCTCCTTGTTCACGGTCTCGATCTTCTGCTCGACCTCCGCGCGCACGGCTTCCGACGGCGCGATGCCGTCGTGCAGCCACACGCCCGCGACGAGGTATTTCTTGCCCTCGCCATAGACGACGACGTGCGCAATGAGGGCGTCGTCACGGAAGCGGAGCTCGATGTTTTGTGGCGGGACGTTCTTACCGCCCGCGGTGACGAGGATGTCCTTCTTGCGATCGATGATCTGAAGGAAGCCGTCGTCGGTGAAGCGCCCCACGTCGCCGGTCTTGAACCAGCCATCCTCGGTGAAGGCCTCGCGCGTGGCCTCGGGATCCTTGTGGTAGCCAGCGAAGACGTTGGCGCCCTTTGCCAGAATCTCGCCGTCTTCGGCTAGCTTCAGCGTCACCGAAGGCAGCGCTTGCCCGACGGAGTCGAAACGGAACGCGCCGGGGCGATTCAAGGTCAGCGTCGGTGAGCACTCGGTGAGCCCATACCCCTCGAGGAGCAGAACGCCGGCCTTCTGAAACAGCTCCTTCACCTCACGCTTCAACCCCGCGCCGCCGGACAGGCAGAACTTCATCTTGCCGCCGGTGATCTCCTGCAGCTTCCGGACGTCACCGCCCGACAGGATCGCGAGCTTCTCCCAATGCGAGGGCACGCTCATGAACACCGTCGGCGCGATCTCGGGGAGACGCGTGAGCACCGTCGCGGGATCGGCGAGGTAGGTCGTGAAGCCGAGCGTGTTGCCGAGGCACATTTCGCCGAGGCCGAAGATGTGGCTCATCGGAAGCCAGAGAACGTCGATTGCGCCTTCGTCGAGCAAAGGCGCGTTGCACACGAGCCAATCGCGTCCGTTGACGGCGACGTTCTCGTGCGTGAGCGGAACGCCCTTCGGGTTGCCCGAGGTGCCGCTCGTGTAGAGCATGAGCGCAGGCTGATCGAGCGACACGCCGTCCATCGTGCGGTCGAACAGCGCGGGATCGGCGGCGTCGAGCTCGTTGCCGCGCGTCACCGCGTTACCCCAGCGAACGATCTTCGGCGCAAGGCCCTTCAGATCGCCGACGCGCTCGAGATCGATGCGGTCGTCGAGGACGACGACATGCTCGACCGTCTTCAGCGACGCTTCGCACTCGACCAGCTTCTTGAGGAGCCCGGGCGTGTCGACGAAGACGACGCGGGCGTCGGCGTGATCGACGACGTATGCAGCCTGTGCCGCCGTGCTCGCCGGGTACACCGGAACCATCACGCCGCCCGCAGCCTGAATCGCGAGCGCGGCCGAGGCCCACTCGACGCGGTTCGGCGCGAAGATGGCAATGCGATCGCCGTTCACGATCCCGCGATCGCGCAGAAAGAGCGTGACGGCGCGGATCTGCGCTGCGAACTCTTTCCACGTCACCGTCCGCCAGGCCGTGCCGTCGGGGACGTAGAAACGCGGAAGGTCCGCGTGCGTGGCAAGGCGTTCAAACACCGCGCGCGGTGCAATCCTCAGGCTGCTGGTGAACGGCGTGACATCCATGATCCCCCCTCAGTTCTTCTGATCGTTCTTGATGCGCGTCAGCTGCTCTTCGAGGTCGAGGAGCCGACTCTGAATCTGGTTCAGCGCATGAAGCGAGCGCTCCTGGTCGCGCCGCGTCGGCAAACCAAGCGTGCCCCACACCACCGCGCTCGCCTTGTCGGCGGCGGCCTTCGCCTTCATGACCGTCATCAGCATCGCGCTCGACGGCGCGAGGACGAGCGGGCTCTTCATCACCGTCTCGAGGTACTTCGCCGTGGCCTCTTCCCAGGCGAAAAATCCCTTCTTGTACATCTCCCAGATCATCGCGGCGCTCCTTCGGTGTGGCTCTTCATGGCTCTTCGCTGATGGCTCGTCCTGTGCGGACGGCGCGAATCACGGAGACAGACCGAGGCGACGAACCTCGGAGGCCACCGTGAACTCTTCGTTGGGCTCGTTGTCCTTGCTGGTCGCGCGCATGACCTCGCCGTAGCACTCGGCCAGAAACGACGTCTGGCGGCGGGCCGTGACGGCGCCGGCGGCGGGCGTGACGGTCACCTTCGTGCGGACGCGGAGGACGTTGGTGAACGTGAGATCGGGGAGCAGCAGCTGGCCTGCGGCGTCGACCTTCACTTCGTAGGAGTCTTTGCCCGCGTAGGGCTGTCCACGGATCACCGAATTCTTGGCGACGCCATCGCTCGTGTACGAGACGCCGACGGCGAGTGGGAAGCGGTAGAGATCGACGGGGGCGTCGTAGACGACGAGCGTCTTGCCCTCGGCGGGGGACTCCGACGTGGACGCTAGGCCGAGGATGCGGAGCGCCTTGTCGTCGTTGTTGTAAATTGCATCGATTCGCCCCGAGAGATCGAATGGCGCCGCAAAGGTGCCGGTGGGGAACGATGTCTCGTACCAGGCGCCCTTCACTTTCTTCGCGGTGATGGTCGCGAGGACGTCATCGGCGAGATCGGTCCCCTGATCGAAGACGCGCTTGCCGTCCTTGTCGACGGTGCCGGCGGTGTTGATGTCGCGATCGCGCCCGGGCGGCGACGTGAGGTAGCGCGCGGGAACGTCGTACGCGGTTGGGGAGGCACGAGAGAGGAGCGAGCGCACCGGCGTCGTACCCCGCGCGCTCGGGCGACGGCGTGAGGTTCTCGCTGCACGACGCGAGGCCGATGAGGCTGACGACGCCGATAACGCCGGCAACGCCGGCAAGGCCGGGGAGACGCGTGGCGCAAACGGGAAGGCCGGCGGGAACGAGCTTCATAGAGGTCTAGAACCGGTAGGCGAGGCGAAGGCGCACGAGCTGCGCTGGCTTCGCCGCGAGGTTGGCGGCGGTGTTGTCGAGACCCGCGAGGGGGAAAAGGATGGCGTGCTCCAGCGCAACGGCAAGTCCGTCGTGCCCTTCGTAGGCGATCGTCGGATCGAGCTCGATGCCGAGCGATCACTTGCCGCCGGGCGTCGACGACGCAAACATCGACCCATCGCCATCGAGCCGATGGCGGCGAGCGACGCCGTGATGCTGCCCGACGTCGCCTGGAACAACCGGAGCTTCACGTGCGGCCGCGCGTAGACGGCGTCGGTGACGGTGCCGATGATCTCGCGAAAGAGGATGCGGTCGACGCGGTAGTCGGGGTGGAAGCGGAAGTTGTCGACGCGCATGTCGCGCGGCGGGCTCGCCTGCGCGCCATCGAGATCGCCGGGCTTCGGCGCAGGGGCGTTCGGCGCGGCGTTGGCGCCGAAGCCCGGTGCGGGATCGCCGCTCGCGTAGCCGGCGTCGAGACCACCCCCGAACGCCGCCTCTGGTGCGCCGATGTGGCTCTCCATCGCGAGGCCAATCTGACGTGACTTCGCGGGCTCACGAAGGAGCACGCCCGGAAGCAGCGAGGCCTGATCGACAGTCGCGGCAAGGTACGCAAACTCGGCCTCGATGCGCACCGACGGGAACACGACCTTCGCCCACGCGTCGAACGCGGTCGCGCGGTAGCCGCGCATCATGATCTGCGACGACGAGATCGGGATCGGTTGCGCCGTCGGAAGGTAGGTCGCGGGCACGTCGTTCGACTGCCAGCGGTGGGCGATGAAGCTGCCGTACTCGACGGTGCCTTTGCCGGCCTTGCGTCGACGCTCGCGGACGGTGTCATCGCTCCAGCGAAGGACGGCGAGCGTGACCGAGCGCACGTCGGTCGAAGGCTCGAAGCCGATCGTCTTGCCCTGAACGCCGCGCGGCGTCTGCGGACCCGTCGAGCTGAAGTCGTAGGCGGCCGCGAAGATGTGGCCTGCGAGCGGCGTGAGGATCGCGAGGCGATCGGCGGAGTCGCCGCTGTCGCAATCGAGGCAGTCGCCGCCGTTCGACAGCATGCCGAGACCCCAGTGCGCGCCCATGCGGCCGGCCGCGAGCAGTCCGAAGGGGAGCTTCGCCTCGCCGTAAGCGCGCTTCACGCGGACCATGTCGCCGCCGGCGCGCTGCGACGTCGACGCCGCGGGGATGCCGTCCGGCATGCTGCCGAGCACGAGGTTGTCGAGGAAATCGATACGCGCTTTGACCGCGACCATCTCGCCCGGCGCGTACACCGCGAGATCGGTGCGAAAACGCATGTCCCAGTTGGTGAACGTCTGCGCTGACGGATCCGAGCTCGACACCGGGAAGAGGGGCTGACCCGACGGCGTGAGGCCGCGATCCAGATCGAGGTTGTAAAAGGCTTCGCCGCGCGTGCGGAGGTAGCCCGAAATAGCGGCCTCGACCTTCTCGCGCGGCGTGATGTCCTGCCCGATGTCGGTGAACCCGGTAGCCCCCGCGTCTGCCGAGGTGAGGAGCGTCGTCGCGGCGAGCGCGACGCCGAAGAGCGCGCGGGAGCGTCGATCGATCACGGCCCCTCGGCCTTGTTCGGCCCCTCGGCCTTGTTCGGCCCCTCGGGCTTCGCAGGATCGGGCTGCTGCTCGACGGCGGTCCCCGGGCCGACGAAGGCCACGAGATCGCGCGTCGACTGCGCGGCCGCTTCGATCATCGGAAAGTGTCCGCAGCGCGGGTACACGACGAGGCGCGCGTTCTTGAGATCACGCACGAGCCGCTCGCCGTAGGTCACGGTCGTGACGGCGTCCTCGCGACCCCACATGAGAAGCGTGGGCTTGTCGATCTCGCGGTAGCGACCTTGCACGCGCGCATAACGCTGGCCTCGCACGGAAGCGAGCGCAGCGGCGACGGTGCCGTCGGGGAAG
>CAXSGV010000186.1:6580-11385 GCA_964236615.1 uncultured Polyangiaceae bacterium
GGTGCCAGGTCGATCGAGCGCGGTCTCGACGGCATCGACGAGCGCCTCGGTGACGAAGGCCTTGTCGTAGAAGGCGAGGGCCACGCGCTCGTCGGACCGCTCCTTGTAATAGAGGCCGAAGAGCGCTTCGCCCACGCCGTCCGCCCGTGCCCAGTGGAAGAACGGGGGCAGCTGCTCCTCGTAAACCCACGCGTCGTAGAGAGCGAGCCGTTCGACACGGTTCGGCGCCGCGAGAGCGACCGAAAGCGCCACCGAGGCGCCCCACGAGTGCGCAACCAAGGTCGCTTTGTCGACGCCGCGCTGATCGAGGAGACCGAGCACGAGCCGCGCCTGCGCCTCGGGCGAGTAGTCGCCTTCGGGGCGATCGGTCCAGCCGAAGCCCTTCAAATCGAGCGCGATCACGCGGTGACCCGTGAGGCTCGGCGTCACCGTCGCCCACGTCTCGAGCGACGATGCGAACCCGTGAATGAGGACGACGGTGGGACCGGTGCCCGAGTCGACGTAGCGGACACGAACGCCGTCGACGTTGGCGAACGTCGCGGCCTTCGGCTCGCCCGGCATGGGACCTTGATGAAAAGACATGCAGCCGAACATCGAAAACAACATCGGTAGTGCGACGAACGCGAAGGCCCAACGGCTCATGGAGCTGTCCTCTGGACCTCCGACGCGGTCGTGAACTCCTCCTGGCCTTCGTTGTCGTTCGAGACGATCCGCGCGACCGTGCCGGCGCACTCGGTGACGAACGCGAATGTCCGCACCGTGGTCGCAAATCCGCCGACCGTGCGCGTGAGCAAAGCTTTGATGCGAAGCACCGAATAGGTGCCGAGCGGCGTGACGAGATCGCCGGCCGCGTCGACGTTGTAGGTCGTCGCTTCGGTGTAAGTCGTGAAGAAGCCCGACGCTTGGCCGCTGACGGTGCTGCTCGTCGACCAAGTGGAGCCCTTCTGCATCGGAAAGGTGAGCGTCGAGGCCGTGGGCGAGTACGAGACCTTCGTGCGCGTGGTCGCACCGTCGGCGGGCGACACGACGCCGCGAAGAAGCAGCGCGCTCGGCGTGAGCTCGAACACGCCGAGGAGATCCTTGGAATCCGACAGACGCACCGTGTACGTGGCCCCCGAGAAATCCGGTGCGAACCACTGGCCGGTGAGCGCGACGGTTTCGATCACCAGCGTGTGATCGCCGGTGAGCGCGCCCGAAAAATCCCAGTGCCGGGTACCGTCGGGGTTGGTCGTGCCCGCCGTGTTGATCGGAACACCGGTGGCCACGCGGTAGGTCGCGCGAAGGCCGGCGGCGAGCGGCGTCTCTTCGCGCGTGATGGTGCCGTCTTTGTTTCCAGCGCAGCCCGTCACCGGGGCGTCGGAGGTGGAGCTGTCCGTTCCCGAGGGGCCCGTATCGCCCGTGGTCGGTGCGCCATCGCCGACGACGCCGCCGTCGGGATTGGCGTTCGCGTCGATGCAGGTGCCATCGCTGCGGCATGCGCCCGACGCACAGTCGGCGCCGATGCGGCATGTCGACGTGGTGCCGTCGGCGCAGGCCGCGGCCGTGAGAGCGGCACCGAGCGCGAGGGCTCCAAGCGCGGCGAGGCGTGAGACTCCGTGACGCACCGAAGCTATTCCCATGCGCTCCGCCATGACACCGGCGACGACCGAGAGCAAGAAGCCCCCGCCCTGCGTCGTCGTGCTCGTCGCCACCGTTCGAATTGCCCTGGCCATCGCATCACCTCGTGTATGTTGCAGCGCAACACGCGTCGAAGGGCGGACCGTACTCGCGCACGAACGAGAGTCAAGGGACGAAATGTTGCGAAGCAGCAAACCGAGAGCGCCCCTCGCGTTGCGAATGCGGCGGGCACGGGCTACGACGCCGGTGCCCATGCTCGTGAAGAAGTATTCGAACCGGCGCCTCTACGACACGGTCGACAGTAAGTACATCACCCTCGAAGAGCTCGCCGCCAAGATCCGTGACGGCGCGGACCCACTCGTCATTGACGCGAAGACGAACAGCGATCTCACGCAGGCCACGCTCGCGCAGATCATCTTCGAGAGCCGCGGGGGCGCGAACCTGCTTCCGTCCGCTCTACTCACGCGCATGATCCGCATGGGCGACGACGCATTGGCTGAATTTCTAGGGCGGTACGTGTCGTGGTCGCTCGACATCTACCTGCAAGCGAAGCAGGGTGCACAAGCCCTCGCCCCCTACAATCCCTTCGCGACGGTTCCGTTCTCGGCCGCCGGAGCGCTCGCCCGCATGGTGATCGGCAATCCGTGGTCCGAGGCTGGCTCACAGCCGCCGCCCTCCGCCCGGTACGCCGAGGCGCCCCCATCGCCGCCGCCGTCCGCGCCCTCCTCGAACGCGGCGGAGATGGCGCAGCTGCGCAAGGACCTCGAGGATTTGAAGCGCTCGCTCAAGCCTCGCCGAAAGCGAACTTGAATGTTGCACTGCAACATAAATGCGTTGACCGGCTGACAGGCGGGTCTTAACGTCCGCTCCACCGAGAAACGACCGCTACTTCGGCGGTCGTGAACCAAGGAGCAGACCATGTCCGAGAGCAACGGCACGACCGCCACTTCGCAGGCGCAGCAATTTGCGGGTGTGGTCCAGAAGACCTGGAACGATCACGTTGCCCGCGTGGCGTCGATCTACGAAGAGATCGGCAAGGTCGAGGCAAAGCAGGTCGAGCAGGTGACGACGGCCGTCGACGAGATGGCCAAGCTCACGCGCGAGACGCTCTCCTACACCGCGCAGCTCGCGGCCGAGTGGCGCCGGCTGTCGCTCGAGGCCACGCGCAAGTCGACCGAGATGTTCATGTCGCCCCTCGGGATGGACGGGTTCCGCAAGTGAAGATCTGACAAGCGGAGCGTGTCGCCGCGCGCGAAGCCCCAGCGGCGCAACCGGCTCAGTCCAGACAAACCCAGAACCCGTTGCTCTCGAACACGCGTCCGATGGGCTTGCCCGCGGCGCACGTGTCCCAGCCGGCGACGCCGAGCGAGGTCGCGGCACCGTTCTGCACGCGGTACTGGGTTCCGGCGTCGGCGACGACGTTGCCGACGTAGAACGTGCGCGCGGCGAGATCCTTTCGTGCGCACAAGAAGAAGCCGTTCGACTGGAAATCCCGCCCCGCAAGCGCGTACCCCGTCGGGCAATCGTCCCAACCCGCGCTGCGCACGCGCGCAGCTCCGAAGCTCGAGTCGACGACGTGGAGCGCGCCCGCGTCCGCGCGCACCGTACCGACGAACGCCTCCGCGCCGGGCGCACCTTGCGGTGCCACGCCGCGCATGTGCAAGAGAACGCCGTCGCCAGGGGGGAGCGCGACGTGCAGCTTGGCGCCCTTGACGGGATCGGTGGCGAGGACCGATGCCTTCGTGAACGTCCCGCTCGCAACATCGAGCACCTCGGGCGCGCCATCGCTGCTCGCGACGTGCACGTCGGCCTCGGTGGTGGCGGCGTAGCTTCGGTTCACGAGAAGCGCGTACGTGTCCTGGGCGACGGTGAAGAGGCCCACCGTGATCGGAGCCGCGCTGGCCACGTAGACCGGGGCACCGGGGACGCGCGGGACCGTCGACGACGCGAGGGTGCCGTTGTGGAAGACGCCGGTCGACGTGGCCGGGGTGAGGTACTTGCCCATCGCGGCGAGCGTCTTGTTGATCGCCTGCACGTCCGCGTACTGCGTCGACTTCGTACCGTCGGCCGCGATGATGCCGGATCCGAAATTCTCCGCGGTCTGAGGCGGCGTCCAGTACGTGAAGTACATGACGCCGGTGCCGCCGTACGCGAGCGTGTGAAGCGCCGCCCAGCGCTTCTCCGGACCCGTCGTGTCGCGGTGGCCGTTGTAACGGATCGACTGGATGTACTGCCAGAAGGGGGTCTTCGCCGCGATCGATTGCGCGCGAAACACGGCGAGGTTGTCGAAGAAGTCGGCGCCGTCGACACCGCCCGAATAGAAATTGTAGTGGTCGTAGCTGTAGACCGCTGGCTTCGCGTCCTTCAGAAACGCGCCCACGTACGCGTCGTACGTCGGTGCGCCGAGCTGGCCGGCGCTCGCGTAGATCGGCAACAAGTTGACGATGGCGGGGTGCAAAGAGTCGAGCGCCCGCATGTCGCTCACGACGGTGGCAATCGCACCGAACGCGGGCACCGACGGCTCGTCCACGAGGTGGTAGCCGTAGAGCGCAGGGCTCTTAGCGTAGTCGGCCACGACAGCGGCGAGCTTCGCCGCGCGATCCGCGGGTGAGGCGGCGAGGGCCTGCGCGGCACGGTCGTCGGACACGATCGCGGAAAGACCCGTCTGGTTGGCGAGATCCAGCATCTGCTTGTTGAACGCGGGGACGTTCGACGACGGCTCGCAAGGGTTCGAGACATGCGTGAAGCCAGCCGTGGCGATCTCGTCGAAGCGCGCCTTCTTCAGCTCGGCGAGCGGAGGGCCGCACCACATGCCGATCACGAGCTTGCCCGTCGGCAGCGCGGCAGGGGCATCGACGAAAGCGTCGGCCGCGGTGATGGGTCCGTCGGGCGTCGTGCCGCCATCGCTTCCCGGCGTTGCACCGACGGGCGCGCCCGCTTCGTCAGCCGATGAGCACGCCGCGTGCGAGGCTGCGACCATCAAGCAGGGGACTAGACAGATCGCGTAGCGCGCTTCGGGCCTCATGACGCACACCATAGCAACGTCACGAAGAGCGTCCACCTCTATCCAGCAAACGAAGAATGGCTTAAAGGCTTCCGCATGCAGCTCAATCAACTCAAGATCATCGTCACCGGTGCAGCCCAGGGAATGGGCGCTCACTTCGCTCGCCGCCTCGCCGAGGCTGGAG
>CAXSGV010000187.1:0-8034 GCA_964236615.1 uncultured Polyangiaceae bacterium
CTCGACGCTCGCGGCCTTGATGACCTCGCGCGTGAGTTCGAACGGCTTCCGCTGCTGCCAGCCATCAGGCCCGGCGCGGCGGAGGAAGACGGTGACCTTCGTACCGGGCGCGCCGCGGAGGTGCTGCACGGCCTCGTTGAGGCCCATGTTGAGCGTCGACTCGCCGCCGATCTTCACGATGCGGTCGTACTTCTTCACGCCGGCGCGGAACGCGGGCGTGCCGGGCATCGGGTTCACGACCGTGAGCTGCTGGTCGCGGATCGAGATGACGATGCCGAGGCCGCCGAACTGGCCGCTCGTCGACAGGTTCATCTCCTTGTAGGCCTCGGGCGAGAGCAGCACGCTGTGGGGATCGAGCGTGTGGAGCATGCCGTTGCAGGCCGCGTACTCGACCTCGCGAAGATCGACCTCGGTGCCGCGCAAGCCGTCCTGCACGAACGCGAAGACCTCGCGGAGGCGCGCGCTCACGTCCCAGGGCCCTTGCACGTTGTCGACGCGGAACTCGCGCTCCTGCGTGTCGACGCGAACCTTCACCGTTGGCGCGCCGTCCTCGTGGAGGACGATGACCTGCGCCACGTCGCGCTGCACGTAGTTGAGCGCAGAGAGGAGCATCTCCTTCGGCTTCACGCGCTTCGGATCGACGTAGCGATCGCGGACGGTCTTGAGGACCTCGTTGACGACCTTCAGTTGCGTGAGGTCGTAGGAGGCCTTCGCCTGCGAAGCGACGGCGGCGTTGTTGGCTGCGATGGCCGGTGTGAGCCCGTCCCAAAGCCCGCCGCCGTGAAGGCGAAGGGCCATGTACGTAGCGAGGCCAAACCCGAGAAGCAGCGAAGCGACTTTGCCGAAGCGGACGAGGGGCGACATCGAGGTTCGAGTATAGACGCGTGAAGGTCGCCTAGGGTTCCCCGCATCTGGCTTATTTTTGGCGGCGAATCACCGCGACGTAGAAGCCCGCGAAGTAGGCCAGCCGCGTCGGCGCGAGCCACTCTTCGGCGCGACGAAGGACGGCCCGAAGACCCGGGATGCGCATCGCAGCGGCGGCGGGGGTGACGATGCGAACGCCGTGCGCGCCTTCGAGCGTGGTGCCCACGGGAAGGATGCGCGGGATGACCCAAGGCGCGTCGAACCGCGTATAAACCGCGCTCTCGCGCGTGGTTTCGGAGATCTTGCCGGCCGGACCGAAGCGCTTCGCGAACGCCCGAAAGCTGAGCGGGTTGTAGAACTCGGCGAGGATGACGCCGCCGGGACGCGTCACGCGCGCCATCTCCTGTAGCGCCTTGCCGATGTCGGGCACATGGGCGAGCACCTTGTACGAGCACACGACGTCGAAGCTCGCGTCGGCGAATGGCAAGTGGGTGACGCTGCCTTCGTGGACGTCGAGACCGCGACTCGTCGCGAGCTCCAGCATTCCGGGCGAGAGATCTATTCCCGTCGCCTTCTTGGCGAAGCCCGCGATGCGTTCGAGCAAGAGGCCGGTACCGCAACCGCACTCGAGGACGTCCTTGCCGGCGCCGTACTTCTGCGTGATGCCGATCTCGAGATCGTCGATGAGCGCGTGGTAGCCGTCCGCATTGTTCGGGCGGCGATGGCGCTCGTACCCTTGCGAGAACTCGTCGTAGTAGGCGCGCGTCGCGTCGTGCTCGGCGTGGCGAATGGCGGGCTTCGGGGTCATCGGGGTGGCAACGTCTAGCACGCGGCTCACGGATCCACGCAGACCCGTCGTTCGAGCCAGCTTCCGACGCCGTCGGTGTAGTGGAGCCAGATCGCGCCGAGGGTGTCGGCCTCGAGCGCGACGTCTTTCACGGAACCGTTGGTGGGTACGAGCCCGAGCGAGGTGAACGTCCCCGCTTCGTCGAGCTTGCCGAGCTCGAGCACGCGCGAGGCGGTGGGGTCGGCGGTGAGCGGACGAACACGTGCAACATACATCTTCGCACCGCTGCGCGTGGCGACGACGGGCGCCGTGTCGAGGCCGTTGGGGTAGACCGACAAAGCGTGGGCTTCGTCGATCTTCGGCGGCGAGCCGACGTGCACGCTGACGAGCCCGAAGCCGTCTTCGGTCGACGTGGGCACGAGCGCGTACAGCAACCCCTTACCGTTGCTCGCGAACGCGCCGAGGACCTGGTGGTCCGAACCGCCACCGACGTAAACGACGGCATCGGGACCGACGCCCAGCTTGCCCGACGAGCCGACTGTGAGCGACCGCGCGTGGAGCGGAGTCATCGCGCGTCGCGCGTCGACAAACAGTGCCACGACCTCTTTGTTGCGCTCGGCGAGCGCGAGCTCCGTCGCACCCGCACCGTCCTCCGAGATGCGAACGGGGGGGCCGTCATCGACACGCATGAAGGCTTCGGAGAGGCGACCCTCGGTGGTCGTGCGTGCGGAGAGCCATGCGAACCCGACGTGGCCGCCGGGGAAGGACGCCGCTACGACGCGCGCGCCAGGGTCACCCTTGGCCACGACCTCGTCCGAAGCTTGCGCGCGAAGGGCGCGGTGGATTTCGCCGTTGGCGTCACCGCAAAACGCGAACGGGCCTGCGACCGCGCACGCCGGCTTCGAAGCTTTGTCGGTGGTGCCATCGAGTGAGCGGCGACCGGTGGGCTTCACGGACGCGATGGGCTCGGACGGAAACGAGAGCACCTTCACGATGCCGTTCTTGTGGATCACGAGATCGATGCCCGTCGTGGTCGCGGCGAGCGTGGCTGGTCCCGTGAACGGTTGCTGCAATGGCCCGGAAAGAACGCGGCATGCGCTCGTGCCGGCGTCGATGATAGCCGGTGGTCCGGAGTCGCGCGGCGGACCCGCGTCGAGCATGCGCGAGAGGAAAGCGCTCGCGGTCGGGTTCGTAGACGAGGGTGCCGCGATCGTCACGTTGTCCTTGTCGTCGGGCGGTGGTGGCTTCTTCTTCCACACGTTGGCGACGACGAACGAACCGAGCACGAGCGCCGCACCGGCGCCGCCGAAGACCCATAACTTGGAGCGAGCCACGGCCCCTTTTTACTACGCGCGCGTCATCCAAGCGACAGGAGCCGCGGCCACCCGCCCGAACGCCCCGAGCCGGCTCGATTCGGCGGCAGGGCGCGCGAGGAGCGGCCGTCCGAAATCGGCGAGAACGCGATCGACACATTCCATCGCCGACGCCGCTGCGAGCTCGGTGCCCACGCCCCGCGCGCCTGCGCCGCAGCCGGCCATGTAGAGCCCGCGGATCGGGGTGTAGACGGGCGGACGGCGCGCCCCGACCTGCCCTGGGATCTGCGCGGTCGACACCGCAGGTCCGAACTCCTTGCCGATCCATTTTTCGATGAAGTCGACGGAGAAGCGATCGACGAAGAGTGTGTGCTCGTCGAGCCCGGGAACGACGCGGCGGAGCGTGCGCATCATCGCCTCCTCCCACGCTGCGGCGGGATCGGTGAGCGTGATGTCGCTCGTCGGTGCGACCGCGCAGACCGTGAGCAGCTGATGACCTGGCGGCGCGAGCGACGGATCGAAGTTCGTGGGCACCGGGCAATAGAACGGGACGATGTCGGGCACGCGCCCCGCGAGAACGGCGTCGAACATGCTGCGCATGTCTGCGGTCGTCACGCTGAGCAGATCCACGTTCTCGCCAACGCCGCCGACGATCGCGCCCGCGTCGACGAGCTTCTTGTTCAGCCCGATTTTCGCCTGGACGGCGATCATCGAGCCCTTGATGGCCTTCGCCATGTCGACGTAGGCCGCGGGGAAGTGCTCCGGGCCAACGAGGCGAAGCACGGTCGTGCGCACGCTCGACGTGCTGATGACGATGCTCGCGGGAAGGAGCGTTCCGTCGTCGAGCTCGACGCCGCGCACCCGGCCCTCGGCAACGACGATGCGCCGGACGCCCTGCCCCGTTCGGACCTCGGCGCCCTTTGATTCGGCGATCTTCACGTAGGCGCTCGGGATGGCGATTGATCCGCCGCGCGGGTACGAGAGCGCGTTGTCCTTCATCATCTGGCGAAAGCACCAGAGGGCTTCGCCGGCCGACACCTGCCAGTACGGCACGATGAAGTAGAGCCCGAGCAAGAAGCCGAAGGTGCCGATGGTGGGCGCGTGATCGCAGTAGGGCGCGATGAACTCGTCGAGCGTGCGGTCGTTCCACGAGAGCGCTTCTTCGTCGCTCATCGTGAGAATGTGGGTGAACAGCCGACCGGCTTGCGCGGCCTCGCGCGGACCGAGACCGAGCGCCTGGGCGAGACGCACGATGAAGACGGGCAGCCGGTGCAGATCCGATGGCACCGGCAAGCGCACCACGCCGTCCTTGGTGAAGCCGCGCGAGCGCCCGCCACCGCCGACCTGTGCGGGGAAGCGAAGCTCGGCGATGTCGCGGGTCCGGCGGAAATCGATCGCGCCGTCTTGGCCGACCCGTCGCAGCACGTCGCCGAGCGGGCCGTGGTTGCCGCGGCAGAACATGTGCGTGCCGATGTCGATGTGAAAGCCCTGCTTGTCGTAGCCCGAGCAGGAGCCGCCGATACGCCGGTTTTTCTCGATCAACGTGGTGGGGACGCCGGCGTGTGCGAGGAGGGCCGTGGCCGCGCTTCCGCCGATGCCGGAGCCGATGACGACGGCCTTCATGAGTTCACGTTGGCGTGCCTACGCGGCCGCGAACAGATCGCGGAGCGTGCGCGGTGAGCGGAGGGCTTGCTCACAGACGGAGACGAAGCGACCGACCTCGAGGTTGCCGTTCGCGTCGGTGAACTTTCCGATCACGCTGAGCGTGTGCGGCGTCCGCTTACGCAGCTGTTCGATGATGGTCTCGAGGATCGCCTGCTCCGGGAACGCCGGAAGACCGCTCGTGACGTCGTTGTAGTGCTTGTACATGGCGTCCAAGATCTCGCCGAGATCGATCTTGAGCGCGCGCATCGGGTTCACGAGATCGTACGCCGCCACGGCGAGGACGATCGTGGTGGCGAGGTTCTTCACGATGATCTTGTGGCGGTTCTTCTCGAAGTCCTCGTAGACCTCGCCGAAGAAGCGCTGGCCCGCGGCAATGTGGCGTGATTCATCGCGGCCGATCAGCGCGAGCACCTTGCGCACGATCGGGTCCTTCGCGACGTGGTTGATCTTGTGGAAGATCTGGTTCGCGAGGTGCTCGCCGATGATGTTGATGTTGCCCATCATGAAGGCAACGTCGGTCTTGTCGACGACGCCAAACGAATATAGAAAGCGCACCGGCAGATTCGGCGGCTCCATCGGCCGGCCGGTGATCTTCGGGATCAAACGGCTGAGAGCGTCGTAGTGCTTCGCCTCTTCGAGCGCCTGCTCGACGAAGTAGAACTTCGCTTCTTCGCTCTTCACCAGGTTCGAGACATACGAGGCGCCCGTGACGGCCGCCTTTTCGCCCGGGCAGAGGAACGTGAGCATCGCCGCGATGTGCTCGGCGTACTCGGGATCCTCGCGTACGGGCTCTTCCCAGTCGACCGCCGTGGGGACGGCCCAGAAGGATTTCTGGCCGAGCTCGTAGATCTCCCAGCCCTTCTTGTTCGGGTGCTCGCGCGACGTGTCGAACACGCCACCCCCGAAGAGGATGTTCTTCCACGTCATGGAGGCGGCGTCCTTCACGTGGGGCGCCTTTTCGGGTCTCTCCGCGTCCGACTTTCGACGGGCCATGGGGCCTCCTTCTCGAGAACTAGATGTGTCGAGGATAGCGCGTTCTGCTCAGCGCGGGACGATCCAACGCCGCGGGGCGCGGAAGCGCGAGAGGACGAACGCGCTTGGGTCGGCGTCCGCAGGAACGGCCCCCTCGATCGCGAGCACGCCGGGTCGACTCCCCTTCGCGAGGCGACCGAGATCGGCCCGTCCGAGCGCCCGAGCACCGTTCCACGTGGCCATGCGGATGAGGTTCTGCGGTCGAACGCTCGAGAAGCGATCGGCGAGCGCGCGCGCTTCTGCAAGCACATCGAGGGACGCGTTCGATGCGAGCGAATCGGTGCCGAGGGCGGGCTCGATACCGGCTTCGAGCGCCGCGAGCAGCGGAGGGCAGCGCGTCTCGATGAAGATGTTCGAGCGCGGACACAGGACGACCGGCGTGCCGCGCTTCGCCACGAGATCGAGCTCGTCGCGTTTGGCGTCGGTGAGGTGCACGAGGAGCACCTCGGGTGCGAGCGCCCCGAGCGTATCGGCGTACACGACAGGCGATACCAGCGGCCACGCCAGGGAGGCACCGCGCTTCACACGGCGCGCGAGCCACGCGGTGACGGGACCATCGCCGTGCTCGATGGCGCGGCGTTCGGCGGGGTGCTCGGCGAGATGCAGCGTCGTCTTCAGACCGCGCTCGACGACGTGACGAACGACCTCACGCACGGCGTCGGCGTGGGTCGTGTAGAGCGTGTGGATCGCGGGCGCATACGCGAGATCGCTGGTCGGCCACGCACCAACGCGCTCTTCGACCTCGCCCGCGAGCCCGTGCAAGCGCGCGAGGATCGCGGTGCGATCGACACCGAACACCTCGTGAAAGATCGAGCCGCCGATCTTCTTGCGGCCAAGCGCGGACACGGTGGCGAGCGAGTTCGTGACGTCGCCGACGGCCGCGGTTCCGGCGGCGTAGAGCTCGTCCACCGCACGCTCGATCGCGCTCGCGTCGCTGTCGGGATCGGCTTCGAGGCGCGCGCTCAGCAACGCGTCGATCCAAGGAACGAAGCCGCGGCCGCCCGTGACGCGCCCGCGAAGCGCGCTGAGCTCGACGTGGGTATGCGCGTTCACGAGACCGGGGAGCACGACGCCGTGCACACGGACGATGTCGCTCGCTGCGATGCCGGCGCGCGGAAGCACTTCGCCCGCGGGCCCGACGTCGACCACGGTGCCGTCGTCGTGAAGAACGAGCGCGCCATCGCGGACGGGATCGCGGTCGCCGGTGACGACGTGATCCGCGTGCACGACGATCATCGGAGCAATCGATACCTTCCGTGGTCGCGCTGGACAAGGGCGCGCTCCGGTCGCAGATTCGCCGGGTGAAGCCGGCCGACCACCCTGAGTTCTTCCGCTTCCCTGCCCCCGAAGGGCGTTCACGCGAGAGCACGATAAGGCTCGATGCCGAGGGGACGTTCTTCCACGACGACGAGAAGGTCGAGCACGCGAAGCTCGCCGCGGCGATGCACGGCTGGATCTCGCGGCACCCCGACGACGGCCGCTACATCCTCACCAATGGCTACGACTGGACCTACTTCAAGGTCGACGACGCGCCGTACTTCGTGCGCGCCGTTCGCTTCGACGACGATCCGGGGGAGGTGACGTTGGTGTTGAGCGACGGCACCGAAGAGCCATGGCAACCGGAAGCGAGCCGCATCGGTGAAGACAGTGCAATTTACACACAAGTCAAACGCACCGCGGCGCACGGTCCCTTCGAAGCCAAGTTCTCCCGCCACGCCCAGATCGCGCTTGCGCCCCTTTTGGTCGAGGACGAGCAGAAGCCAGCTGTGCGCTTGAAAAACCGAACGATCGTCATCGGCGCCGCATGATTGCCAACGGTACGTAGGCGTTTCCGGGATACGATGCCGCTTCGATGCGCATCCTCATCGCCGACAAGCTCCACCCGCGCGCCATCGAAGAGCTCCGCGCGCTCCCCATCGAAGTCGTCTACGAGCCGGAGCTGACGCGAGAGTCCCTCGAGTCAAAGCTTCCCGGCGCTAGCGTGCTGGTCGTCCGCTCGACCGAGGTCACCGCCGCGGCGATCGACAAGGCGAAGATGCTTCACCTCATCGTACGAGCCGGCGCCGGCTACGGGACGATCGACGTGAAGGCCGCCAGCAAGCGCGGCATCTACGTCGCCAACTGCCCCGGCAAGAACGCATCGGCCGTTGCCGAGCTCGTCCTCGGCCTCATCATCTCGATCGATCGCCGCATTCCTGACGCCCTCGCCTCGCTTCGCGCGGGCAAGTGGGAGCGCGGCGAGTACGGCAAAGCCGAAGGCGTGTTCGGCAAGACCCTCGGTGTTGCCGGCCTCGGTGACATCGGCAAAGAGGTCGCGGCGCGCGCGAAGGCGTTCGGATTGAACGTCATCGGCTGGAGCCGCTCGCTCACGCC
>CAXSGV010000187.1:8044-11351 GCA_964236615.1 uncultured Polyangiaceae bacterium
ATCTCGGCATCGGCCACGCCGGCACTCTCGAAGAGCTCGCCGCGCGCAGCCAGATCCTCACGCTGCACCTTCCGATCAACGACAAGACGCGCGGCATCGCCGGCAAACGCGTGTTCGGCGCCATCCCGACCCACGGCATCTTCATCAACGCGGCACGCGCGGATCTCGTCGACATGACGGCGATGCGCGAAGCCGTCGTCTCGCGCGGCCTCCGTGTCGGCCTCGACGTCTACCCCGACGAGCCGAAGAGCCCTCGTGGCGAGTACCCGAACGAGCTCTTCGGCCCGGCGTCCTCGACCGGTGGGTTCATCTACGGCACGCCGCACATCGCGGCAGGCACCGATCAAGCGCAGCTCGCAATCGCGACCGAGACCGTGCGCGTGATTCGCTCGTTCCTTCTCGAAGGGCACGTGCCGAACGTCGTCAACGTCTCGCACTCGGTCGCCAAATTCCAGGTCGTCATTCGCATGCTCGACAAGGTGGGCACGTTCGCCAACGTGCTCGCGGTCCTGAAGCGTCACGGCATCAACGTCGAGGAGGTCACCAACACGATCTTCGAAGGCGGTGGCGCGTCGTGCGCCAAGCTTCGCGTCGTCACGCGCCCGAGTGAGATGTGCTTGCAGGAAGTCCGCGCGTTCGACGAGGTCCTTCAGGTGGACGTCGTCACGCTACCCAACCTCGCGTGATGCGCAGGGCCGCTGTGGCCTCGAGATTCACGGCGATCGCGGCGCTCTCGGTGCTCGCGACGGTCTCGACCGCCGCGTGCACCCCAGCGCCGGCGCAACCTCCGGCGCAAACAGACGCAGCCGTCGCTGCGGCGGCCGCGGGTCCACCCGACGCCGGCGACGCCGGTCCGCCGAAGGAGCAGTTCACGGGCGTGGTGTTGCCGCTGGACGCGGGCCCGTCGCCTGACGAAGCGATTCCGCCTTCGACGACCGGCGACCTCACGACGCGCGGCAAGCACCTGCTCGAGGCGCTCGCGCACGACACACCGGAGCTCGCGACCGACATCGTGTTCCCGCGGGACGCGTACTCGCTCTCACGCGACAGCAGCGATCCGTCGAAGCAGTGGGACAAGAAGATCACCGGCGCGTTCCAGAAGGACGTCCACACCCTCCACAAGCGCCTGAAGATCCCGCAGACCGCGCAGTTCTTGTCGCTCGAGATCGGTCACTCGGTGACGCAAATCACGCCGAAGAAAAAGGAGTGGAAGAAGTCACTCTGGAGGGTGCATCACTCCAAGCTGAGCTTCATGAGCGACGGCAAGCTACAGCGGCTCGAGATCGAAGAGATGACCTCGTGGCGCGGCGCCTGGTACGTCACGAAATTACGCTGACGCGCCAGCCACACGTCAGGCGGGCGGCTTCGAAATCTTCTGGTCGTCCTTGCGGACCTCTTCGAGCAGCTCCTCGACCCGCGTGCGCGCGTCCTGACCATCGTCGTAGAAGAACTTGAGCTCGGGGGCGACGCGCAGGCGCAGGTTGCGCGTCGCCTCGGTCCTGATCATGCCCGCGGCGCGGTGGAGACCATCGACGAGCTCCTTCTGCCGATCGACGTCTCCGCCTTCGAGGAGCCGCACGTAGATCTTCGCGTTCCGGAGATCATCGGTCATCTCGACGCGCGCGACGACGGCGCCCTTCACACGCGGGTCGCGGAGCTTCTTCACCAGGAGAAGCGCGACTTCTTCGCGAAGCCCCTCGGCCACGCGGGTTGCTCGTTTGATCTCAGTCATACATGTCCGTTCCTATCGCGATGACCTCGGTGGCGCGGTCGGTGAGGACAGCATCGGCTTGCGTCTCGGCTTCGCGCGCGACCTTCTCGAGCACGGAGTCGACGACCGCGGCGTCGCCCGACACCACGCTCACGCCGAAGACCGCGCGCTGGTGGAGATCCTGCGCGCCGACCTCGGCGATGGAGACATCGAAGCGTGCCCGCACGCGATCGCGAAACTTGCGAACGACGCTGCGCTTCTCTTTCAGCGATTGCGCGTGCGGGATGTGAAACGTGAGACGGAGAACACCTACGTGCATGATGCAGCCTTCGAGATGAGCAGGCGCTTTAGAGCTTCTGCTTCACTTCGTCGATCTCGTAGCTCTGGATGATGTCCTTCTCCTTGAGCTCGTTGAAACCGTCGAGGCTGATACCGCACTCGAAGCCCTCCTGGACGTCCTTCACGTCGTCCTTGAAGCGCTTGAGGGCGTCGATCTTCCCCTCCCAGAGGACGTTGTTGTCGCGGAGCAGGCGCGAGTAGCCGCTGCGCTTGATCTGGCCTTCGATGACGTAGCAGCCGGCGACGGCGACGTTCTTCACCTTCATGACCATGCGGACCTCGGCCTTGCCGAGCTGGCGCTCGACGAGCGTCGGCGGAAGGAGACCTTCCATCGCGTTCTTCACGTCGTCGACCGCGTTGTAGATGATCGAGTAGACGCGGATTTCGATCTTGTTCTCTTCGGCGTGCGCCGAGGCCTTGCCGGCCGGGCGCACGTTGAAGCCGATGACGATGGCCTTGGCGGCGATCGCGAGGTTGATGTCGCCCTCGGTGATCGCGCCGACGCCTGCGTGGATGATGAGGAGACGAACGCGCTCGCTCGAGAGCTTCGCGAGAGCGTCGGCCACGGCTTCGACCGAGCCCTGGACGTCGCCCTTGATGATGAGCCGCAGCTCCTGCTGGCTCGCGTCCGACATGCGCTTCGAGAGCTCCTCGAGCGACATCTTGGCCGTCGCGGGGATGAGGCTCTTTGCCATCTTCCCTTTGCGGCTCTCGGCGATCTCTTGCGCCTTCTTCGCGTCCTTGACGGCGTGCATCGGATCGCCAGCACCGGGGACGTCGGAGAGTCCGAGGATCTCGACCGGCGTCGAGGGCCCGGCCTCGTGAACCTGCTTGCCGTGCTCGTTCGTCATCGCGCGGACCTTGCCGAAGCCAGGACCTGCGAGGAGGAAGTCGCCAACCTTGAGCGTGCCGTCCTGAACGAGAACGCGTGCCACGGGACCACGACCACGATCCAGCAGTGCTTCGAGCACGGTGCCCGACGCGGCCTTCTTCGGGTTGGCCTTGAGCTCGAGAACCTCGGCCTGGAGCGCGATCATCTCGAGGAGGTGATCGATGCCCTCGCCGGTCTGTGCCGACACGTTCGTGAACATGGTGTCGCCGCCCCACTCTTCGGGCTGGAGACCGAGCTCGACGAGCTCGCGGCGAACGCGCTCCGGCTCTGCGGCCGGCTTATCGATCTTGTTGACCGCGACGATGATCTGCACCTTCGCCGCCTTCGCGTGGTTCACGGCTTCCTTCGTCTGCGGCATGACGCCG
>CAXSGV010000188.1:0-11351 GCA_964236615.1 uncultured Polyangiaceae bacterium
GATGGAGCGCGCCGCGGGATCCTTCGATACCGATGCAGCGAACAGCGCGATCGAGCGCGCCTCGACGGGATCGACGACCTCGATCTCGGCCGTGCGTTCGATGGCGCCGGGGAGCGCCCACTTGACCGACGCCTTGCCGGGCTTCTTGGCGACGAGATCGAACGGGTAGGTGTCGGAGGTCGGGCCGAGCACGCCGTTGTCCTCGGACGTCACTTTCAGCGTGTCGTCGTCGATGCTCATCGCGTTGTCGTTCGCATCGACGACCCGCCCGAGCGGGAGGGTGACGGCGACGCCGGCGAGTATCGGTAGACGCAGCACGGCGAGCTCGGCGAATGAGCCCGTGAGCTCGACGCGGTGGGCTGGCGCGAAGCTCACGGCGATCGAGTCGTGCCATACCGTCGCGGCGTCGCCCGCCTTCTTCAACGCGACATGGAGACGCGAGGCCTTGGCTTCCTTCGACTTCGCCGTGATGTGGAGGATGACGCCGTTCCCTTTGTCCTCGCTCGTGATGGTGCACGCGTCGTCGTCGCAGGTGGCCGACTCGAGCGTCACTTTTTCGGCCTGGATCGATCCGCAGGTGTCGCTCGGAAGGTCAGGGTGGCCGCCTTGAATCGACACGTCACCGGCGCTGCCGGTTCCGATTCCATGGCACTCGACCGTGCCGCCGGAGTTGCGCCAGACGGTGATGGTGCGGCTCACGCCGGTCGGGACGACGCCGAGGTTCGCGGCTGTGACCTGCGAGAAGAAGAGCACGCCCTCGCTTCCGTTGGTGCTGGCGGGAACGTTCTTCGAGTACGAGCAGGCGGCGAGCAGAAGCGGAGCAAGGAGCGGAATTAAGTGAAGGCGCATATCAAACGCGCCATCTGCAAGCCACACGCCACCCGCGCATCTCGAAATAGCGCGGGTTTCAAGGCCAAGGCGGCGTCCCGTGAAGCTGCGGTCACAGCCTCACAGGCGCGGACGCGATCTCAGTTGTAGTAGTCGACGCGTGACGCGTGCGACGCGGCGCCGACCCGCATCAGGATGCTGATGATCGTGAGAACGATCTCGATCGCGCCGATGACGATCGCGGCGGTGGCCTTGCCGTCGCCCGTCATGCCTGGATTCATCGCGATCATCTTCTTCGCGTCGAGGGCCTTCTTGATCGCAAGCGGACCGAGCACGATGCCGCAGCAGAAGATGCCGACGATGGCGTACTTCAACGCTTCGCTCGCGAGCGGGCACTCGACGCCGCCACCCGGGCTGCCGTAACCCATGACGGGTGGTGCGCCGGGCGGCGCGTACGGGTTCGGCGGATAACCGCCACCATAGCCACCGGGCGGAGGTCCACCGTAGCCACCGGGCGGCGGTCCACCGTAGCCGCCGGGTGGAGGAGGCGGAGCTCCGTAGCCGCCGTCACCGCCAGGAGGTGGAGGGGGAGGCGGATAGCCTCCGCCTTGGCCCGCTTGAAGGCTCTCCCCGTGTTGCTCTTGCATGTCGTTGCCCGCCCCTATTCTCGCGCCTTCTCAGGCCGCGAGGTGTTTACGCAAAAAGGTGATCGATCGTTCCCACGCAAGCTTCGCGGCTTCGGGATTGTAGACCTCAGGCCGCGTGTCGTTGAAGAACGCGTGGTCCGCTTCGTAGACGTGCAGCTCCATCGAGCCGCCGGCCGCATCGATGGTCGTCTTGACCGCTTCGGCGAGCGCGGGCTTCACCCAGTTGTCCTTCGACGCGACGTGCATGAGCACGGGCGCCTTGATTTTCGCGTAGTCGGCCTCGGGCGGCAGACCGTAGAACGGGACGACCGCTGCGATTGCCGGCACGACGCTCGCCGCCGCGAGCGCGTACGCGCCACCCATGCAGAAGCCCATGACGGCGACCTTGCCGTTCGAGCGCGCGTGGTGCGTGGCGAAGTCGACGGCGCCGGCGATCTCATCGAGCGCACGCGCGCGGTCGAGCCCCTTCATCATCGCGCCGGCTTCGTTCGCGTCCTTGGCGAGCTTCCCGTGGTAGAGGTCCGGCGCGACGACGAAGAACCCCGCGTCGGCCAGACGCGCGGCAATCGAACGAATGTGATCGTTCACGCCCCAGAATTCCTGGATCAAGACGACGGCCGGCGCCTTGGTCGACCCGTCGGGGCTAGCGAGCTCGGCGCTCATCTCGCCGCCGCTGCTGGACTTGAGCTCCACGCGTGTTCCCATGGCGCGCCACGTTACCCGAAGAATGCTAAGACGTGGGGATGTCCGGACGAATCTCGATCCCCTTCGCGGGGCTTGTTTTTGTGCTCTCGAGCCTTGGTGTGGGTTGCTCGAAGAGCCAAGCGGCCGACGCGACGCCCGTCACCGGCGTCACCGGCGTCACCGGAGTCACCAGCGGCGCTGCAGGCAACAACGGCAGCTACGCGATCACGGCCAACGAGAAGGGCTTCACGCCGAGCTCGGTCATGCTGAAGAAGGGCGAGAAGGCGGAGCTCGTGTTCACGCGCACGACCGACGCGACGTGCGCGACCGAGGTCGTCTTTCCGGAGATCAACCTCAAGAAGGATCTGCCACTCAACAAGCCGGTCGCGATCGCCGTCCCGACCGACGCCGCGCGCAAGCTGACCTTTCAGTGCGGCATGGGCATGTTCAAGTCGGCCGTCGTCATCAACTGACACCGCAATCAGCTCGCAGTCAGCTCGCAGCGAGAACGACCTCGACGCTCTCGCGCAAGATCGAGAGCAAGAGCGCGAGCTCGTCGTCCGTGATCGTGAGCGGCGGGGTGACGTAGACGGTGTCGCCGAGCGGGCGAAGGTAGGCGCCGCGCTTGCGTGCCTCGTCGTACACGCGCCAGCCGAGCTCGCCGAGGTAGCCACCTGAGGTGCCGCCAGAGCGCGGGCTCAGATCGGCGGCGCCGATCATTCCGAGCGAACGCACGCGGTCGACACCGGGTAGCTCCCCGAGGGACGCGAACGCACGCGCGAGCGCCGGCGCCTTTCGCTTCACACCGAGGACGATCGCTTCGTCTCTGTAGATCGCCAGCACTTCGCGCGCGAGCGCAGCGCCGAGAGGGTTGCCGCAGAACGTGTGGCCGTAGTGGAGAGCGCGATCCTTGCCGCCACGGAATGCATCGAGCACGCGCTCACTCGCGAGCGTCGCGCCCATCGGAATGAGCGACGCGAACGCCTTGCCCACGCACATGAGATCGGGCGCGATGCCCGCGTGCTCGACGGCCCACATCTCGCCGGTCCGGCCGTAGCCCGTGAACACCTCGTCGACGACGAGGAAGACGTCGTTGGCGTCGCACAGCTGGCGAAGCTCGCGGAGGCGCGCCGGATCGTACATGCGCATGCCGGCGGCGCCTTGCACGAGCGGCTCGACCACGACTGCAGCGAGCACGTCCTTCTCGCGCTGGATGATGTCGCGGAGCTGCTCGAACGCGCGCTCGGCGTGCTCGGGGAAGGGGACGCGCACGCAATCGACCACGACGCCCGCGAGCGCGCGCCGGAAGACCTCGACGCCGCCGAGGCTCGCCGCACCGAGCGTGTCGCCGTGGAACGCGCCGTCGATGGCGAGGAAGCGGTTCTTCTTGGGGAAGCCTTGCTGCTCCCAGGCCTGGAGCGCCATGCGCAGCGCGACCTCGATCGAGCCAGATCCATTGTCCGTGTAAAATACACGCGTGAGGCCAGCGGGTGCGATCGCGACCAGCTCCTCGGCGAGCCGTGCCGCGGGCTCGTGCGTGGTGCCTGCGAGCGAGCAGTGGACGAGCGTCTCGGCCTGCTCGCGAAGCCGCGCGACGAGGCGCGGGTGACCATGGCCGAGCGAAGCGACCCACCAAGAGGAGTTGCCGTCGATGTAGCGGGTGCCGTCGACGTCCTCGAGCCACACGCCGGAGGCGCGCGCGACCACGATGGGATCGATCGCGGCGTAAGCGTCCATCGCCGTGTACGGATGCCAGACGTGACGTTTGTCGGCGGCGACGATCGATTGCCGGAGCTCGGAGTGATTCACGACGCCTTTGCCATTTCGCTCGGCGGCTCGCTGGGCGAGCCGGTTGGTAGAAATACGGTGACCGTGGTGCCTTCGCCGGCGCGGCTCTCGATCAGCAAGTGGCCACCGTGCGCCACCACGATGCGGTCGACGATCGCGAGGCCGAGCCCGGTGCCGCTCGGGCGCGTGGTGAAGAAGGGATCCTTGGCGCGGCTCTTCACGATCGTGTTCATGCCTTCGCCCGTGTCCTTGATCTCGACCGCCACGCCGTCGAGCCCATCGTCGTCGAGCTTTTTGCGGATGCCGACGCTGAGCGTCCCGTCGGTGCTCATGGCCTGCACCGCGTTCTCGACCAAGTTGTCGAACACCTGGCGCAGGAGACTCGCGTCGGCCCACACGGTGACGTCGGCGACCTCGACCTTCGTCTCTACGTCGATGCGCGTGTCGGCGCGCGCCATCTTGAGCGCGCGATCGAGGAGGTCTGCGAGTGGCACCCGCGCGCGCTGCACGCTGACGGGCCGGGCGAAGCGGAGAAGGTCGGAGACGATGCGATTGAGCCGGCTCGTCTCTTCGTCGAGGATCCCGAGGAGCGTGGTCTGGTCGTCCTTCGAGATGGTCGCTTTGCGGAGACCGGCGACGGAGTTCGCGATCACGGCGAGCGGGTTACGGACCTCGTGCGCGACGACGGCGGCGAGCTCGCCGACGACCGCGAGCTGCTCCTTCCGCACGAGCTCTTGCTGCGTCTCGTGCAGCGCCCGGTACGAGCGCTCGAGCTCGCCCTGGTTGGCTCCGAGCGCGACCAAGAGACGCTCGGTGCGGAGGATGAAGTACGCGGCGACCGCGAAGACGAAGGCAAAGAAGCCGAGCTGCCCGATGCACGGCGTTGCAAACGCGCCCGCGACCACGCCGAGGTCATGGAGAGACACGAGCAGCAAAAAGCCCGTTCCGACGGCGAGGCTCAGGAGATCCCCGCGACCGGCGAGCGCGGCGCGCGTCAGCAAGTAGATCGCTGCGATCGCGGCGAGGCTGCACGCGGCGTAGAGCGCGATCGCCATCGTGCCGCTGCGGACCAGGAAGATGGCGAGCGCCGCGTCCGACGACGCGCGCGGCGCTCCCGCTTCGAAGCCACCCTCGACAGCGAGGAGGGCGAAGAGGCTCGTGACGGCGTAGACGCCCCAGATCCAGCGCTGGGCGCGGTGGGTACGCGTTGCGCGCGCCGCAAACTGAACGATCAGAGCGTAAGCGCCGATGCCGAGGCAGGAGGCGACGCGCTCGTCGAGCACCGCTTCGAAGCCGACGATGTCGAGGAGCCGCAACACCGCGAGACCTGCGAGCGTGAAATAAAGCGCGGCGAACGTGCCGTACTCCGCACGCTCGCCGATGCGCACACGAATGAGAAGGCAGCACACCGCCACGAATCCGTAGACCGCGACGGCTGCTGCCGTGAACCCGAGCCCGAGAGCCTGAGAGTGCGCCAAAAGGCCTGTTCTTCTAGCTCACTTCTTCGGTGAGGGAACGACGGTCGGAGCGGGCATCGGCTTCGGTCCAGCGCCAGCATCGCCCTTGCCGCTCGGTGCCGCGCCGCCGTCTGCGCCCATGTCGTGGGACATCGGCATCGGCATCGGATCGGGCGTCGCGTCGTGATCGATCTTGATTTGGCGCGTGGTCGAGTTCCAGGGGCCGGCAATCGGCTGGTTGTCGCCGCCGACGAGATCGAGCTTTACGGTGTAAGTGCCGTTCTGCAGATTGTCGAGGTAGTAGGGCGTGCCGAGCTTCGAGGCCTGACCCGTGAGATCCTTGTCGATGCCCGGGCCGGTGACCGTGATGTTCACGTGGTCTTTGCCGTCGGCGAGCACGTCGTTCACGAGCTGGAAGTCGATGAGCACGTGGCTCGCCTGGTCGCCCTTGTAGTCGCCCTTCGGACGGCTGTAGACGAGCAAGGGCTTCTTGAGATCGACCGTCGCCGTGCCCTTCTTGCCAACCCAGAACTCGGTGACGGTGAGCGCGTCCTTCGTCTTCACCGACTCGTGGTTCGCGCGGCTGGGGAACGCGACGAGGACATGCTGGCCTTCGGCGATCGCATCGCCCGCCGCGAGATCCGAGAGCTTCACCGGGAGCTTCGGATCGTAGATCGCCTTGTAGGGCTTGTTGTCGAGGATCAGGTGGACGTGCGAGCTGCCCGTCGCCGTCTGCCAGTTCTTCACGTCGAGCTTCACGAGGAGCTCGCCCGCCTTGTCGGCAGCGACGACGAAGCCCTTGGCGGGCGTGGTGATCTTGACCGTCGGGTTGGGCGGCGTCGGATCGGGGCTCGCGGCGCCTGCCGTCAGTGTGACCGGCGGTGCCGGCGGCGGCGCCGGAGCACCTGCGTCGGGCGTCGACGTGCTCGCGGGTGCAGACGCGACCGGAGGCGGGGGGGGCGGAGGAGGCGGAGGAGGCGGAAGGTTGTCGTTTCCACCGCCGCACGCGAACAGGGCGGCCGCCGAGGCGAGGCCCAGCGTGGCGAACGCGGCCGAGAGTGAAAGGGGCGACAACGAGGACTTGGTGAAACGACGGATCATGGTGGGCTCCTCCAGCGAGAACGCGCGCACGATCGTCCGCCGCGACGCCGATCGCAACGGGAATTCACATGCTTCAGCTCTTTGGGCTATCGCCGCGAGCAGCGCTTTCCGCTAACTTGAGGGCGATGCCGCCTCGCGATCGTTACCTGTTCATCTGCACCAACCGCCGTGAAGAGGGCCATCCCAAGGGCTCGTGTGCGGCGAAGGGATCCGAAGCGCTCGTGAAAGAGCTGAAGGGCGAGCTGCTCCGGCTTCAGGCGGCGACGAGCGTTCGGGCATGCTCCACCAGCTGCCTCGACCTTTGCGAGAGCGGCGCGTCGATCGTGCTCGAGCCGGATCACGTCGTGTACGGCAACGTCACGCTCGCCGATGTTCCCGAGCTCGCGCTCGCGACGAAAGAGGGGCGCATCGTGCGCCGCCTCGTCGTCCCACGCCCAACCAGCGGTACGATTCCGGCGGGCAAGCTCGAGGACGGATGACCATGTTCGGATTTCGTTTTCGCGAGACGATGCGCGGCACCTACCACTTCCTCGATCGTCCACTCGAAGAGCGCGCGATCGAGCTCACGATCGCCGTCGAGGGTAGCGGCCTTCGCAAGTTCGCCAAGACGCGCACTGCGGCCATCGTCGGCGACGTCGAGCTCGAGGGCTTTGCGAAGAAGACCCCCGTCACGGGCACGCTCGCGTTCAAGCTCGACGAGCGCCGACTTCCGTACGAGTTCACGTTCACGGCCGACGATGGCAAGAGCTACCGCTTTCGCGGTCAGAAAGACTTTTCGATCTTCTCCGTCGCCGATTCGATCTCGACGCTCCCGGCGAGCATTTACGACGCGGCAGGCAAGGAGAAGGGGCGCGCCATCGTGCGCTTCGATCTGCGCGCCGACACCGGCAAGCTCCTCAAGTCGTTCCGTCTGCGGCTCGCGTCGTGATTCGGCTCGACCCGACGCGCTGCTGCTTGCTCGTGGTCGACGTGCAAGAGCGCCTTGCCAACGTGATGCCGGCGGCGACGATGCAACGGCTCGTGTCGAACACGCTCATCCTTCTCGAAGCCGCGAAAGAGCTCGGCGTGCGCGTGCTTGCGAGCGAGCAGTACCCGAAGGGCCTGGGGCCGACCGTCCTTCCCATTTCCGAGCGTCTCGGTGCGATGGGCGTCACGCCGTACGACAAGCTCGATTTCGACGCGTGCGGCGAGCCGCGTATTGCGCGCGCGTTGGCCGACGCCGATCCGCGCGCCGTCATCGTGATCGGCATGGAGGCGCACATCTGCGTCTTCCAGACTGCGCGCGAGCTCGTACGCCGTGGGTACCCGACGTTCGTCGTCGACGACGCCGTGGTCTCTCGCACGGAGGAAAACCGCCTCGCCGGCCTCTCCTTGTGCGAACGCGCCGGCGCGGTCCGCACGGTCACCGAAGCGGTTGCATTCGATTGGGTCGGTCGGGCAGGGACGCCCGCGTTCAAGGTCGTGTCGAAAGCGGTGAAGTAGCTGCCAAAACGCCGAAAACAGCCAACGCGTCACAGTCCTTGACGATTTGTCTTACGTAAGTCATTCTGACAGGATGATTGACACGACGCCGCCGTCGCGCGAGCCGACCTCCGCCGACGCCATCACCGTTCTCGTCGTCGACGACGAACGTTCGAACATCGAGTCGCTCGAGAAGATCTTCGTGCGCGAAGGGATGCGGGTGCTCACGGCCAACGACGCCAAACAGGCGCTCGAGCAAGCGCGTACGCACCGCGTCCACGTGGTGCTCACCGATCTCATGATGCCCGGCACCACGGGGCTCGATCTCCTCCGCGCGCTGAAGCAGGTCGCGCCCGAGGTCGAGGTGGTGCTGATGACCGCGTACGGATCGGTCGAGGCCGCCGTGAGCGCGATGCGCGAAGGCGCTTACGACTTCGTCGAGAAGCCGCTGAAGCGCATGACGATCGTGAAGAGCATTCGCAAAGCGGCCGAGCGCCAGAAGCTCGTCGCCGAGAACCGTTCGCTGAAGAACGAGATCAAGCTCCTCACGAAGCGCGAGATCGTCGGCAGCTCGCCCGCGTGGCGGCGCGTCATCGACATCGCGACGCAGGCCGCGCCGAGCCTAGCCACCGTGCTCGTCCTCGGCGAGAGCGGCACGGGCAAAGAGCTCCTCGCGCGCTACATCCACGAGCGCAGCGCGCGCGCGAAGGGGCCTTTCATCGCCATCAACTGCGCGGCCATCCCCGAGACCATCCTCGAGAGTGAGCTGTTCGGCCACGAGCGCGGCGCCTTCACCGGCGCCACCGGCAAGAAGGACGGCCGCTTCGCGCGTGCCACCGCGGGCACGCTCTTCCTCGACGAGATCGGCGAGCTGTCCCCCGCGGTGCAAGTGAAGCTGCTGCGCGTGATCCAGGAGGGCGAGTACGAGCCGCTCGGCGGCCACACGGTGAAGGCCGACGTTCGCATCGTCGCCGCGACGAACCGCGATCTGCTCGCCGAGGTCCACGCCGGTCGCTTCCGCGAGGATCTCTATTACCGCCTCAACGTCATCGCCGTGACCGCGCCGCCATTGCGTGCGCGCCGTGAGGACGTCCCGCTCCTCACCGATCATTTCCTCGGTTTGTACAGCGCGAAGAACGGCCGACCGCGCCTCACGCTCGCGCGGCCGGCGCTCGAAAAGATGCTCGACTACAACTGGCCCGGCAACGTGCGCGAGCTCGAGAACGTCATCGAGCGCGCGGTCGTCCTGTCGCGCAACGAGACCCTCACCGAGCAAGACCTTCCCGACCACATCGCGCACGCCGCGCCCGCCGAGCCCACGGCGCTCACGTTCCAGATAGGAACCACCCTCGACGAGATCGAGCTTCGGGTCATTCGCGAGACCCTCCGCCACACGAAGGGTGACAAGTCTCTCGCCGCGCAGCTCCTCGGGATCTCCACGCGGACGATCTACCGGAAGCTCGACGGCGACGGCTCCGAGGCCCCCGAATCGGTGGTGCCGGCCCCGAACGCGTGACTCCAAACCCTTTGACACTTTGTCGCCCGCGCCGAGGACCTCTCGCCGCGGGCGCCATCGTGTCGGGAACTGGAGCTCGATGGTCGGTCATAGGCAACGAAAACGCGGGTTTCCGGTAGGGTGCGCGCCTGGCATGGCGCTCGCTATGCCTATCCCTGGAGATTCCGCGCGATGGCCTTCGACCAACTGCTCAAACGCCACTTCTGGGCCGTGATCCTGGTGCTCACCGGGGTTGCTGCGTACCTCGGCGCGAGCGGGCTCACCCAGCTCGCGGGTGCCGGGCTCGGCGCCGACGAGAAGCAGCTCGCGCTGCCGCCGCTCGTGTCGAAGGCGGCGCCCGTCGTGAGCACGTCGACGAACCATGTGACGACCGCGGATGCGATCTTGAACCGCAATCCGTTCGACTCGGTCACCGGATCGCTGAACCGCGTGGCGGTCGAAGAGAACCCCGAGACCCCCGCGCCCGATCTCTCCGATCCGATGTCTGCGCCCGCGTGCGACGGAGTGAAGGTCCTCGTGATCGCGGCGAGCGCCGATCCCGATTGGTCGTTCGCGGCGCTCAGCGCGCCCGGCGATCCCAAGAGCCAGCTTCGCCGCCGTGGCGGTGACTTCGGCGGCAAGCAAGTGAAGTTCATCGGCTGGGATCGCGTGTGGTTCACGAACGGATCGGCGCTCTGCCAGTCCGAGCTGTTCAAGGCCGGCGCCGACGCTCCGCCGCCGAAGGTCGTCGCCCCCGAGCCCACCGCCGCCCCGCGTGGCGGTGCACCGCAGGTCGACCCGTCGATCTCGAAGGGCATCGTTCGCGTGAGCGCGACCGAGTTCAACATCGACCGCGGCGTCGTCGACAAGATCCTCGAGAACCAGGCCGAGCTCATGAAGCAGGCGCGCATCGTCCCCGAGCAAGAGAACGGGAAGATGGTCGGCATCCGCCTCTTCGGCGTTCGCCAGGAGACTTTGCTCGGCACGCTCGGCATGGAGAACGGCGATCGACTCCAGACGATCAACGGTTTCGACATGACGAGCCCCGAGAAGGCGCTCGAAGCCTACGCGCGCCTCCGCACCGCCGACCACCTCACGGTGCAAGTGAACCGCCGCGGCGCGAACATGAACCTCGATTACAACATCAAGTGAGCCAGGAGCCCGACCATGGAAGAACAGCCTTTGTACAAACGAACATTGCTCACAGTCGGCGCGATGCTCGCCGCTTCGGTCGCCTTCGTCGGCGTGCTCAGCCTGCTGACGGTCTTCATCGTCGGTAAGGCGGTGGGCGAGCCTTCTTCGTCGGCGATCGAGACCTCGAAGGTCGACACGCTGCCGGGCACCGGCGTTCATCCGGAGCCGAAGGTCTCGCCGAAGACGCCGCCCATGCGACCGGTTCAAGCGGCGAAATCCTCGACCGCGATCTGACGCGCTCAATCTCCGTTCTTTCTCGAATCTCTATCTCGACTCGCCCCTCTCAATCGCAGTTTCCTGGAGCACGCCCGAGCACACGAATGCGACGACGCCCTTACTTTCTCATCGCTCCCATCGCGGCAGCCATGCTGTACGCGCCGGCGGATCTGCGTGCGCAGCCGGCCCCTGCACCGAGGGCCGCGGCGACGCCGAACGATCAGCCGACGCAGCCGCCCGGCTCGACCAACCTCCTTCGCGGTCGCGTGGGGTTGGGTGCCGCTGCGGGCGGTCCGAACGCCGGCGGTGCGGCCGGTGGAGCGGGCGCGGCCTCGCAGCCGACGGGCGGGGCGGGCGCGGCGGGCGCGACCGGCGCGACGGCCAAGCCGAACCCCGCTGCGGGCGGCAACGCAGCGTCGACTGTGACTCCCAGTGTTAAGGCGACGGCGGGCACCGACAAGCTTCCGCAGTTCGAGCAGG
>CAXSGV010000189.1:0-11351 GCA_964236615.1 uncultured Polyangiaceae bacterium
GGAAGATCTACGTCGGCTTCCGCGACCAGAAGACCAAGACGTTCGACGTCAAGGTCTACAAGCGGACGCTCCTCAACCTCACCGGTCGCTCCGTCGTCGAGTTTCAAGAGGAGCAGGCGCGTGAGCTTCTCGCCGCGAAGATGCGCGATCTCGTGCGTGCCCCGGTGCGCGTGAGCGAGGTGGAAGCGCTCGAGAGCTACGTCGGCGAGAAGTCGAGCTCCACCCTCGGTTACGTCCAGGTGAAGCAGTCGTACGTCGCGCGCTACGGCCTCCAGGCGAGCGACGCCGACGTCGAGAAGTGGGCTTCGGACAAGGACAACAAGAAGCCGGTCGAGGACGCCTTTGCCCTCCGCAAGGCCGACTCGCTTCCGAAGGCGGGCCACATCCGCCACATCCTCATCAAGTTCGAGCCGGGCGCGACGCCCGAATCGAAGAAGCTCTCGCTCGGCAAGATGGCCGACGCCGTCGCACGCGTGAAGCGCGGTGAGGCCTTCGCCGATGTCGCACGCGACGTGTCGGGCGATCCCGGCAGCGCGCCGCGTGGTGGCGACGTCGGCGATAAGACCGACGGCTTCGTGCTCCCGTTCAAGAAAGCCGCAGACGCGCTCAAGCCTGGCGAGATGACGCCCGCAGCCGTCGAGACGCAGTTCGGCTACCACATCATCATGAAGGACGATCCGGCCAAGACGGCCGAGGTCGAAGCCGCGCTGAAGAAGGGCGTCGCGCGCGAGATGTTCACGAAGGCCAAATCGGTCGAGCTCACGAAGGACATCGCGACGAAGATCAACGCCAGCCTCAAGGCGGGGAAATCGGCCGACGAAGCGATCAAGGAAGCGACCACGTCGCTCAAGGTCACTCCGCCCGCCGCGCCGCCGCTGGCCGTCGCCGACGAAGCCCCTGCCGCCGCAAGCGACGCAGGCACGAGTGGAGCGGGCGCCGCGAGCGACGCGGGCGCCGCAACCAAGCCCGAGCCGCCGAAGGTCATCACCGCCGAGAACGATCCGGATCGACCGCAGCTGATGACGTCGAACTCCTTCAACAAGGGGGGCGATCCCATCCCTTCGCTGTCGGGCGATGCGACGAGCAAGGTCATGACGTTCGCGTTCGATGGCAAGTCCGGCGAAACGATGGCCGAGCCCGTGCGCACGGACGACGGCTTCTTCGTCGTGCAGATCAAAGACCGCAAGGCGGCGACGAAGGACGAGTTCGACAAAGACCGCGAGACGTACATGCAGACGCTCCTCGCGGCGAAGCAGGCCGAGGCGCTTGCCGTCTACGTGAAGCGCCTGCGCGAAGCGGCGAAGAGCGAAGTGAAGATCGACGAATCGTTCCTGGCGGATCCCTCTTCGAAGGATGGCGGCGCGCCTGCGCAGCCCGACTTCGAAGAAGAGGAGCCGTAGGCGGCGTGAGGAGGCTAGCCGGCTCGTGAAGCACCTCGAACACCAGGTCACCACGCTCGACAACGGGCTCCGCGTAATCGCGGTCCCCCAGCCCCAGCTCCATCGCGCGCACCTCGGGCTCTACGTCCGCGTGGGCTCGCGCTTCGAGAAGCCAGCGACCAACGGGCTCTCGCACTTCCTCGAGCACATGCTCTACCGCGGCACCGATCGCCTGCGCAGCGCGCACGAGGTCAACCTCGCGTTCGAGAACCTCGGCGGCTACCTCTACGCCGCGACACAGACCGATTTCGGCGTGTTCTCCGTAACGCTGCCCCCCGAGTCGCTCGACGACGCGTCACGCCTCTTCAGCGAGGTTCTTCACGCTCCGTCCTTCCTCGACATCGAAATCGAGAAGGGGATCGTCTGCGAAGAGATCCTCGAGGACCTCGACGACGAAGGCCGCCAGGTCGACGCCGATAACATCTCGCGCGCGATGATCTACCCGATGCACTCGCTTGGTTACACGATCACCGGCGACGAAAAGACGGTCCGCAGCTTCAACGAGACCATGCTGCGCGACCACCACGCCCGGCACTACACCGCGGCCTCGAGCGTGCTCGTGTACTCGGGGGCGATCGATCCCAAGAAGGTGCTCGACGTCGCTGCACGCGACTTTACGAAGATTGCGCGTGGCGAGAAGGTCGTCACGGACGCCCCACAGCACGCGCAGAAAAAGCCACGGCTCAAGATCGTCGAGAACGTCTCGAGTCAGACCGAGCTGCGCGTCTGCTTTCGCGCCGTCGCGGACCGCTCGAAGCACCACACCGCGATGGACATGTTGATGCGCGTGATCGACGACGGCATGTCGACGCGCCTCTACCACCGCATCTGCGACAGCCAGGGCCTCTGCTACGACGTCAGCGCGGGATTCGACGGCTACGAGGACGACGGGGTGGTCGACTTCGCCGCCGGGGTGCAGCACGCGCGCACGACGCAGGTGACGAAAGAAATCCTCGCGCTCGTGAAAGAGCTCGCGACCGTTGGCCCCACCGAAGAAGAGCTCGCAAAAGCGCGGCGCCGTCACCGCTGGGAGCAAGAGGCGATGGTCGACTCCGCCGAGGACATGGCAGGCTTCTTCGCTGGCGGCACGCTCTTCGAACGCCTCGAGTCGATGGACGAGCGCCGCGCCGCGCTCGAGCGCATCACCGTCGAGGACGTCCGCGAGGTCGCGGCGATCCTCGCAGAGCCGGCACGCCTCAACGTGGTCGCCGTCGGCCTCCTCGAGAACGACGAGGACAAGCGCCTCGCCGACGCCGTGAAGCGCTGGGCCGACGCCTAGCTCGCTCGCGCGCATGGCGTTCCGCTGAGCCGACGTTGTGCAGGGTGGTACCTCGCGCCAGCACCCCCGTGCGCGCGTTGGGTTGTCGAGCGACCACTGAAGACCCTGTCCAGCCGGGGTTTTTTCCGTAAAGGCGCGCGCACCGAACTTGCTCCCGTCCAGGCATGACCTTCCGCGCATCGGCCGTACGCCTCAGCTTCGTCGGTATCTTCTCTTCGCTCTCCATCGCTGCGTGTGGCGGCTCTGAGGCCAACACCAACGGTGACCCAGGCTCCCCGTACACGAGCGATGGCGGCAAGACCGTCGTCATCGGCGACGGCAAAAACGGCGTGTACTCGACGCCCGCTGGCGGTGGCTGCGTCCAAGTCGGCAACGAGTGCGTCAAGCCGCAAGACAAGTGTGGCGCCGACGCGCGCGCCGACGTGATCGTCGATTCGACAGGCAAGGTGATCGAGATCGTGTGCTACCCGGCGGCGAGCGCGCCGCCGACGATCGACTCCAACGGCGACGTGGATCTGTCGAAGCAAAACAAAGGCGTCGTAGCGATCGACGGCGCCGACGACGGCATCGACGTCGCCGGCAACGTGACCTCGAGCGGCAACAACGTGGTGGTCTACGGCCAGGGCCCGGCCGTGTCGGTCATCGGGGGCGACGTCACCGCGGGCGGCAACAACTTCTCGTTGCGCGGCGTGACGGTGAAGAAGAACGTCACCGTCACCGGCAACAACGCCACGATGGTCCTCTGCGTCGTCGAAGGCGACGTGACGATCGAGGGCAACAACGCCGTCATCGCGGAATGCGCGATCTACGGCCGGCTCACGATCAAAGGTCAAAACGCGATCCTTGTGTCGAACAGGGTCGCAGGCGGCATCACGATCGACGGCGGCAACGCGACGTGCGACGCGAACGTCCTGTTCTCGGACGCCAACGCAAATCACGTCATCGACTCCGGCGAGCTCGGAGCGGCGATCAGCTGCTCGGACAAGAAAAAATAGCCGCGACCTCGCGCCGCGCCTTGGAGATCACGAGCGGGTAGTCGAGCGTCGCCCAGTCGCCGAGCCTGCGACGCATCGGCCCAAGCGAGTCCACGACCTGCCGCATCGTCGCCTCGCGCGCGGCCAATGCCGCCTTCGCGTTCAGACGCGGAGCCGTCACATCCCGCGGAAACCACGCGCGCACCATCCGATGCGCAACACCTCGATCAATCAGTAGATGGAGCGCGCGCGTGATGCACTCCTTCCCCTTCTTCGTGATCATCACCCCACAAGACCGCCCCTTTTCATCGCGCAACCGCACGACGAGCTCGAGCTGCTCGAGCGCCGTGATCATCTTGCTCACGGTCGGCGCAGACACCCCGAGCTTCCTCCGCAACCAACATTGCCGCGTCGTCGTCTGATCTCGGTCCACCCCCACGAGCGCATGCAGCAAATCGAACCGCGCCGGCGTGAGCCCAAACGGATCCGTCAACACACAGCCCGCCTCGATGCTCTTGTGAAACGCCCGCTTCAACGAAAACATGACGGCATCCATGGCGACCTCTCCCTCTTCCGGAGTCGCCTTCGCAAGCCGCGTGCCGCCCGTGATTCGACGGCCCCGCAACGAGCAAACTTCCCCTCCACGAAGCCTGATCTGCAGGAATTAGCCGGCTAACACTTGCACCACGGCTCGGCGGGCGTGAGGGTGGCGCGCCCGGCGTAGGGTGGCCCGGGACAGGGCGAAACGTCCGCGGGACAGCCGACGACGCACAGCGACGACGCTGTACGACGTGTTGGTCGAGGCTCCTCAGCGCGCGGGCGAAGCGGTCGTCATGAGCTCCAAGAGCGCGTGAGCGAGCTCGGCGGATCGCGTCCAGTGCATCATGTGGCCGCCACCGAGATCGACGCGGCGTAGGTTTCGGAACGTGGCGAGCCGCTCGTCCTCGTCGGGCGGGTGAAAGCCTTCGGGGCCGCCGCTCACGAAGAGCACCGGGCACGTCACGGAGCGCGCGAACGCTTCGTAGGCCTTGGCGTAGAAGGGGAACGGCGACGTTGAACGGTGAAGATCGTCGAAGCGCCACTCGAGCGCGCCCTCTTCGCCGTTCGCGTGCGGGCGCACGAGGTGCTGCGCACGCTCGCGGAGGATCGGCGGCGGTACGGCACCATGGTGGACGCGAAGCCGCGTCAGCGCGTCGTCCATCGTGCCGATCGATTTGGGCGCCTTGCCGGCGTGGCGCCGCATGTCGTCGACCCAGCGCCGCATGCGAAGCGGCGCGACCTCGAAAGGGTTGTCCGGCGGGCCGATGCCCTCGAGAACGGCGAGGCTCGCCACACGCTCGGGGAAGGTGCCGACGAACAGTGTCGCGACGGTGCCGCCCATCGAGTGGCCGACGACGTGAAGTACGTCGTCGTCCGGAACGAGCGCGCGCACGATCTCGGCCGTGTCGAGAATGTAGTCCGGGAAGTGGTAGTAGCTCCCGGCGGGCGCGCGCGGGCCGTCACCGAAGCCCCGTAGATCGGGCGCGAGCACCCGGAAGCCGGCCGCACACAGGCGAGGCGCGACGAGCTCCCACGAGGCGCCAGCGTCCATGAAGCCATGGAGAAGCAGCGCGGTTCCGCGCGACGTTCCCTCGCCCCGCCACTCGTGAACGTGCTGAGGGAGCCCATTCGCGACGAGATCGCGACGCTCGTGCTTCAGGCCTGGAAACTGCGCCGGGTTCATGGGGTCATGGTAAGCGTATCCATCTACGGAATTCATGACGCACACGATCACGCTCATCCCCGGTGACGGCATAGGCCCGGAGGTCACGGAAGCGACGCAGCGGGTGCTCGAAGCGTCCGGCGTGAAGATCGAGTGGGAGGTCCACAACGCCGGGGCCGAGGTGGCCGAGAAGCAGGGCACGACGCTTCCGCCGAGCGTCCTCGAGGCCATTCGCCGCAACAAGGTCGCGCTCAAGGGGCCCATCGGTACGCCGATTGGCAAAGGCTTTCGATCCGTCAACGTGACGCTTCGCCAGGCGCTCGAGCTCTACGCGAACGTGCGCCCCATCAAGAGCCTCCCGGGTGTCGAGCCGCGGTTCGAGGGCACGGACGTCGTCATCGTCCGCGAGAACACGGAAGACCTCTACGCCGGCCTCGAGCTGATGATCATGCCGGGCGTCGCGCAGAGCATCAAGCTCATCACCGAGCGGAGCTGCATTCGCATCTGCGAGTACGCCTTCAACTACGCCGAGCGCCTCGGGCGCAAGCGCGTTACCGCGGTGCACAAAGCGAACATCATGAAGCTCTCGGATGGCTTGTTCCTCGAGAACTTCCGTAAGGTCGCCCTCAAGTACCCGCGCATCGAGCCTGCCGAGCTCATCGTCGATGCGTGCGCCATGCAGATGGTGCGTAACGCGAACAAGATCGACGTCATCGTGACGGAGAACCTGTACGGCGACATCTTGAGCGATCTCGGCGCTGGCCTCGTCGGCGGTCTCGGCATCGTGCCCGGCGCCAACATCGGCCTCGAGGCCGCGGTGTTCGAGGCGGTCCACGGCAGCGCGCCCGACATCGCGGGCAAGGGGCTCGCGAACCCCACCGCGCTCGTCCAAAGCGGCGTGATGATGCTCCACCACATCGGTGAGATGGAGGCTGCCGCCAAGATCGAGCGCGGGCTTCTCGCCGTCTTCGCCAACGGCGCGCACCGCACCGCCGATCTCGGTGGTCATACGACGACGAGCGAGTTCACCGAAGCTCTTTGTAAAGCCGTCGCCACCGCGTAAGTCTCCCGCCCCGCGATGACCGAGCACGACATCATTGTGTTCCTCGCCGCGCTCGCGGCGCTCCTCGGAGCCGCGCGCCTTCTCGGCGAGCTCGCGCGAAAATTCGGTATGCCGCTGGTCGTCGGCGAGATCTCCGCCGGCATAATCCTTGGGCCGACGGTGCTCGGTCGAATCATCCCGGAGGGTCACGCGTGGCTCTTCAAGCAGGCCACGCCGAAGATCATGCTCGGCGGCTACACGACCGTCGCGGCGGTGCTTCTCCTCGTCGTCGCCGGGCTCGAGGTCGATCTCGGCATCGTACGGCGTCGCGGCCGCAGCGCGTTCTTCACGAGCGTGCTCGGCATCGTGCTGCCGCTCGCCGGCGGCGTGATTCTGGGCTTCTTGCTGCCGGACTCGGATCTCGTCGCGCCCGACAAACGCGTTCTGTTCGCGCTGTTCATCGGCGTCGCGCTGTCGATCTCGGCGCTGCCCGTCATCGCGAAGACTCTGCTCGATCTCGGCCTCTTCAAGACCGACCTCGGCCTTCTGGTGATGGCCGCCGCGATGATGGACGACCTCGTCGGGTGGCTCGCCTTCTCCGTCCTCGTCGCACCGATGCGCGGCGGCGCGCTCGACCTGCAGCAGCTCGGTGTGACCGTCACGCTCACGGTCGTGTTCATGGCGTTCTGCCTCACGGTCGGACGCCGCGCGATCGATCGCTTCCTCGGGACGCTCGTGCACGAGAGCTCCGCCGGTGGGGTGCTCTCGATCGTGATCGTGCTCGGCCTCGTCGGCGGGACGATCACGCAAGCGATCGGCATCCACGCCGTGCTCGGCGGCTTCATCATCGGCGTGTCGATTGGCGACAGCCCGCGCCTCCGCGAGCGGACGCGTACCACCATCCACGACTTCGTCACCAACATCTTCGCGCCGGTGTTCTTCGCGTCGCTCGGGCTCAAAGTCGACTTTCTCCACGCGTTCGATCTCCGCCTCTGCGTCCTCGTGTTCGCGATCGCGACCGTCGCCAAGGTGCTCGGCTGCACCGTCGGCGCACGGCTCGGCGGGCTTCGCTGGGGCGAAGCCGCGGCGGTCGGGTTCGGTCTCAATGCGCGCGGCGCGATGGAGATCATCCTTGCCAGCCTCGCGCTCGAAGCGGGCCTCATCAAGGAGCGCATCTTCGTCGCGCTCGTGGTGATGGCGCTCCTCACTTCGCTCATCAGCGGCCCTGCGATGAAGCGCCTGCTCTACCGCGAGAAAGAGGAGGACGTCGTCGCGCTCCTCCGGCGCGGTGCGTTCGTCGCGCGTCTCAAGGCCACCACCTCGGTGGACGCGGTCGCCGAGCTCGTCCTCGCGCTCACACCCGTCCTCGGCGAAAAAACCCAGCTCGCGCTCGCGAGCGTGCTCGAGCGCGAGAGCGTCGCGCCCACCGGCCTCGGCGACGAAGTAGCCGTCCCGCACGCGGCGGTCGAAGGCCTCGAACGCCCCTGCCTCGCGCTCGGGCTCGCGCCCGATGGAATCGATTTCGACGGCCCCGACGGTAAGCCGGCGAAGATCATTTTTCTGCTTCTCCTTCGGCCGGGTGGCTACGACGAGGAGGTGCATGTCCTCGCGTCGATCGCGCGAGCGGTCATCGAGGCTCGCGGACGTGAGGAGCTACTCGCGGCGCCGAGCTTGGATGCGATGCTTGAGGTCCTCGCCGTCAGCGCCCGCCGCACCGCCGCATCCCGCGGTGGCTCACGCGCCCCCGCGCTCGCCGACATCTGAGAGCGACGGATTGCACAGGAAGACGGGAAGACGGGAAGTTCTCTTTGTTCCGGGAAGAAAAGCGCTTCTCTGATCTTCCCGTCTCCCCGCCTTCCTGTGAATTGCTCCTCTTTGATTAAGTGCGCGACACGCGCGCGGCTTCGAGCACGGCGTGGAGTTGCTTCGCGCTTTCGTTCCAGGAGCACGGACCGGCGGCGAGGACCTTCGATTGGTCCCACTTTCGCGCAAGGCCTTCGAGGAGGCCGTGCGCGAGGTTCTTCGCGTCCTTCACGGAGACGAGGATGCCGGCGTCGGAGCTCTTGAGAACATCGGGGATGCCGCCAACGCGCGTCCCGACAGCAGGAATCCCGCTCGCGAGCGCTTCGAGGACGACGTTCGGCGTGCCTTCATTCCAGCTCGGGAGCGTGAAGAGATCGGCCGCGCCCATCCACTCGGCGACCTCCGTGAGCGGACGCGGGCCCGGCGCGTGGAGCGCGCCTGCAGGCCACTTCGACTTCAGACCCTTCACGCGCTCGTCGAGGACCCCGGTACCCACGAGGGCGAGCATCGCGTCGGGACGCACGGCGAGAACGTCCTCGAACGCGAGCAAGAGCTCTTCGACCCCTTTTTGCGGCTCGAGGCGCCCCACGAACAAGACGAGCGGCCGATCTTCCGGCAGTCCGAGCTTCTTGCGCATCTCCGAGCGATCGCGTGGGAAGAAGATGGTGGTGTCGACGCCGTTCGGCACGAGGTGAATTTTCTCGCGCGGCACGCCGATGCCGTCCGCGAGCTCGTCCGACAGCGCGCGCGACACCGAGGCGATCGCGGTGACTTTCGGGAGCACGTGCCGCATGACAGCGCGCGCGCTCGGCATCTTGGCGACGATGTTCACATCGGAGCCATGCACCTTCACGACGACCGGCTTCTTCAGCGCGCGCGCCATCACCGTCGCCGCGCAGCCATCGGGGTAGGCCCAGGTGCCGAGAACGACGTCGTGATCGTGGACGAGCGCGCGGTAAGGGGCGAGCGAGGCCACGTAGAGCGGCAACGCGATGGGCGTTCCGATCATCGGGACATACAGCTGGCGCATGTACACGGTCTCGATCCCAGCGATGGTCTCGCGCCGAGGTAGATCGGCGAGCTTCGCGGCCCTTGGGGGCTTTCCGGTCAGCGAGGCCAGCGGAAACCAAGGAATCGCCTCGATGACCGTGAGGTCGCAAAGCTCGCTCAACGCCGCAAACTGCTGGCGATTGAAAGGCGAGCTCAGCGGTTCGAGGCTGTTCGGGAAAATTTTGGTGATCGCGAGCACTCGCATGATTCGCTACGACCTCATGCCTGTGTTGAATATCACAGGCAAACAGCCTCGCCAGCTCGGCTAGTAGCACTCAACCTATGCGCATTCTCCACGTCGTTCAGAGCCTCGGCATGGGCGGCCAAGAGCGGCTCATCCTCAACCTCGCGCGCGCGCTGAAGAAGCGCGGCCACGAGGTCGCCGTGGCCTCCCTCACCCCGGGCGGCGATCTTCGGCCGGAGATCGCGCCCGAGTTCCAGGTCTACGACGTCACCCGAAAGAGTGGCTTCGACGCGATGGTCATCGGTCGCATGGCCCGCACCATCTCGACCTTCGGCGCGGATGCCGTGCACACGCACAACCCGTCGCCCATGTTTTACGCGGTGCCTGCGGCGCGCGCCCTGATGGTGAAGCGCATCGTCCACACGAAGCACGGGGCCAACAACTACGGCCCGCGATCGCTGCATGCTGCACGCGTCGTCGCACGCGCGGTGACGGCGTTCGTTGCCGTCTCCGAGGGCACGGCCGACACCGCGCGCATGAAGGAGCGGGTACCCAAACGCCTTTTGCACGTGATTCCGAATGGCATTCCCCTCGACGACTTCGCCAAAGACGACGCGAAACGGCAGGCGGCGCGCCACGCGCTCGGCATCCCGAACGAAGCTTTCGTGGTCGGCACCGTGGGCCGGCTCGCGCCGGAAAAAGACTTTCCGCTCCTCGTGCGCGCGATGTTGCCGCTTCTTTCGGCAAAAAATCGGCTCGTCATCGTCGGCGAAGGGCCGTCGCGCGCCGACATCGAAGCCGCGATCCCGAAGGACAAGGCGCCGTTCGTCGTGATGACGGGCTCGCGCCGCGACATCCCCGAGCTTCTCGCCTCGTTCGACGTCTTCACGCTGACCTCGAAGACCGAAGGCCTTCCGCTGGTGATCCCGGAAGCCATGGCCACCAGCCTGCCCATCGTCGCGACCGCGGTCGGTGGGATCCCGAGCATCGTCCCGCCCGAGGTCGGCCTCCTCGCGCCCGCAGGCGACGCCGAGGCTCTGACGCGCGCGTTCGAGGCACTGGCGTCCGACGCGGCGCGGCGGCTCGCCATGGGCGCCGCGGCCTACTCCTACGCGCACGAGCGCTTCTCGCTCGCCGCCATGGTGGACAAGTACGAAGCGCTCTACAGCTGAAGCACGGAACGACCACCCGAAGGCAGCGCTTTACGTCTAGAGTCGCGGCGCTTTTCACATGCTTCCGATCCCCCTCTACGCCGCCGGACCGACCACCGACGTCGCCGCGACCTCCGCGCTGGTGCAGGGCATCAACGACAACTTGATCCAGACGACGGACGCGTCCGGCGGCATCAAGCGCAATGCGTCGTTCTTCACGGGTCTCGACAACACGTTCCAGCTCCGCATCACCGAGCCCGACACCGATGTCCACGGCTTGCGTCTCCGCGTGCGTGGACAGTTCTACGAGCCGCTCAGCAGCGTGCCCGCGGATCCGGACGGCACCGTGCAGGCCGTGTGGTCGAGCAACTTCGGCCTCGCGAAGTACACGAGCCTCAACGTTTCGCTGTCGTCGACGGTGACGTCGATCACGAGCGCGCGCGTCGGCGACGGCACGCTCTTCTACACAATCGATCCGTCGACCACGCAGACGACGTTCATGCTGAACCAATTCAGCTACACGGTCTCGCACGAGCTCTCGGATCGCTGGCGCATTCGCCAAGGTGGCGGCGCGCTCATGACGACGACGCTGCAGGCGCCGCCCTTTCCACTCGCGAGCGGGCTCTCGCTCGATCGCCGCGGCTTCGACGGCTTTCAACCCTTCGGCACGCTCGCCGTTCTGCACGACTTCACGCCGCGCGACACGGGCGAGCATGGGATAACATGG
>CAXSGV010000190.1:0-6320 GCA_964236615.1 uncultured Polyangiaceae bacterium
GCCCGCAGCGCGCGGCCGCCCCAGTGGCCGGCATCGGCGTGCGAGGTATAGGTGCGCTGGACGATATTCGGCCCAAGTACCTTTGTAGGGAGTCCCGCCTCCGGTGTGCCCGCTATGCCCGCCGGGCTGACGTCTGTGCGATCGCGGCAGCATCGAAACTGGTTTCCCGGCAGCCGATTTTTCTTCCGCCGCGCGATCGCCCCAGCTCACATGTTTCAACCGCGTCGCGATCGCCCAGCTCGCGTGTTTCTTACCCCTCCGCGACGGCCCCAGCGCGCTGTTTCTACCCCCTCGCGATCGCCCCAGCTCGCGTGTTTCTACCCCCTCGCATCTCCGCCAGCTCGCATGTTTCTTCCCCCTCGCGATCGCCCCAGCTCGCGTGTTCTTCCCCCCCTCGCGATCTCCGCCCGCTCGCGTGTTTCTACCCCTCGCGATCTCCGCCAGCTCGCGTGTTTCTACCCTCGTGACCCCACGAGCTCGCGTGTTCCTACCCGTCCGCGTGTGTCCACCCCGTCGCGATCGCCCCGCCCGCGCGTCTCCTCCCCGCCGCGATCGCGCTCAAGGCCCGGCGTCCCACGCGCCGGCCTCACTCGTTGCCGGCAGCGTGAGGACATTGGCGCGATCGATCGCGTCGGCGAGGAAGGTGCGCCACTCGATCGAGTAGCGGCCGCGCAAGAGCGGCACGTCGAGGCGCGCGCCGGGGGCGACCCACGCAATCGGGATCCCGTCGAGCCAGAGGAAGCGCAGCTCGTCGGTCGAGTTCACTAGCTTCAAGGTCGAGTGGCCGTCCTTGTCGTGCACGCCGGGCGTGTCGGTCGGGCCCGTGCGCAGCGCGGTGAGCTCGGCGGGCGTGAGAAGGAGCTCCGCCGTCGAGGGTGGAGGCGCGCCGCCAGCGTACGACGCGGTCGGTGGTGGCGCGGCGAGCTGGGCGGCGGGGAGATCGAGGCGACGCACGATCGACGTGGCCGTGAACTCGATCGAGCCACGCGTTGTCCATCGAAGCTCGGCGTGGAGCGGGACTTCATCGGTACCGCAGAGCGGCGTCGACGGTGGAGCGTTCATCAGATCGAGGAGCACGCGGCAGAGCAACGCTCCGCCTTCCCCGACGTCGGCAACGCGCGCGATCTCGAAGGTCGCGTTGGCGGCGCGTGTGGCGACGTCGACCTTCTTCGTGCGGTAACCGAGGCGACGGGCGCCTTCGCCGCTCGGCGTGATCTGCGCGGGCGAGAGCGGCGCCACATCGAGACGACGCTCGCCGAGAAGAGCGCGTAGCGCGCCAGGAGCCGCGATGCGGTAGCTCGTGAGCTCCGGCATCATGAGGATGTAGCCATAGCGATCGCTGCGCGCGCGGAGCTCCGTGCCCTCGGGAAATACGAAGCCACGACCGCTGACGGTGAAGCGCGCGCGTGCTTGCGCGATGTCGATCGCGAGTCGCGCTTCGGTGCGCTTGCGCGCCGCTTCCATGCCGTTGGCGCTCACTTCGTTGCCCTTCGCCAGCGCCTGCGGATCGCCGGGCCGCAACGTCGCTTGCAGCGTGTACCCCGGGAGATCGCGGAGCAGAACATCCGGCAAGGTCGCGCGATCGGGCCGCATTGCGACTGGCGGCGGCGCGGCGTCGGCTTGCGCAATCGTCGGCGCAGCGCTCGAGGTGGTCGTCGGAACGGTGGCCAACGGGGCTGGGATCGCGCTCGCTTGCGGGCTCGCCGAAGGCTCCGGGGGATCGCTGGGCGACGCGCCGGACTTGCACGCGAGCACGCCGCTCACGAGAGCGCACCCGAAAATGCTCCTCGCGAGGATGCCGAAGCGCGACGGGTTCATCGCGACACCCGCCGCGTCAGAAGACGAAGTCGCCGATGATTGCGACGTCTTTCAAGAGCGGAGGCGCGCCGGGCATGTGCTGCGTGTCGATGAAGACGCTCGCACACGAGGGGTACACCTCGAGGAACACGTTGCAGTTGCCGGGCTCGTTGTCGAAAGCGGCGACGACCGTGCCCACGCGCGCGAGCTGCGGAGCCGCGAAGCGCTTGAAGGCCTCGTCGGGCATGTTCGCGTCGGGCTTGAGGATGACCTCGGTACCGGCGACGCCGATCGGAAACCCTAGATCGCGCAGACTGCGGAAGGTGCCGATGCCCATCTGCGGAAGATCGCGACCGGTGAGGTAGACGAGGATCGCGCCCGCCGTGTAGCAGGCCTTCGCGAAAGCGACCGAGCCGGCAATCGCGATGTCGTGGACCAGGTGCTCGTCACGGAAGAAGCGCGTGCGCCAGTACTCCTCGGCGTCTGCGACGAGATCGCTGCGCGTCACCCCAAGCTTGGCGAGGGTGTCGGTCAGCAGGTAGGCCAGCGCATCCGGAGTGGCGTCGCGGAGCCGCTTTGCGATCTCGGGATACTTCTTTTCCCAGCGCGCGCCGACCTCACGCAAGATCGCGCTCGTGCGCGGACGGTTGTCCATGAGCGTGCCGTCGAGGTCGAACACGACGACGGGCGCGGGACGATCGCCAGGGGTATGAGCGCAGCGCTCGACGATGGTGGTCAGCAGCGCAGCTTGCTGGTGCGCGGACAGGCGGGTGAAGGGCACGGGAGCCCCGCGATACCAGACGAGGGCGCCGAGCGCCACGGCCTCCGCGAAAGTGTGGTACTCCGGTCCGGAAATGTCGCCGCCTTCGGGTTCGCCTTCGGGTTCGCAACAACGCGACCACTACGAGATCCTCGGCATCTCACGCCAGGCCACGGTCGAAGAGATCAAGGCGGCGTTTCGCAAGCTCGCCTCGCAGCATCACCCGGATAAAAATCCGGATGATCCGTCCGCCGCGGTGCGCTTCAAAGAGATCAACGCGAGCTACCAGGTCATCTCCGATCCGCAGCGCCGCGCGATGTACGACCGCTTCGGTCACAAGGCCGAGGATTCAGGCTCGCCGTTCTCGCCCTCGGGTCCCTTCGCCGGCGGCGTCGTCGACATCTCGGACATCGCGGTCGACGGCTTCCTCGGCGATCTGCTCGGCGTCTTCGGCGTCGGCCGTGGCGATCGCGGCGACATCAAGCGCGACCTCGAGATCTCCTTCGAAGAAGCGGCGTTCGGCTGCGAGAAGAAGATGCAGTACCAGCGCATCGTCGCGTGCGTCGACTGCCGCGGCACGGGCTCGGCGCCCGGCCATGTCCCCGACACGTGCCATGCGTGCAACGGCAAAGGCCGCGTCCGCTTCCAGCAGGGCATCCTTCCGATCGCGGTCGAGCGTGTGTGCTCGAAGTGCCGAGGCACCGGCAAAATCGTCACGCATGCGTGCGCCGGTTGCAGCGGAAGCGGGCTCGTCACCAGCACGAACACGCTGATGATCACGATCCCGCCCGGGGTCGAGGCAGGCCAGACGCGCACCGTGACCGGCGTTGGCAACCGCCCGCGGCCCGACCGCCCGCCGGGCGATCTCGAGATCACCATCCTCGTTCGCCCCCATCCCTTCTTTCGCCGCACCGGCGATGACGTCGCGTGCGCTGTGCCGATCACGTTCGCGCAAGCGGCGCTCGGTGGCGAGGTCGAGGTTCCGACGCTCGACGGCAAAGGAAAGGTTCGCGTCCCGCCCGGTACGCAGCCGGGCGCGGTTCTGCGCATCAAGCAAAAAGGAATTCCGAAGCGCAATGGCGTCGGTCGCGGCGACCAGCTGATCGAGGTTACGATCGAGGTGCCCACGTCCCTCACGGCGCGCCAACGCGAGATGCTCGAAGAGCTCGCGAAGGAGCTCGGCGAGGACGTTCAACCGCAGCAGCGCACGTTCATGGAGAAGCTGAAGGACCTCTTCGGGTAGCCAAATGCGGCGACCGCCTGGATACATCGGAGCGCTCACCAAGGCGCGCGAGGTCGGCGATTATTTCGCGCGCCTAGCGGAGCTCGAGGAGGCGTCCATCGAGGCCTACCGCCTGCTCGCCACCGAGCTCACCGACGTCGACGCGCCCGCCACGTTCATCCGCACCGCACGCCGCAGCGCGAAGGACAAGGAGCGGCAAGCCGGCCTCGTGGCATCGCTTGCGCGCCGCTTCGGCGGCACACCGATCACGCCCGAGCTTCTCGAGATCACCGGACGCACACTGGAGGAAGTGGCGATCCACAACGCCGCCGAAGGCTGTATCCGCGAGACCTACGCGTCGCTCGTGGCGGCCATGCAAGCCGAGCGCGCGGAGGACAAAGTCATCCGTGCTGCGATGCTCACCATCGCGCGCGACGAGGCCGAGCAGTCGACCTTCGCGTGGAACATCGGCGCGTGGCTCGAGCAGCAGCTCGCGATGGACGCGCGCGATCGCTACGCCGCGGCGGCGCGCGCGGCGGTGAAGGAGCTTCGCGGCGAGGCGTACACGCCGTACCCCGAGGCCATGCGCAAGATCGCCGGCCTGCCTTCGGTGCGCGACGCGCTCGCGCTCATCGATCACCTCGACAAGTCGATGTGGGGCAAGCTCGCGCTCACTGCGTAGGTGCGACGCTCTCGACGCGTCTTCCTGACGAACGGTCGCAGGTTTACTTGCGCAGTGCCCAGAGGTCGGTCGTCACGGCGTCGAGCTTCGGTGCGTCCTCGCCGCTGAAGACCTCCGCGAGAAACGATCGGAGCTCCGCGGGGTCCTGGTACATCAAGCAGTCTTCGATGCAGGCCTTCCGCCACGCGGCGTCGTCAGCGTCGGCCGCCGCCGGCTTCAACGGCGCGATGAGCGGAGCGATGCCGTCGGCGTCGACCTCGGAGAGCTCCTCTGTACGCTGGGTCGGGAACGAGCTCGGCACCACGATCTGATCGGCCGGCTTGAACACGAGCGACTCGGCGAACGCGGTGAAGGTCGGTGCCACGCTGTAGATGTCCGTCGCCCAGACGGAGACCTCGCCGCGACGTGCGCCACGAACCGTGAGGCACACCTGGTTGCCAGCGGAGCTCGTCGCGATCGGGATCATGTCGCTCGGGATGCGATCGCCAAACGTCGCGACGGCTTCGGCGAGATCGTGGCTACCGTCACCGGCGCCGAGACCGTAGAATGCCTCGACCTCGAAGCGCCCCCAGGTCCACGCGGAATCCTGGATCGAAAAGGACAGGTTGCCATCGGGCGCCGCGCCGCCGAGCTCCGCGACGAAGGTCCGGTAGTCCTCGGGCAACGCGGTACCGAGCTGACTCTCGAACGCGGCAAGCGGGGTCTCGACGTCGGCGACGTGCGGCTTCTCGTGGGGGAAAAACGGCAGGGCAGTCATCGCGGCGGACTCTAGCGCGTGACCAGGGCTACTGGCAGGTCGAAGGACGTCCCGCACGAAACCGCTCGAGCATTTGCGGCAAACGGGCCTTCCAGTAGGCCCAGTCGTGCTCGGCGCCGGCGACCTCGACGTGCGTGACGTCGTAGCCTTTCTGCACGAGCGCGGTGTTCATCTGCTGGTTCTCGACGCAGTTGTCGTTCGGGCACCCGTGGTCGAGGTAGAAGCGGACCGCGACCTTGGGATCTTCGCTCGCGCGCGCGATCATGCGATCGGAGTCCCAGAAGAGCGATGCGCTCTGCGCGCCGACGTAGCCCCAGACATCCGGACGCTGGAACGCGAGGTACGTCGAAATGAGCCCACCGAGCGAGGCGCCGGAGAGGCCACGGTCTTCCGCGTTCTTGCAGACGCGGTAGCTCGCACGGACGGCGGGCTCGAGATCGTCGATCAAGAATTTCCCATACGCGTCGCCGAGCGCGCCCGTCGTCCCGAACGTGTACTCGTTCATGCGCGCGCCCTGCGTGGTGAGCGCGACGAAGACGAGGATGGACGACGCGTCGGGCGTCTTGCCGAATGTCGCATCGGCGACGCTCGCGAAGTCGCCGCGCGTGAGGGACTCGTTGCCGTCGTGGATCACGAGGTGGGGAAGCGCCGCGCACGAGCCGTCGTCGTAGCGAGGCGGCAGGTACACGAAGACATCGCGATCGTTGGCGAGCGCGGACGCATGCACGCCGTGGCGCGCGACAAGCCGGCCTCGCGTCATCGGCGCGTCGGACGCGTGCACGACGGCGTTGAAGTTGCCGACCGTCTTCTTGTCGATGCCATCCCAGACCACGTTCGACGCGAGCGGATCTTCACGAAAGCCCGTGTCGGCAGCGCCGCTGAGGAGCTTGTACGTGTGCGCGGCGCCGCGCGGAATGGTCGTGTCGGCGACGTAGAGGTCAGTGCCCGCGATTTGCACGAGCGGAAGCGGGCTCGCCGTCCAGCTCGGTTGGCCCGGGCGAAACGAGCCGCCGACGTTCCACGTTCCGTTGGGCGGCGCCCCGGTCGCAAGGAAGACGACGCGATCGCCGCCCGGCACGCCAGCCGACCCACGTGACTCGAG
>CAXSGV010000190.1:6330-11293 GCA_964236615.1 uncultured Polyangiaceae bacterium
GCTTTTACATCGGCGACGAGCTTCGCCGCGCGCGCCGTGCGGGCCGTCGCGTCGGTGAGACCGGCCATGTCCGCGATGAACGCGTCGTAGAGCGAAACCGGCGCGCTTGGCGTCTGCGCCGCGCGGGAGCAATCGGGCTTGGCGGCGTCGGGCGGGTCGGCGCTGTCCGGCTTGGCCCCGCCGTCGTGGTTCACCGGCGGCGACCCGTCGGACGCGGCCGCATCGCTTTCGAGGACCGTGGGCCCATGGACGCCGGCGTCGTCGGCGCTGCACGCAACGAGGACGGCGCCCCCCGAAATGATGTAAATCGTCGCGAAAACCAGGGGTAGAAGAGCGTGCCTCATTTGTGAGTGACTGCTCTTGCCACCAGGTGACCCGAGCGTCAAATGGGCGGCGTTTCCCGCCCGCGGTCCGCTAGGATTGCCGACCCCCATGGCGCCCAACGAACCTCGATGCCGCACGCGCGGGCTCAAGAAGTCGTTCGGCGGCAATCCCATTCTGAAGGGCATCGATCTCGAAGTGCCCGAGGGATCGTTCGCGGTGCTCGTCGGTCCGAGCGGGTGCGGCAAGAGCACGCTGCTTCGTCTCGTCGCCGGCCTCGAGACCGCCGACGAAGGAACGATTCACATCGGTGGCAAAGACGTCACGCAGCTGCCTCCGCGCGATCGTGACATCGCGATGGTGTTCCAGAGCTACGCCCTCTACCCGCATCTCACGGTGAAGGAGAACCTCGCGTTCGGCCTGAAGCTCCGCGGCGCGCCCGCGTCCGAGATCGCCACGCGCATCGCCGAGGCCTCCACGATGCTCGGTCTCGATACGCTGCTCGAGCGCCTGCCGAAGCAACTCTCGGGTGGACAGCGCCAGCGCGTCGCGATGGGCCGCGCGATCGTGCGCCGCGCGCAGATGTTCCTGTTCGACGAGCCGCTCTCGAATCTCGACGCAGCGCTGCGTGCCGAGGTGCGCGTCGACATCCGCAAGCTCCACGATCGTCTCGGCGCGACCACGCTCTACGTCACGCACGATCAGGTCGAGGCCATGACGCTCGCCGATACGCTGTGGGTTCTCAACGGGGGCAAGGTCGAGCAACGCGGCGCGCCGCTCGATGTCTACGAGCGTCCGCGATCGAAGTTCGTCGCAACCTTCCTCGGCTCACCGCAGATGAACCTGCTCGATGCGACGCTCCGCAAGACCGAAGGCGGCGTGTGGAGCGCCGAAGCACCGGGCGTCACCGTCGCCATCGACGCGGCGCGCTTCGGCGATGCGCTTGCCGACGGACGCGCGGTCACGCTCGGCATGCGCCCGCACGATCTGCTCCCCGCCACCAACGGAAGCGTGTCGCTGCGGCTCGGCGTCGACCTCGTCGAGGCCCTCGGCTTCGAGGCGATCGCGCACGGCAACATCGGCAAAACGAAGTTCGTCGCGCGGCTCGACGCATCCGACGCGAAGCGCGTGCGCGCCAACGACGATCTGCCGCTCGTCATCGCGTCCGACCGCGTGCACCTTTTCGATCCGAAGTCGGGCGCCGCGCTCGACGCCTCGTGAGTCGCGTGCCTTCTTTGCGTCGTCTTTTCCCCCTCTTCCTCCTTTCGTTGCTGGCCGCCGTCCTCCCTGGCGGCGTCGTCGCGTGCGGCGAGCCCGGCGAGCACATCGTCTTGTGGCACGCGTACCGTGGCGACGAAGAAAAGGCGCTCACGGAGCTCGCCGCGCGTTACGAGAAGGCGCACGCGGGCACCACCGTCGAGCTTCTCGCGGTTCCATTCGACGCCTACACCGCGAAGCTCGCGGCAGCGATCCCGCACGCGCACGGGCCCGATCTCTTCATCGAGGCGCACGAGCGCCTTGGCATCTACGACAAAGAGGGGCTGCTCGCGCCCGCGGGTGACGCCTTTCCGGAAGCCGACGTGGCCAGCTTCGATCCGGTGACGGTCGGCGCGATCACGAACGCGCACGGACGCATGGCCGTGCCGCTCGCGAACAAGTGCCTCGCGCTCTACGTGAACGAGGATCTCGTCCCCACGCGGGCCGCGGGACCCACAGGGCCCGCGGGAGCGAGCACGCCCGCCACGATGGAGGAGCTCGCCGCGATCCAGGCAGGCTTGCCAAAGGGCAGCTACGCGCTCGCGTACGACATGACGAGCTCGTACTACCACGCGCCTTTTCTGCACGCGTTCGGTGGGCAGATGCTCTCGGACGACGATCGCTTCGCGTTCCATGGGCCGGCCGCTACGAGCTCGGTCGAGTACGTTCACGACCTCGTCAAGCGAGGCATCGTCCCCGAAGAGCCGAGCGACGCGCTCGTCGCTAGCCTCTTCAAGAGCGGCCGGGCCGCGACGGCGATCAGCGGACCGTGGTTCCAGTCCGACGTGAAGGACCAGGTCAAGTACCGCATCCAGCCGCTACCGAACCTCGCGGGGCATCCGATGCGCCCCTTCGTCACGGTGGAAGCCGCCTTTCTCACGCCGACCGGCGCGACGCGCGCCACCGTGCGCGAGCTCGCGCGTTGGCTCGGCGGCGACGAAGCCGGCCGCGTGCGTGCGCTCGTCGGGCACCAGGTCGTGTCGCGCATCTCGGTGTGGAACGATCCCGACGTCGCCGCCAACGTACGGCTTCGCGCGTTCCACGAGGCCGCGAAGGACGCGATCCCGACACCGACATCGCCCGCGATGCGCGCGACTTGGGTCCCGGCGAACCAAGCGATCCTCAAGGTACTCCGCGGCGATGCGTCGGCCGCCGACGCGCTCGCCGAGGCCGAGGCTCGCTTCACGGACATCATGAAGCCGGCACCGCCGCCGCCTTCGCCGACCTCGGCGTTCATCCTCATTGGCGCCATCCTGCTCGCCATTGCATTCTTCGGGATCCGTCGCGTGCAGGATGCATCTTTTCGACGCGCCGTTCGTGCGTCGCTGCCCGCCTACCGGTACGTCGCCCACGCCGTGATCGCCGTGCTCGCGCTCGTGGTGCTCCCGCTGTCGGCCGGCGCGATCACCTCGTTCTTCGCAGGCTCGCAAGACGCGCCGCGCTACGTCGGCCTCGCGAACTACTTCTCGATCCTCACCGCGCGCGGCGGGCCGCTCCTTGGTCACGGATCGTTTTGGCTCACGCTTCTCGTCACGGTGGTGTGGACGATCTTGAACGTCACGCTCCACGTCTCGATTGGCGTCGTGCTCGGGCTCGCGCTCTCGCGGCCTTGGCTGCGGCTTCGCACCGCGTACCGCATCCTCTTGATCCTCCCGTGGGCGGTTCCCTCGTACGTCACGGCGCTTGCGTGGAAGGGCATGTTCCAGCGGCAGTACGGCGCAGTGAACGCGATCCTCGTCGCGCTCGGCGCTGAGCCCGTGTCCTGGTTCTCGCACTTTGCCACCGCGTTCACGGCGAACCTCGCGACGAACGTGTGGCTCGGCTTTCCTTTCATGATGGTGGTCACGCTCGGCGCGCTCACATCGATCCCGAAGGACGTCCTCGAGGCCGCCGAGGTCGACGGCGCTACCCGCTGGCAGCGCTTTCGCCTCGTCACGTTCCCGTTGCTCAAGCCGATGCTCTTGCCTTCCGTCGTTCTCGGCGCGGTGTGGACGTTCAACATGTTCAACGTGATCTTCCTCGTGTCAGGCGGCGAGCCTGACGGCACGACGGACATCCTCGTGAGCGAGGCCTACCGCTGGGCGTTCACACGCGACGCGCAGTACGGCTACGCGGCCGCCTACGCGGTGCTCATCTTCTTCTTGCTCGTTTTCGGGACGCGCTTGCTCGGGCGCCTCGCGCGCTCGAACGACGAGGCGCTCGCGTGAGCCACGACGGCAGTCCGAAGGAGCGCGTGAGCCCGCTCGAGGTGTGGGCAGTGCACGTGGTGCTCGTCGCCGCCGTCGCGTTCGCGATCTACCCGCTGCTCTGGGTCATTTCGGTCGCGCTCTCGTCGGAAGGCCTCGCGGGCACTGGCGGTGTGATCCCGATTCCACACGCACCTTCGCTCGCGAACTTCCGTACGGTGATCGGCGTGGGCGAGCCTGGCCGCGCCTGGCTCTTCTGGCGTCAGCTCGCCAACTCGTTGATCGTGGCGCTGGCCACGGCCGCAGCCGCGGTCGCAATCGCCACGCCGGCCGCCTACGCGCTCGCGCGCTTCAAGTTCGTAGGCTCGCGCGCCGGCATGCGTACGCTCCTCGCGACGCAGATGTTCCCAACCGTCGCGAGCGCGGTACCGCTCTACCTACTTCTCGACGCGCTTCACTTGCTCGACTCGCGCGGTGGGCTCGTCCTCGTCTACGCGTCGACGGCGGTGCCCTTCGCGATTTTCCAGCTGCGCGGCGCGTTCCTCTCGATCCCGATCGACATCGAAGAAGCCGCCATGGTCGACGGCGCCACGCGAGGCCAGGCCTTCTTCAAGGTCGTGCTCCCCGCCGCGCGGCCGGCGATCGCGGTCACCGCGCTCTTCGCGTTCATGAGCGCATGGAACGAGTTCATCCTCGCCGCCACCTTCCTCTCGCGCGAGAGCGCCTTCACGCTTCCGGTGGTTCTCCAGCGCTACGTCGGCGAGCACGACGCGGCATGGGGCCCCTTCGCAGCCGGCGCGATCCTGGTGAGCGTCCCTGTCATGGCGCTCTTCTACGTGGCGCAGCGGCAGCTCGTCTCAGGGCTCACCGCCGGCGGCGTCAAAGGTTGAAACCGCAAAGCCGTCGCGGCCCTCCTCGCCGCGCGCGACGCCAACGCTCCACGTAGCCGTCGGCCGCGCTGCCCCATCGCGCGAGAGCTCCTGTCCCGCGGACGTCCCCGCGCTGTCCGGGCCAAGTCACCCCGCGCCGCAACCCGCCACCAACTCCCATTTTTCATCCTTTCGCCTGCCGAAGATCCCGAGAATCCGCGGTGGTTCGTGGGTCGGTGCGCGGCGCGTGGGGGTGGCATGCGGCGTGCTTTAGCCGGGCGACGCGGCGGGCGCGTTGGACGGAGGCGACATGGACATCGTGGCGGCGGA
>CAXSGV010000191.1:0-1734 GCA_964236615.1 uncultured Polyangiaceae bacterium
GTCACGAAAGAGCTCGCGATGCATCTTCATGTAGAGGAAGCGCACATAGGAAATGAACTGACCGAGGCGCTCTTCGACGCGGCGGTACTCGGGACGCAGGATGAGGCCGCCGATCTCGGTGGGCCCGTTGTACGAGTAGCCTATCGACAGCGCCGTGTGCTTGAAGTGGCGATCGAGCGTGGCCGAGTAACGCTCCTCGTCGATGACGTCGAGGTAGATGTACGGCGCGTCGCGGCGTCCGAGCTGCGCGATGATCATCGAGGTGCCGACGAGGTGCTTCTTCTCGGAGTTGATGAGGACGAAGACGTACTCACGACGCTTAGGATCTTTGATCGCGCCGGTGAAGCTCTTCGAAGCGATGTCGAGGATGGTCGCAACCGACTCCCGATCATCGGGGAGGTTCACCGTGTTGAGGTGATGCGCCAGCTCGAGGAGCTGGTCCTCGTCCGACGCCAGTGCGCCACGGATCTCGTAGCGGAGCATTGGTCCCGTCCTACCACGGGTGGTGATAATCTCGCCCCGTGCGCGCCGCCTCCCTCTTGTTTTTGTGTCTTTCCGCGGTGCTTTCGATCAGCTCGAGCGGCTGTAAGAGCTGCGGCGGCAAGGGCGGCGCAAGCGACGGCCGCACCAAAGTCGCCGTGTCGATCTTCCCGATCTACGACCTGACGCGTCGCGTGGCCGGCCCCGACGCCGACGTCGCGCTCCTCTTGCCGCCGGGCCACAACGAGCACCACTTCGATCCGTCCCCGAAAGAGATCGAAGAGGTCGCCGCCTCGAAGGTCGGCGTGATGGTCGGGCTCGGCCTCGATCCGTGGATGGAGAAGCTGATGAAGGACGCGGCCCCGACGGCGCGCGTGCTCAAGGTCGGCGATCGCGTCCCCACGCTCACGATCAAGGACGAGATGATCGGCTCCGAAGCCGCCGACAAGGAGCTCGAGCGCCTCGGCAAAGAAGAAGAGGCGCATGGCGGCAAAGGCGCGCTCGATCCGCACGTGTGGCTCGATCCCGTTCGCGCGCGCTTGATCGTGAAGGCGATCGCCGAGGAGCTCTCGAAAGCCGACTCGGCCCACGCCGACGGCTACCGAAAGCGCGCGACCGAGCTCGATGGCGTCCTCGAGGCGCTCGACAAAGAGGTCGAGACGAAGGCCAAGGCCTGGACCAAGCGCGACCTCATCACGTTCCACGGCAGCTTCGGTTACTTCGCCGATCGCTACTCGCTCAAGATCGTCGCCGTGATCGAGCCGTTCCCCGGCTCCACACCGACGGGCGAGTACATCGAGGAGGTTCTCAAGATCGTGTCGACCAAGCAGGTGCCTGCCCTCTTCAGCGAGCCGCAGCTCGACCCGCGCCCGGCCAAGACCATCGCGGACGCGGCGAAGGTGCCGCTCGGCGTGCTCGATCCCGTCGGCGGCAACGCGGAGACCGAGAGCTACGAGAAGATGATCCGCTTCGACGTGGCCGCGCTCGACAAGTACTTGAAGTGAGCACGGCCAACGCTCCTTCGGAGGCCCCGCTCCCGCTCTCGTTTCGGGGAACGCTCCCCGATCTCGAGGCGCCGCGTGTCCTCGACGTGAAGAACCTCACGATCGCGTTCCGCGACAAGGTCGTCGTGGAGAACGTCACGTTCCACGTGCCGATCGGTGAGTTTCTCTGCCTCTCGGGCCCCAACGGCGCGGGTAAATCGACGCTGCTCAAGGCCATCCTCGGGATCATCGAGCCCACCTCGGGCAGCAT
>CAXSGV010000191.1:1744-9594 GCA_964236615.1 uncultured Polyangiaceae bacterium
TCCGGAGATCGGACGCAAGAAGGTCGGCTACGTCCCGCAGCGAAAGAGCTTCGATCGCGATTTCCCTGCGACGCCGCTCGAGGTCGTGGTCGCGCAGCTACGCGGTCGTTGGCCGCTCCGCATCGGCGACGAGGAGCGCGAGATTGCGATGGGCGCGTTGCGGCGCGCAGGCGCGGCCAAGCTTGCGAGCTCGCAGATGCGCGATCTCTCCGGCGGTGAAACGCAGCGCGTGTTCCTCGCCCGAGCATTGTCGACGAAGCCCGAGCTCCTGATCCTCGACGAGCCCACCGCAGGCGTCGACGTCGGCGGTCGTGCGGCGATCGTCGAGCTCATGGCCGAGATCAGCGCGTCGGAGACCATCGCGGCGGTGCTCGTCACACACAACATCCAAGCCATCGCGCGTTGCGCCGAGCGCGTGCTCTACCTCGAGCGCCACGTGCGGGCGTGGGGGCTGTGGTCCGAGCTGAGCCGCGAAAGAGAATTGAGCGCGATTCACATCGCTGGAGACCACAAGGCCATCGAATTGGACGGGGACTGACGGGCCCGCCCGTGCCCGCAGGGCCGCGCCTGGCTTAAAGGTCGGACTCGCCTTACTCTTTGTCGCCACCGGTCGAGGTTCAGAGGGCCTCTAGAACGACACGAATGCGCGAGCACAAGACTCATATCTTGCTCTGGGTCGCGGTGCTGTACACCGCGGTCACCGCGCACTTGTTGCTCGGAGGGGGCGGCTATGTCGTCGGCGTGATTCACAGCGACAAGAAGGCGCTCGCCAGCCTCGGCTCGCAGGTGCGCGATCGCGTGCGCCAGACCGAGGCCAGCTTCGAGGTCGGATCGATCGACACCGGCACCAAGGCCGCGGACGAGATCGAGCCTCCGCCGCCGAAGCCTCCGGAGCCGCCGAAGCCCGAAGCGAAGAAGGAAAAGACGCCCGAGCCGACGCCGACGACGCCGCAGCCCAAGGTTCCGCCGCCGAAGGAAGAGAAGAAAATCCCGCTCCTCGTCGAGAAGAACAAGCAGGAGGAGAAGAAGACGCAGCCGCCTCCTCCGCAGATGGACAAGCGCATCGCGGTCAAGCAGCACGTCGAGCAGAAGCAAGAGGACAACCCGAACGCGCGCTTCGTGGGCGACGAAGCCAACCACGTCGAGCAAGAGACGGTCGCCACGCAGACGGCGCACGATCAGGACGATCCGAACCCCACGCCCGGCGGTCAGCACTCGGGTGCCGAGAAGCGCATGGGCGACAGTGAGCGCACGAAGATCGCCGAGAGCGAAGAGCACGCCGGCGACAAGAACCGCGCGCCGGGCGAGAAGGGCACCGAGTTCGAGGTGCAGCCGACGGCGACGAGGCCGATGGGGCCCGTCGCCATTCACGCCCCGCCGCAGAACGAGCCGCCGCGCTCCGGTGGCGACAACCGCGCGCCCGCGCCGCAGAACAACACCGCGCCGACTCCCGTGCTTCCGCCGGGCGCGATGAGCCCGCCGACCCCCGAGGTCTCGGACAACGCGGCCGGCAACTGGTCGTTCAACCCCACGCGGCCCGGCGCGACGGGTGGCATCTCGACGCAAGCGGGCCCCGGCCAGCAAAACCCGAACGCGCCTGGCCGTCCGATCACGTCGCAGCAGATGTTCGGTCTCGGCGGTCACACGGGTCCCGGTCAGGTGAACCTCAACTTGAACCAGACGGGCGTGATCGCGATCGTCGGCCAGGACCAGCTCCGCAAAGAGCGCGAGGCCGACGGCGAGCGTCGCAAGAGTGAGCACCGCGGCTCCTGGACGGCGTCGAACTTCGAGCGCTGGCGCAGCGCGATCGAGAACTACGTCTCCACGGTGAAGCCCGGCAACCAGACCGCGCTCAACACCGCCGCAGTCCCGTTCGCCACGTTCTTGAACGGGATGCACAACCGCATTCACCCGATCTTCGCCGACTCGTTCCTCGGCTCGCTCGACGGCCTGCCGCAGAACCACCCGATGAACGATCAGAAGCTGATCACGCGCCTCGAGATCGTCCTCTCTCGCGATGGTCACCTCGTGAAGATGGGCATCGTGAAGACGAGCGGCGTCACCGCCTTCGACATCGCCGCGCTCGACGCCGTGCAGCGCGCGTCGCCGTACAGCAGCGCGCCGACCGCCATCGTGTCGCCCGATGGCCGCGTGTACCTCCACTGGGAGTTTCACCGCGACGAGGTCTATGCCTGCTCGACCATGAACGCGCGGCCTTTCCTCCTCAACGTCCCCCCGCAGGCGCCGCCGGTCGATCCCAACCCGAGCCCCACGCAGCCTCAGACGCCGCCGTCGCGCGAGCGTGGCGCCCCGGCTCCTGCAAACGTGCAAGATACACGTGAAGGAATGTGGCCGTCGCCGAGCCCCGCGCGTTCTCCGCAGAGGACCGCCCCTGATCCCGTTGCGAAGAGAAGCATCTGACGCCGCTCTGACGCGCAGCACGAGAAGAGACGCGCCGCTTCCTCCTTGTCACCCGTTTTTCCCCGAGGCGGTGTACGTCTGGTACGTCCAATGACCGCCCCTGCCTCACGGCCCTTGAACGAGCGCTCGCCCGAGCGGACCCGTAGCCCCGCAGCCGCGCCCGTGCCCGTCGCGCCAGAGCCTGGCGCCGAGCTTCCGTCGGTCTGGCTGCTGCACGCCGCGGCGATCACCGCCGTCGTCGCGGCCGCGCTCGCGCGCATCGTCGCGCCTGGCCTTCGTGGCAACGCGTCCGATACGGTCGTCTTCAGTTGGGATCGCGCCTCGGCGATCGCGACCTACGCGCTCTCGGTGCTCTTGATGGCGGTGGCAGGCCGCGGCATCTACGAGCTCGCGCGTCGTCCGCAGCTTCCCGTCACGTCGCGCATCCTGTCCATCTCGGGCGTGGGCATCGTGATGGCGCTGGTCGTTCCGTCGTTTCTCAAGCGCTTGCCCGTCGGCCCGACGATCGTCCTCGCGCTCGCAGCGACCGTGGTCGCCATTTGCGCCGGTCTCAACGGGCTGCGCGCTCCGCATACGCGCGCGGTCGGCGTGGTGCTCGCGTTCCTCGGTGTCGCGTCGCTCGTACGGCTCGTGTCGTGGGAGCTCGCCGTGATGGCGGGCGACCACGCAAGTGTTCGCCTCTACGACTGGAGCCGCAGCGTTGCGACGGCGGCGGTCGTGATCGAGGGCGTCGGCCAGCTCTCCGCTGCCGCCTGGCTCGGCACGCGAAGTCGCTTCGTCGGCCAAGCGATGTCGAGCATCGCCGTCGGCGGCGCGTTCCTCATCACGTGGGGCGCCGCAAAAGGCGTGCACGCAGGGGCCGCACCTTGGCAAGCGGTCCTCCACACTGCGCTCGCCGACGCCCCGGGCATCCCGCCGCCCTACGCGCTCGGGGCGATCGCGACATTCCTGGTCTCGGCCTCGATCCTCTTCGCGCTCGTCGCGCTCCTGCAGCGCCGCCAAGCCGTGGCGGTGACGAGCGCGCTCGCCCTCGCGCTGATTGCGCGTGGCGCCTTCGACGCGCCGTTGCGCGCGCTCTCCGTCGTGGTCGGTGGCGTATGGCTGATGCTGGCCGTCACCGACAACCGCGCGATGTGGCGCACCCTCGCAACCGAGCGCGACGAGCGCCTCGCGAAAAACCGCGCCGAGGGCGGCAAGCTCGACGCCGCCGAAGCCGCCAAGCTCCGCGCGCGCACCGCCGAGCCCAAATCATCCCCCGCGATCGCCGCACCCTCCGAAGCCGCCGACGACTCACCCGATTCGGACGCGACGCCGTAATCGAGACGGAGCGCCGCGCACGCGACGAGACCTAGCCGCGACGACGGCGGCGCGCGACGGCGGTGAGGCCGAGCGCGAGGCCGATGATCCACGGCACCGGCGAGGTCGGGCCGCGGCTTGTGGTCGAGCAGCCCGTCGTCGTGGTGGTGGTCGTCGTGCTGGCGGGCTTGTCGGCGTCCGTCGTCGCGAAGCAGAAGCCCGCTTCGCCGTCGGCATGGCAGGTGAAGCCGTCCGGGCAGGTGGTCTTGTCAGCCGGATCGCACGTCGGCGTGCAGAAGAAGTTCGTGCCGTCGAGGGAGTTGCACGCCTTCGATTCGCAGTCGTCGTTGGTCGCGCAGGTCGCGCCGGGGCTTCCGGCCGAGGGGGTCGCGCCCGCGTCGGTCTCTTCCGTCCCCGCGGGGCCGGCCCACGCGGGCATCGCGTAGCCGCCCGCGGTCGAGGCTTCCTGCGCCGCGCTGCGAATCAGGTCGGCGTAGCTGTCGAGGCGCGTGTAGACGGAGCCGACGCACTGGTCGCCCTGCTCGCCGCCGCGTGAGAGGACGCCCATCGAGACCGGGCTGCCGCTGTTGAAGCTCTTTTGCTCGAACGCGCTCGAGCCCGAATCACCCGAGCATGTGCCGCTGCCGGCGACGAACTCCGTGGCCGCGATTTCGCTTCCAGCACCGAGCTTCTTGCAGTCGATGGTCTTGTCGCCGGGAATGCACTCGATGCCGATGTTCTCTTTGATTCGGCGGATACCTTCGTCTTGCGCCGTCACAGACGTGATGCCGTAGCCGATGGCCGTCATCTGCAGCGAGTAGTGCGCGCGATCGGTCAGCGGGAACTGGATGCCGGGCGTCACGGGCGTTGCGACCGTGGCCGGGATGTTCTTCGAGAGGAGGATGAGCGCAATATCGGCGCCGCAGAAGGTGGTGCCGCTCGGCACGATGACCTTCGACGCCCCGTACCAGTTGCCCTTCTGCGACATCGACGAGTCGGTCGTGATGAAGAAGGAGCTCGCGGGGTAGACCTTGCCGAACTTGTCGGTGGCGCAGTTGACGGCCGCGTCCGAGACCTGCGCAACGCAGTGGCGCGCGGTGACGACGAGGTTCGGCGCAATGAGCGCGCCCGAGCACATGGCGCCCGACGTCTCGCCCATGATGCCAACCGCGTACGCGTGCGACGTGTCTGTCTTGCCGCCCTGGATCGCGCTGGAGGCGGACCCCGAAACAGACTCGTGATCTTGCTGCGCGGTGCCGCAAGCAAGGAGCCCGAAGGCGAGAGAGACGACGGCGACCGGTGCGGCGTGGCGAAAGAGCATGCGTGTGCCTCCGTGAATCGAGGAGCGAACCTTAGCGCAACACTCTGCCTTCGCCAGTCGGCATTGCCGACGAGCGTTGTATGAAATCCGTTTACAATCCGATGCGCACGGTGGCCCGCAAAAAGCGGCTCACTTCACGCGGCCGGCAACGACCCAACAGCCGGGAAGGCTGACCGCGTCGGCGCCACGGCCGAAGTCGACGATGCCCGTGCACTGATCCTTCGGCACGCCCGGGAAATCCTTCGTCGTGATGCAGGAGATCTTCACGCCGGCCGGCGACTCGGTGGGGCAGTCGGCGGTCGACTTTCCGTTCGCGACGCTGCACGGCACCTTGCTCGCGACGGTGCAGAAGCGCTCGTGCTCGTAGAGGCGCTCGGCGCAGATGCCCTCGGGGCAGTCGGCGTCGGACCGGCACGGCGAGCAGAGCTTGCCGTCGCCCTTGCACGTGCCTGCGCGCGGGTAGCAAACGCGCGCGCCGCTCTCGGCGTTGTCGACGCAGGTTGCGTCGACACGGCACGCGCCGTCGGCTTCGCACTCGTTGCTGCAGAAGCGGTTCTTGTCGGCGCCGGCGATGCAGCGGCCCTTGGTGCCGTTGACGGAGGGGCAGTCGATGTCCGCGGTGCACGTCGAGCAGTAGCTCCGCTTCAAGCACGCGGTCGTCGTGTTCTCGGCGCCATACGAGCGCTGCGTCGTGTAGACGGCGGGCGCGTTGTTGATGGTCGCGCACCAGAAGCCGCCGGCGCAGTCGCTGTCCTTCGCGCATTGGAACTGCGTGCAGTAGGAGTCGGCGTCGGTCGGGTTCTCGCCGTAACACCAGAAGGACTGGTCGGCGTCGCAGTCCGGGTTCGCATCGAGACCGCCCGACGGCTTGCAGGTCGCGCCCCACTGGCCCTTCGGCTTCGAGGCGTACTTGATCGTGGTCTCGGCGCAGAAGCTCGTCGTCTTGTCGGCGGTCGCCGTGCACGCGTAGTTGAAGGGGCACGTGGCTTGGTTGGCGCAGAGGAGGCGGCACTTGGCCCCGCTCTTTCCGTCGTCGACGCACTTGTTGCCTGCTGCGCAATCCGAGTCGCTGCACGAGCTGCCGGAGCAGCCGGGCGAGAACGTGATCGCGATGGCGGCGAGCACGAGGAGCGCGAGGACACGCGAAGCCGAAGCAAAGGAGGCCACGCGGGCCGCGAGGATATGCTGCATCTTGGCCGTTCTTTACCGCGTCCGGTCGTCCCTTGCTACCCGCCTGAGGACCCTGTGCTACATAAGGCCGATGAACGTCGCGTGCGCCCCGTCCTCCTCGTCGACTCGCTCGAGCCGCTCCTCGACCCGTCTTGCTACCGTTGTTCTCGCTAGCCTCGCCATCACCTCGCTGACAGCCATCGGGTGCTCGTCGTCCAGCAAGGACGCGGGCCTCACGGCAGCCACGGGGACGCAGGCCGCCGACAACAATCCCTACGGCGTCGCGTACCCCGCGCAGAACCTCGGCACGCAGCAGCGTCGTGGAACGACGCCCGGCAGCGTGATGAAGAACTACCGCTTCGTGGGCTACCCGCACCACGAGCCCGGCTCGGTCGTCCCGACCGGCGGCGAGCTGCAGAACGTCTCCCTCGCGGACTTCTTCGATCCCGAGATGCGCAAGTTCAAGGTCATCCACATCAGCGTCGCCGCGGTGTGGTGTGGCCCGTGCAACGAAGAGACGGACGAGACGGTCCCCGTCGCCGAGGAGCTCCTCGCGAAGGGCATCGTGTTCGTCCAGGCCCTCAGCGACGGCCCGGTCGACGGCCGCGGCGCGACCAAGAAGGATCTCGACGGCTGGATCCTCAAGCACAAGGCGAACTTCACCGAGCTGCTCGATCCCGATCTCAAGAACTTCGGCGTGTTCTTCAACGCGGCCGCGGTTCCGTGGAACGCCAACATCGACGCGCGCACGATGGAGATCCTCTCCGCCGGCGTCGGCGCGCCCCAGAAGGGCGTGAAGGGCGATACCGAGCAGTGGCTCACCTGGGTCGAGAGCAACCCGCCGTCGTACAAGTGACCGCACGCTCGCTCGCTCTCTCCGCGCTGGTTCTTCTCGCGTGCGGTACGGGCGCCTGCGGCACCTCTTCAACCACCGCCGGGCCGTCGGGTGCCGAGGGTGACTCTTCGCAGAAGACCGGCAACGTCGCCGCCGATTTCTCGGCGCGCGACGTCGAAGGCAAGACCGTTCGTCTCTCGGACTACCTCGGCAAGCAGGTCATCCTGATCGACTTCTGGGCGACCTGGTGCGAGCCCTGCCTCGCCGAGATGAGCCACCTTCGCAAGATGTACGAGGCGAACAAGGGTAAGGGCTTCGTCATCATCGCCGTATCGATGGACGGGCCCGACACCGTGGCCGAGGTCCCGAGCTTCGCCAAGCGAAACGGGATGGTCTTCCCGGTCGTCCTCGATGAGGACTCGCACGTCGCCAGCATCTACAACCCGAAGAAAGCCGCGCCGCTGAGCATCCTCATCGACAAGAGCGGCAAGGTCATCAAGACGCACGAGGGCTACAACCCCGGCGACGAAGAGATCCTCGGCAAGGAAGTCGCAGCCGCGCTCGCGCCGTAGCCGCCTTGTCCCCTTAGGTGGTAGCTTCGCCGCGCTTTCGATGCGCGCTGGGTCTCTTCTCCGGTCTCTGACGCTCGCTTGGGCCGGCTTCGTCGGCGCGGCTCTCGTGTGTCCGCGCGCCGCGCACGCCGTCGATCTGCCGAAGGTGGGCGACACCGCACCCGTGCTCGACGTCACCGAGACCTCGATCGTCGCGCAGCACTTCAACGCGCGCACGACCGAGGGCGAAGATCCG
>CAXSGV010000191.1:9604-11248 GCA_964236615.1 uncultured Polyangiaceae bacterium
GTCCTCGGTTGGCGCAAAATCACGCTCGGCGCCCGGCTCGACTCGTCGCTCTACTGGTCTCGCCCCGAGGACGCGTCGGATCTCGACCCTACCCAGCGTGACAACATCGTCCGCGACGGCGCCTCTCGCTACCGCGACGCGATCTACCCGGCGAAGCTGTTCGTCAAATACCAGTCGCCGACCCTCGAGCTCACGGCGGGTGACTCCTACGTGCAGTTCGGTCGCGGGCTCGTGCTCTCGATGCGCAAGATCGACGAGCTCGGCGTCGACAACACGATCCGCGGCGGCAAGGTCACGTGGAACGAGGATCCGTTTTCGGTGACGCTCGTCGCCGGCCTCGCGAATCCGAACCGCGTCGACGAAGCCTCCGGTCGCGCGCTCTTCGTGCCGCGACCGCTCCCGACGGACACCACGGGTCCCGCGCCGCTCTTCGGCTCCGACCGTATCGTCGGCGCGCAGATCGAGGCGGGCCGCGGCTTGCCGATCGTGCTCTCGACGCACGTCGCGCGCATCACAAGGTGCGCCCCATTCAAGTACGACGCGAGCGGCCGCATCATCGACGGCACGTTCGACGCGCCCCTCGGCTCGTGCGAGCCCAACGACACACGCAGCTGGCTGGCGTCGCTTCCTACGAGCAGCGCCGCGCTCAACGCGAGCGAGGTGCTCAACGCAGGGCAGGGGATCGAGATCCCGTCGTTGTGGGGCCACGGCAAGATCTACGTCGAGGGCGCGGTGCAGCGTCGCTACCACGACGACAACCCGAACGATCCGACGAGCAACGGCAACGCGCTCTACGCCGCGGCGTCCGCCAACTACGGCCCCGTCACGCACACACTCGAGGTGAAGAGCTACCGCAACTTCCACGCGACTTCGTCTGCCGTCGACACGACGCGCGCGACCGAGCTCAACAACATCCTCTACTCGACGCCGCCGACCGCCGAGCTCATCACGCAGGACGCCGAGGGCGGCAACTTCAACCTCTGCGTCGACGGCGGCCGCCTCCGCACGGACGTTCGCACGTCGGACAGCTTTCTCTTCTACGGGACGGGCGCGTACTTCTACACGCGCAGCGAGATCACGGGCGGCGGTTGCAGCGAATACGGCAACACCCAGACGACGAACGCCAACCCCGACGCCGTGCACAACGACGTCGTCGATGCCCTCGGCGGCTTCGAGTGGCGCTTCGACAGCGACCGCTCGCACTTCTTCGCGTCGGCCGGCGCGCGCGACGACACCAAGCGCACGGGCGATTTCTATTACAACGAGTGGCACGCGGAGTACGCGTTCACGAAGCACATCAGCGGCCCTTACTCGTTCGAGCTCACGGGCCGCCACCGCCTCCGCAAGGAGGAGAACCAGAACCTACGCGGCGACTCCGCCAACCTGATCGAAGAGCCCTGGCGCGAGGGCGAGCACTACACCGCGCTGAAGATCGCGCCCAAGTGGGTGCTCACGCAGGGCATCGAGTACACGTCGAAGATCGGGCTGCCGACCTACTATTTCAATGGCTCGGTGCTCTACAAGTTCACGGGCGACTCGAACGTCCGTGCCCTCGTCGGCCAGCAACGCGGTGGCCTCAAGTGCGTGAGCGGCGTGTGCAAAGTGTTTCCGCCGTTCGAGGGCGCGCGCGTGGAGCTGACACTC
>CAXSGV010000192.1:0-11245 GCA_964236615.1 uncultured Polyangiaceae bacterium
AGCTTGTACTGCGGTGGGTTGGGATCTTTGATCGTGAGGTCGGCGAACGCCGATGGCGCAGCGAGCAAGGTCGTGGCGGCGGCGAAAGCCGCGAGCGCGAAGTTCCGTTTCGAAGGCATCGAACGACCATACCAGCCTGCGCGCGTCGCCAGAATGGAGCAGAGCGTCATTTTGGTCGGACGTAGCCCTTCTTTTACGTACATGAGCAACCGTTCGCTAAAAAACGGCATCTGTTTGGAATGGCTAAGCATTCGGGGGGAACGAACGCGCGTCCAGGACGAAAAATGTATCCTGCCACCTTGCTCGACAAGGTGTCAGGAATGGGGAACAGGTTAGGCCGCGAATCCAAGTTGCCTACAACGACGCCCTCGAGGTCCACCGTGCTCCCCTTCTCCCGCCGCAGTCGTGCCCCCCAGACGAGCAGTGCCGCACTTGCCAACGGCAAGGGCGCAGCGACCGCATCGGCAGGTACGCCCGCGAGTGGTGTGCACGCGAGCCTGTTCTGCGACGAGGCCGACGTCGTGGAGCTTCTGAGCGAGTCCGAGATCGTCGACATGGACGCGGGTAGCTCCGACGACACCGACCCCTCCTCCGAGGACACCGGGAGCGCGGTCGACGCCAGCAGCTCGGTCCACGTCCGCAGCTCGGTGGACACCGGCAGCGCGGACGACGTCGGCAGCTCGGATGACGTCACCGGCAACGCCGCTCGCGATCTTCCGAGCGTCGACGTGATCATGGACGAGTATCCGTCTGTCCCCGCGATCGCTGCGTCGGGGCCCGTCCCCACGCAAGACATGTTCGCCGACGACGATCCGACGGTGCGTCTCGGCGCGCTCCCGCCTGCGCCGTTCCCCCGTCATCTGTCGCCCTCGGGCTCGGTTCCCCCGCCCGCCAACAAGAAGCTCGGCAGCGCGCTCGTTCCGATGGAGCTTTTCCCGTCGAGCGCGTCGAGCTCGGTCGCGCCTCTTTCGATGGATAGCTCGTCGGGCGATCGCATGTCGCGTCGCGAGCCCACCTTGAAGCTTCGCGGCCAGCACGGAGGCGGGGAGCCCTCCATCGTCGTCGTTCGCGGCGGCGGGCGTCCCAACATTCTCTGGGGCGCAGCGCTTCTCGCGGCCGGCGTGCTCGGCGGCATCGTGTGCTCGCAGCTTCTCGTCACCCCCGCCGACGACGTCGTGAGCAACCCGCCGACGACCACCGCGGCCACGCTCGCCGCGGCACCGAAAGAAACGACGAAGGAGGCGCGCGAGCACGCGGTCGCATCGAATGTGACAGGCGGCGTGACAGGCGGCGTGACAGGCGGCGTGACAGGCGGCGTGACAGGCGGCGCGACGCACCCGACGCTTCGCGCGCATGTCGAGCCGACGAGCGCCGCTCCAATCGAAGCCGCGCGCGTCACGAGCAAGCCCGCACCGTGGTCGCCTCCGCAGCCGGTGGTCGCGGCCGCGCCAAACGTCGCGGCGCCGAACGTCGTGGCGCCGAACGTCGCGGCGCCCGGTAAGCCCGCAGCGCTGGCCGTGAAGCCCGCCCCGCAAGCTCCTGCTCCCCAGACGCCCGCCGCGCAAGCGAGCCTCGCCAAGAAGGCGCCTGCGCCGATGGTGCCTTCGACCACGACGCCGTCTGCACCGGCACCGACCGGCAAGGCGAAGTCGACGACGTCCATCGCGTCGGACGAGCTCGCGAACGATCAGGCTGCGGACGCGCTCGCTCGCGCTCAGCTAAAAGCCGCGCTGCGCTGAACCGCTCGCTTCGTCGATTCGACTCATCACGGTGAAGCGCCCGCGAGCGAGAGCTCGCGATCGAGCTCGCGTCGCGCGTACGCGACCGTGAGGGCCACCGTCGTCGCCGCCAGCAGCGCGCCAACGCCGTAGATCGCCCAACGCCATGGCCCGAGCGGCGCCGACGCCTCGCCCGCATGCATCGCGAGGGAGCCTAGGTACACGTAGAGAAACGTTCCCGGCACGGTGCCGATCAGCGTCGCCAAGAAGAAGTCGCGAAAGCGCATGCGGCTCGTGCCGAGCGCGTAGTTGAGAATGCCGAACGGGAAGACGAGCGACATCCGCATCAAGATGACGATCTTGAGGCCGTTGTTCTCGACGGCCCTATCGACCGCCATGAACCAATTGTGGCCTGCCATCTTTTGCTCGGCCCAACCGCGTCCGAGGTGACGACCGATCTGGAAGGCGAGGGACGCGCCGATCGTGCTCACGGGTACGACGAAGAGAGCGCCGCCGAGCGGCCCGTAGGCCGAGCCCGCGCCGGCCGTCAGCGCCCACGCGGGAACGAACACGAGCATCGCGGCGATGTACACGGCCGCAAACGCGATCCCACCGACGACGCCACGCTCACGCACCGCTTGGACGAAGTGAACGGACCATGCCTCGATCGGCAGGAAACGCGTCGCGATCGCGAGCACGGCCACCGCGGCGACGGTCGCGGTCGCGGTCGCGCCCGGTCTTTTTTTCACGCAACCGCTCCGCGCTCGACCCAGTCGAGCACTTTGCGTGCAGCGCGATCCTTCCAGCCGTCGACGCGCGAGAGGCTCGCGAGCGACTCGGACGTGACGCGATCACTCTTCGCACGATCGCTCTCGAACAAGGCGCTGACCTCGGACACGAACGCGGGCCGGTGCACGATCAGGTTCGCCTCCATCGCCCAGCGCAGGCTCGTGGGGTTCGCGTTGAACGTGCCGATCGTGGCCCAGTCGTCGTCGACGACGGCGAACTTCGCGTGCACCATCGAGGGGCGGTATTCGTAGATCTCGATACCGCGCTCGATCCAGCTCGCGTACCGAGCGCGACCCGCGTGCGTGACGAGCGGGAGGTCGGTGTCCTTCGGCACGATGACCTTCACGTCGACGCCGCGCGCGACCGCGGCGAGAAGCGCTTCGATGAAGCGTCGCGGCGGGGCAAAATAGGCATTTTCGAGCCACACGCGGCGCTTTGCTTGCGCGATACGGTCGCAGTGTTTCTCGTAAACCAGGTTTCGCTTTTCGGGCGTGTCGATCACGAGCTCGACGTCGCCGTACGTGGCTCCGTCGTGAACCCATCGCCCTGCATCCGCCGACCCTGCCTCGGCCCAACGGCGTTCGAACACGCGGCGGTAATCGGCGATGCACGGACCGTGAAGCCGCACACAGACCTCGTGCCAGCCGAGGCCGCCCATCGCCTTCGGTAGCCACTCGTTTCCCCACGCCGCGCCGCCCGTGTAGCCGGCGTCGTCGATCACGACGACGCGCGAGTGATCGCGCGGCCACATGCCCGAACGCAGGATGACGTCGAGTGGACGAAACGCGCGGACGTCGATCCCCCGCGCGCGAAGCTCCTCGAAAAAGCGCGTGTCGGTCTCGTGGCTGCCGAGCGCGTCGTAGAGCAAGCGCACGTCGACCCCCCGCTCGACCGCGGCCGCCAGCTTGTCCGCGAAGCTTCGGCCGAGCTTGTCGCCACGGTAGATGTACGTCTCGATCCAGATTCGCTTCTTCGCCTCGGCGACGTCGCGCTCGAGCGACGCAAGGACGAAGCTCATCTCCGGAAGCAGGGTCAGCTCGTTTTCCGCGGGAAGCTCCATGGGTTGTCCATGCTTGGCTGCATCCATCACGCCAAAGCTCGGTTTTGCCCTTGGATCGGCCGCGTCGACGCCGGGGAGGCCCGAATCCTCGAAAGAACCGCGGCCCGCCTGTCGCAAAAAGCGACAGCACGAAGCACATTGCCCCACAGGCGCGCCGCTTCGGCAAATGCTATGTTCCAAGCGCCGTGTCGGTCGCCCCGCCCAACCTTGCGCGCTTGGCCTCGCACGCAGCGCTCGCGGGAACACGCGTGGGCCGCTACGAGATCCTCACGCAGATCGCCTCGGGTGGCATGGCCACGGTGTGGCTCGCTCGCTCTCTCGGCGCAGGGGGCTTCCAGCGGCTCGTCGCGATCAAGGCGCTTCATCCGCACGTGGCGGACGACGAAGTCTTCACCTCGATGTTCATGGACGAGGCGCGTTTGGCTGCGCGCATTCGCCACCCGAACGTCGTTCCGACGCTCGACCTCGAGAACGGCGCGGATGGCTTGTTCCTCGTCATGGAGTTCGTCGAAGGCGACTCCCTCGTGGGTCTCGTGCGGGCGCTCGCTCGCGCGCAGCAACCTCTCTCGCCTTCCGTCACCTTGCGCGTGATGCTCGACGTCCTCGCGGGGCTTCGTGCGGCGCACGAGCTCACCGACGACGAAGGCGAGCTCTTGAACCTCGTCCACCGCGACGTCTCGCCGCACAACATCTTGCTCGGCGTCGACGGCATCACCAAGATCACCGACTTCGGCGTCGCGCGTGCGAACGCGCGCATCGGCATCACGCGCGAAGGGCAGATCAAGGGCAAGCTCTCGTACATGGCGCCCGAGCAGACGACCGGCGATCCCGTCGATGCCCGCGCCGACATCTTCTCGGCGGGCATCGTTCTGTGGGAGTGCCTCGCGGGCAAACGGCTCTTCCAGGCGGAGACCGACGGCGCGGTCGTGCGGAAGCTGATCGACATGCCGATCCCGCGGCTGCGCGACGTCGCGCCCGAGTACCCCGAGGAGCTCGACGCCGTTTGCGCCAAGGCGCTCGCGCGCAACGTCGACGAGCGCTACACGACCGCCGCGGAGTTCGCCGAGGCGCTCGAAGCTGCCGCGGAGCCGATCGGAATCGCGAGCCAGCGCCAAGTGGGCGCGCTCGTCCGCGAGCTCATTGCGCCCAAGCTTGCGGCATTGCGTGGCAGCATCCGCCCCAGCACGTCCGCTCCGGCGACCACCTCGAGCGGCTCGGGCGCACCGGCGGCCGCAGGGTCGTCCGGCAGCAACCGTCCGCTCGCACCGTCGGGCAGCCACCCGCAGGCCAGCCTTTCGCACGACAGCCATCCGCGAGAAGCGGAGGGCAGCGACCCGAGCGGCAGCAGCGAGATCTCGGCCTCCGCGTTTCTCGACCAAATCAACGGTGCCACGACGCCGCTCGTCGAAGACGCCGCCACGAGCCTGCGCGAAATCCCCGCAGCGCCCTCGTCGTCCGACGCCGGCATGATCGTTCCGCTCGTGCGTCCGGCGTCGCTGCCATCGCCGGCTCCCGAGCTCACGCCGCCCACGCCGCTGCTTCCGATTGTCTATCCGCGTCCGTCGCGCCAGTTCGGTTGGCCGGTCGCGGTGGGGCTCGTCCTCATCGGCATGGTCGGCGTGCTCATCGTCGCGTTCGTTCGTACGGGCGCGCCGACGGTCGAAAACCCTGCGGCCTCTTCCTCAGCCAGCTCGGTCAGCGCGGCGAGCGGCGCGAAGAGCGCGTACGGGCGCGGCCTCGCGAACCCGTCGTCGAGCGCCACCAGCGCCGACCCAGTGCCCGTCGAGAAGCTCGAGCGGCTCGGCGCGGGCGCACGCAACACGGGGCGCCTCGTCCCGCCTCACGCGACCGCACCGCGCATCGCACCGGTGCCGCCGCGTCCGCGCTCGACCGGAACCGGAGGGGGAGACTCCTTCGATCCGGAGTCTCTCTGAGATGAGCAGGCCTCGTTTCCGAACGCACGCGACGTTCGCTCTCTGCTTGCTGGCTGCGTCGCCCGTGCTGATGGACGCGCGGCCCGCGGCGGCGCAGAGCGTCGGCACCGATTCCGCGGCACAGCAGCGCTACGCGCGTGGGCGCGAGCTCTTCTTCGCGAAGTCGTACGCCGAAGCGCTCAAGGAGTTCCGCGCGGCAAACGAGCTCGTCGCGAGCCCGAACACACGTTTGTATATTGCACGTTGTGAGCGCGAGCTCGGCCACAACGCTTCGGCATTCGTCGAGTACCAGCGCGCCGCCAGCGAAGCCGCGGATCGAGCGCGCACCGATCCGCGTTACGCGACCACGCGCGATCACGCGCGCTCCGAGTCCGCCGCGCTCGAGCCGAAGCTCGCGCGTCTCGTCGTCAAGGTGAGCAACGCCCCCGAAGGGGCCACCGTGAGCGTCGGCGGCCAACCCTTGCCGCGCGCCGGTTGGGATCTTCCGACGCCGATCGATCCCGGCGAGGTCGAGATCGTCGCCAACGCCGCGGGCCGCGCCCCATTCAAGAAGAAGGTCACGGCCGCGGCAGGACAGACCGCCGAAGTCATGGTCGTCCTCGAAGACGGCCCACCTGGCGCCATCGTCGCCGCTCCCATGACGACCACCACGACCACCACCCCGGCCGCGAGCACCGGCGAAGGCGCGCCGCTCGTCGAGCCACCGGGCGAAGCCAAGACGACGGGCGGCGGGGTACGCACGCTCGGTTTCGTCACGCTCGGCGTGGGCGTCGTCGGCGTTGCGGGTTTTGCGATCTTCGCGGGCATGGCGAAGTCGCGCTTCGATCAAGTCAAGACCGCGTGCGGGGGCCACCGCTGCGCCAACTCCTCCAACGACGGCGCGATCGACGGCGGCGAGCGCATGCAGACGATCGGAAACGTGAGCCTCGCCGTGGGCTGCGTCGCGGCGGCGATCGGCCTCGTGATGGTGACGGCCGGTGGACCCACGACGGCCGATCCACCAAAGACCGCGGCAAGCCTCGAGCTATGGGGTGGGCCGCTCGATCAACGCGGCGGCATGGTGGGTGCGCGCCTTGGCTTCTGATCCGTCGTTTCGATTCCTGTTCGCGCTCGCGCTCGCATCGACGAGCGCGGCGTGCGTGCTCGATTGGGCGTCGCTCCGCTCCGACGGCGGCATCGCTCCGGGCGCCGACGCCGCCGACACCAGCGAAGAGGGCGACAACGGGGAGGCTGACGCCGACAGCGGCGACGAGAAGCTTCCTTGCAAAGAGGAGTCGCTCGTCATCAACGAAGTCCAGACGGGCGGCCCTGGGGGCACGGCCGACGAGTTCGTCGAGATCTACAACCCGACCTCGTGTGACTTCAAGCTCGAGGGCTACACGCTGCGTTACAGCTCCTCGAGCGGGAGCACGCCCTTCGCCGTGTGGACGGGCGTCGCGGCGGACGGCATCGGCCCCGGGGCTTACGTCGTCATCGGGGGCACGGGGTTTCCCGGCATGGCGCTCGGCCGGTTTGGGAGCAGCCAGCTCGCCGCGGGCGGCGGCGCCGTCGGGCTCTTCAACCCCGGGAGCAAAGTGATCGACTCCGTCGCGTATGGCACCGTCAACGCGGGCAATCCCCTCGTGCGTCCACCAGGCGGCAACGCTGCACCAGCCCCGGCGAGCGGGCAGTCGATCGCTCGAACGCCGGACGGGAAAGACACGGAGACCAACGAGGCGGACTTCGCGGTCACGTCGACCCCGACGCCGAACGAGAAGAACTAGCCGCTAGTCGCGCGGGCGCTTCAGGGGGATCTTGCGCGCCAGCGAGTCAGGCGGGCGCGGGGCGAATCATGCGAGCGCGGGCGAGCCGTTGCGCGGGCGGAAAAAGGGGAGGAACCAGGCAGCGGCAGACGCGCCCGCCGTCGGCGTCGGCCCGTCATCGTCGTCGTCGTCCTTCTTCGGCTTCACGCGGCCGGGCTGCACGACCCACTTCCCTTGTTCCGCGCCCGCGCCCGCGCCCTCGGCTTTGGTAGCTTGGGCAAAGAACGGTCGCAGCGAAAAGGCTTCGTACATGGCGCCGTCCTTACCATGGAACTTTCGAAGTGCCAGAATTTCCTGCTCATTCGCGCAGGCTCTGCCGACGAAATCAGCGTGCGCGGCGCGGTGAACGTGGACGGCGGACGCGGCCCGTTGCCCTGGCCTTTGTCTTCGGGACCTTCCCGATCCGCGGATCGTCGGCGAGGACGAGACTGCACGCGCGCAGCACCGATTCCTCGAAGTCGTCGCTGCTCACGGGGAGGACCTGCCATCCGGTGACCTTGGCGCCGAGGACCTCGATCGAGCGAAGGCTCGGCATCGGCGCGCAACGACGCGTGGCAGTCCTTCGTCGTCGCGACCCACACACCGTTGTCCGATGGTGAGCTCGGGCGATCGCGCAGGATGAAGACGATCTTGTCGCTCACGTAGACGGCAGTGCAGCCGAACATCGGGCGCGTCCACGGAGAGCGTGACGCGAGCTCTTCGAGGACGAAGTCGAACGGAACGCGCGCGTTCGGACGCTCGGCGAAAATCGCGTCGGCGATGGAGACACGCGACATCTTTTTCGGGCGCGCCACGGGCAGAAGCCTACCTTCCGACGCCGCTCGACGTCAGCCGCCGCGGGTCATCTCGACCATCGTCTTGCGAAACCCGTGGGCTGCGAAGAGCTGCTGCGCCGCTTCGTTCCCTTCCATCCGCGACAGCACGATCCGCGGGGCGCCAAGCGCCTCGAGCTCGGCGACCATCGCGGCGACGAGAGCCCCACCGAGCCCCGATCGACGCTCCGTCGACGCAACGAAAACGTCGTGGATCTTGCCGTGTGCGTCGAGCAGATCGTTCCAGTTTCTATCTTCGAGCGCGCCGTAAGCGTAGCCCGCGAGCTTGCCGTCGACGAGGCCGGCGAGCACGCACGCGGAGGCGTTCGCGATCTCCTTGCCGAGCCACCATGCGTACCCACTCTCGACGTCGGGCACGAGCAGGAAGCGCCGCGGATCGGTGGCGTGGTGAAGGCGCACGAGCTCGCCCGCGAACCCGCCAACCACCTGCAAATCGGCCGCGGTGGCGCGGCGCACGACGACGTCCTTCGTCATGCCGCGGCTCGTAGCACGCCGGTGCCCGCCCCCTTCGCGATTTTCGATTTTCGTGCGAGGTTCGGTGGCCGATGGCTGGAGCGGTTGGAGAGACGAGCGGTCCGCGCGAGCTCCACGTCTTTGGCTACGGATCGCTCCTCTTTCGCCCTGATTTTCCCTACGCCGAGCGTCGCGGCGCGTACGTGCGCGGGTGGCAGCGACGCCTCGATCAGGGCTCGCCGGATCACCGCGGCACACCGTCTCTGCTCGGCCGCGTCGCGACGCTCGTTCGCGCACCGGAGGCGCGCTGCGGCGGCGCGGTCTACACCGTCGAGAGCGCGCACCGCGACGAGGTGCTTGCACTGCTCGATCACCGCGAGCGCGGCGGCTACGCGCGCATCGAGGTCGAGGCGTTCCTCGTGGGTTCCGAGATCGCGCCCGGCGCGATGGTCCTCGCGACGACGTGGATCGCGACGACCGACAACCCTTACTACCTCGGGCCTGCACCCTTCGACGCGATGGTCGCGCAGATCCGTGCTGCGGTCGGTCCGAGCGGCGCGAACGTGGACTACGTGCGGAAGCTCGCGGGCGCGCTGGCCGAGCTCGGCGTCGACGACCCCGACATCGCACGCATCGCCGATGCGCTGGCGAGCGAGACGCAGTAGGACTCCACCCGTGCTGCCGTTCGTCTTCGCCGACACGACCCAGATGGGGATCGTGCAGCCATTCGGCCTGCTCGTCGCGATCGGTATGGCGATCACCGACTGGCAATGCACGCGGCGCGTCGCGCTCGCCGGCCTCTCGCCCGCGGCCTACCGCTCGATGCGCGTCTGGGTGCTCGGCCTCGGCTTCTTGATTTCGCACATGTTGGACGAGCTCGTGTGCCACCCGGAAGCGATCTTGAAGAACCCGCTCACGCTCCTCGAGATCCCGAACGGGCTTTCCTCGGTCGGTGGCTTTCTCGGTGCGCTCACCGGCGGCATCCTCTGGAAGCTCGTCACCTTCGAAAAAAAGGGTTTGTTGTACCTGCCCGTTCTTCGCAAGACCCCGATGCAAATCCTGCCGTACGCCGACGTCATCCTCGGGATCTTCCCGATCGGCTGGGCGTTCGGACGCGCGGGCTGCGCGATCGTTCATGACCATCCGGGCGCGGTCACGACCCAGGGTGCGTGGCTCGCCGTCGCCTGGCCGACCTCGGAGAGCGACGGCGTGCACCACGTGCTCGGGCCACTTCACGCGGTGTGGGGATCGACGGCGCGCTACGACCTCGGGCTGCTCGAAATGCTCTTCACCATCGTGCTCGCGACGGCGTGCGTCGCGACCTGGCACCGGCGCATGCGCGTGGGGACGTACGTGGTCGTGACCAGTCTCGCTTACGCGCCCGTGCGGTTCGCGATGGACTTCCTGCGCGTCGACGACGAGGCCAACGGCGACCCACGTTTTCTCGCGCTCACGTTCGCGCAGTGGTGCTCGATCGCGCTCTTCTTCTTCGGCCTCGCGATGCTCGCGTACATGCGCTCGCGGGGAACGGGCAGCAAGCCCGCATCCAGCCGATTTGCGGGCGAGCACATCCTTGGATTGGAGTAGAGTGCGGAGGCGAAAATGGTCGAGGCCTCGAAGAGCTCCACACTTGCCGTTCCGAATGTTCTCTACGTAGCGATGATGGCGGGCGGCGACTCCGCCATCGTGCACGTCGGCCCCGCGGCGGGTTGGATTGTCCCGCGCGGAATTCGTCAGTGGGAGCGCGAGGTCCACGTCGTGGCTCGCGAGGCTCTCACCGACGAGCTGAGGCAAGACCTCGGCATCACGATGCCGGACGAGCAGATCCCCGCGGCGAAGCTCCCGCTCACGCACAGAGCCGCTTCGGCGAGCCCTCTCGTCGGAATCGCGGGCACGCTCGCCACGAAGCTCCCTGCCAAGGGGGTTCGCGTGCACACGGTCGGCTTCGACCGCATCTCGGGTGGCTTCTACTACTTCGCCGAGGGCGGCTCGGGCGAGCCCGTGCGCATCCAGGGCGACCTCATCGAGATGAGCGGGGCCGTGCTCGAGTCCGCGAGCAACGCCGATCTCGAGATCTACCTCGATGGCCTCATCGATCGCCTGCTCGTCGAATTTTCGGGCGGTGAGCTGAACGAGATGAGCGTCGAGCTCGCCGATCGTTTGCCCAAGGCCGCGGCCGATGGCAGCGGGTTGGCCGATGTCGACGTCGACGCGTTCGAGCGTGAGGCCACAGGCCTCGCGACCGGCGCCGAGCGTTACGAGCCGGCTGCACGCTCACTCGCCGAGAAGCTGCTCGAGGCCGGCAAAAAGGGCGACCTCCACGTCCAGGTTCCACTCTTCGGCGAGGCCAAGCGCCAGCCGCTCGCCGCGGTCGATCTCGAGGTCGGCGGTGCGCGGAAGAAGCTTCCCGCGCAAGATCGCTGGGTCGTCTCGGGCGCCATTCGCGAAGAGGCCGTCGCCGCGCCCGCCGCTGCGAAGCCGGTCGAAGCCAAGCCGGTCGAAGTGCAGCCCGCTGCCGTGGTCGTTGCGGCCAAGCCGGTCGAAGTGCCGCCCGCTGTCGTCGTGGCCAAGCCCATCGTCGTGGCCAAGCCCGTCGAGCCCAAGCCCGTCGAGGCCAAGCCCGTCGTCGTCGTGGCCAAACCGGTCGAGGCCAAGC
>CAXSGV010000193.1:0-11234 GCA_964236615.1 uncultured Polyangiaceae bacterium
CGCGCGTGCAAGCACGGCATCGGTGAGCGCGATGCGCTCGACGGGGCGACCGATCCACGTGTCGATCTCGCGGCCGTCCTCGCTCGGGTGGATGCGCGCAGCGTCGGGGTGGTGGCTCGGTGAGCGCGTCGACTTGGGCACGGGCGCGGCCGGCTCGAGCGTGCTCGGCCAGGTAAGCGCCGTGAGGGCTCGGCGCGCGGCGAACGCGTCAGGCGGCCGCGCATGGGGATCCTGCGCGAGCAGCGAGAGCACGACCGCGTCGTGACGAGGTCCGAGATCGCGATGCACGCCGCTAGGTAAAATCTTCGCGACCGCTTCGAACCCCATGCGTTCGCCGGTGAGAATCTCGAAGAGCACCGCGCCGACACCGTAAATGTCGCTCTGCACCGTGGCCGGTTTCCCTTCACGCTGCTCGGGGCTCATGTAGCCGAGCGTGCCAATGAGACCCGCCGTTGCCGTCGCCGAGAGATCACCGAGGTGCGCCACGCCGAAGTCACCGAGGCGCGCCGCGCCGGCGCCGTCGAACAGGACGTTTGCAGGCTTGATGTCGCGGTGTAGGACGCCGAGCCGGTGCGCTTCGCCGAGCGCCGTGAGCACGGCGCATGCGATCTCGATTGCGCGTGAGGGAGCGATCGCCCTCGAAGCGATCATCGTCTCGAGCGTGCCGCCGCCCATCCACGCAAGCACCAACGCCGGACCCTCGGGGTAGTAGTCGCGCAGGGGCACCACGTTGGGGTGATCGATCGAGCCGAGCACCTTGACCTCACGCTCGAAGCGCGCGAGCACGTCGCGGCCGCCGCCGCGCGCGTTGTAGCCCGCGAAGATCTTCACGGCCACATGCTCGCCGCGCACGGTGTCGATGCACTCGACGACCCGCGCCGTTGCCGTGTTGGCGACCTCGCGCGCGATCTCGTAGCGGCCGAAGAGGCGCGACTTCACCTCGGCAAGCGGTCGCGGCGAAGGCTCGGGCAGGGAAGGTGGGGGCCCACCGAGCTTGTCGAGCTCGCGCGAAGCTTCGAGCATCGCCTGCTCGAGCCCGAGCGATTTCATTGCCGCAATCAAGCTGACGAGAGCCTCGCGCCGCTCCGGTGCATCGCCCGGGATCGGCTGCAGCGTCCGCACCGCGCCCTCGATCTTGCCGTAGCGGAGAAGCAGACGCCCGAGGGCCACGTGGTTCTTCCACTGCGAGGGGGCGCGTCGCACCGCCGCTTCGAGAACGCGCGCGGCGCCGATCGCGTCGCGCTCCTCTTCGAGCAGGCGAGCGGCGTCGGTGGCGGAGCCGTCCTTCTCGAAGGCGCGCGCGGCCTCCGCCTTCTTGCCGATGCGCTCGAGGACGCGCGCCGCCCAACCGTGATCGCCCCGTCGCTCGAGGACGCCGGCGACGCGTGAGGCGGCGATGGGATCGAGAACCACATGCTCGAGCGCGCTTGCCGCGGTGATCACATCACGTCCAACGACCGCGAGTGTGAGCGCGCGCCCGTGATCGGACGCGCGCGTGGCTTCTTCCGCGGCACGCCGCCACTCGCACGCGCGCTCGAACAGCTCGCTTGCGGTCTGCGCGTCGCCACGGGAGCTCGCCAGCGTCGCCGCGGCAGCGATGCGCTCCTCGCGAACGAGCTTGGCGACGTCCTCATCCATGAACGCGATCCATGACTACGGAGTCCCTTCGTCCTCGTCCTCTTCGGCCGCGGGCGGGGCGCTTGCCGCGGGGCGTGCCCGCAACCAGGCGTCGACGTCGTTGCCAATCGCAAACGGCGCGATGGGTTTGTCGCCGCGCGCGAGCGCTGCCTCGTCGCTCTTCTTCGCGATGTCGCCGAGCACACCGCGCGCGCGGTTCTTGCGGCCGGGCCCGCTCGAGTCGACCCAGAACCAGCTGCGATCGCGCACGTCGACATGGACGAAACCGCTCGCCGGGTAAATGCCGACGCCGCTGAAGCCCTGCTCACGCGCGTACTTCGCGAGCTCCTGATCGCTCGTGCCGGGGACGATCATGTCGATCGCGCGGCCGCGCCCGTGGTTCGACGTTCCACCACGCCGAGGCGTGCGGTACGCGCTGATCACGCGGAGCTCGGGCGCGTGGAAATGCGTTTGAATGCGGTAGACGAGATCGACGAGGCGCGGCTCGATCGGGTGCTGGTTGCCGCTCGACGAGTCGCGAAGCACGTACGACAGGCGATCGAGATCGTGCGCGGAAAAGCCCCCCTTGTCGCTCGCGGGCAGGAGCTCGATACGGTCGCGCGTGTTGAGCGAGACGACAGCGAGGAGCGGGCGGCCAGTCGCTTGATCGACGGGAGGCGGAGCGGCCGGCGCCGTATGCCAATCGCGGACGGAGGCGGCGTAACGCGGAGCGGTCGCTTTTGCGGTGGACGAGCGTGGCGCGGGCTTCGCCGGCTTCGGCGGATCGGCCGCGAGCGCAACGCCCGATCCGGCGAGCGCGAGCGCCCAAGCGGCCAGCACTATCCGACGTGCCGCTTGTGGCCCTTGCCCGATGCCGCGCACGGCGAGGCTCAGCGGCGGTGGAACGAGACGACGCGCGCGAAGTCGAAGCGGAGCTCGCCCGACTCGATGCCGCGGACGCGGCCGTCGGCGGAAGAAAACTTCTCGCGGTGAACGCGGTGAATGGAGAGCGTGCCCTCGTCCGAGGCAATGGTGCTCGCCGGAAGGACGCCGTGCCCGCCATCGCTGAAAGCGCAGCGCGTGACGCGGGCTCCCCGTTCGACGCGGGGCACCGACGACGCGATGTCGACGTACACGACGTCGGAGGCATCGCCACCCGAGGTCCACGTGAGCTCGACGGGGGTGCTGGCGGCGAGGATCGTGGGGACTGGGCCCGCGAGATCTTGATTCAGGCGGAGATCGGCGGGCTCGCCGGCGATCACCGACTCGATCGCAAATGGAGCGACCTCGAGCTCGACAGGGCGGTCACCCGCGCCACCCGCGCGGAAGACGAAGCGCCCGTGCGAGGGGAAGGGCTCTTCGCCGCGACCGGTGTAGACGACGCCCGACACGAGATCGACGACGTCGGGCAGGCGGCGCGCGTTGAAGCTGGTCTTCGCTCCGTCCGCTTCGAGCGAGACGGCGCCGATGTCGAGCAGCTCGACGGCGCGGGCGACGGGGGCACTGGCCGCGATCGCCGACGACACGCGGGTGCAGGTGCCGGCGGCGGGGATCTCGACGGCGGCGCCGACCATGCGGAGCGCGTCCTCGTCGACGACGCCAGAGCGCATGCGAACGAAGCGTGCGACGGCCTCACCACGCGACGTCTCCGCATGGTCGTCGTACCGTGTCGAGCGCTCGACCACGATGACGGCCGTCACCGGGCTGGCCTCGGCATCGGCGACCTCCGCCGAGCTCGCAACGTTGGCGGAGCACCCCATCAGCGCGACGGCTGCGGGGAGGAAGAGGAGCGTCTTGGAGCGGGGAGGGGTCATGAACGGATCGCGTTGGAAAGCGTATACGGCCCCGGCGTCACGGGCAACCTGCGGCTCAGAAGGACCACCACACCGCGCTCGCCGGAGTGAGCGCAACCCCGCGGATCTTCACGTTGGTTTGGTTGTATTGGCCGTCGACGACCGCGTATTGCACATCGAGCTCGAGGGCGACGTGGATGTGGCGGAAGCCGGCGGCGAGACCGACGAGCCCACCGCCGTAGTAACGGGTCGCCGACAGCGTCACCGGATCGGGTCCGAGCGCCGTGCCTTTCGGCTCGCTCGTGAGGTTCTCGATCGAGTCGTGCTCGAAGCCCGCGCGTGCGCCTGCCCAGACGCGGTAAATCGCGCCGCTGCTCTCCCAGCCGATCAACAGCGGGACGTCGGCGCCGTAGCCGCGCAGCCTGGATAGATCGACGTTCGGGAGCGTCGAGCCCTGCTGCCGTCCATAGAAGGCACCGCTGCCGCCGGCGCCGACCGACACCGAGACGTTGTTGCCGATCTCGAACGAGCGACGCATGTCGATGCGTGCCATGCGCCCGGTGTACGTGATGCCGCCTTCGGCCTCACCGCCGATGCCGACGCGTGCGGCAACGAAGGGCGCGAGGCCTGGCGCAATCGCCGCGGCGACGAGAGCACCGCGCGCGTAGGTCTCGTTCGAGCCGGGAGCGCCGGGCGCGGCCGGGTTCGTTGCCGCTTCGTTGCGCGCGCCACGCAAATCATCGGCGATCGAGCCGACCGCGACCTGGCCGCTCAGGCCGCCGGCCGCTCGAATTTCGCCCGACGGGAGGGTACGTGCAGGATGCAACAAGGGCCCGCCACCGGCGCAACCGGTCGTCGCGACGGCGAGAGCGGTCGCGACGACGACGAGACTGCGCACGCTGCGCGCGCCTCTACTTGCGGAAGCGGGACGGATACTCGTTCGCCGCGGCGCGCTTCTGCAGCTCGGTGTCATCCGGGTGGAGCTTGAGTGCGCGCGCGATGAGCGTGGCCTCGTCCTCGACATGATTGGGGTCCGGGAGGCAGCACTCCACCGGACAGACGGCCTGGCAGGCCTCGTGGTCGTAGAAGCCGACGCACTCGGTGCAGAGCTCGGGGTCGATGACGTAGATCTCGTCGCCCTCGCTGATGGCTTCGTTCGGGCACTCGGGTTCGCAGGCGCCGCAGTTGATGCAGTCGGCCGTGATGTACGTAGCCATGGTCGTTTCTCGGGTCCTCTGTGCCGCGCAACCTACGGTCCTGCAGGCTCTGTGTCAAACGTACGTGTTGCTGTAAACGCGCAGCGCGACTACGTTCCGGCCGCTTCGCATGCGACGGCTCCTCACTAGCTTTCCCTCTGTCGAGTACGTCCTCAAATACTTGGGCGCCGGCATCCTCGGTCTCGCCGCGTTCACGGCGATGGGCTGCACGCCCGAGATTGGTGACAAGTGCATCTTGTCGACGGACTGCTCGCTCCGTGGCGAGCGGCTCTGCGACACGTCGCAGCCAGGCGGCTACTGCACGATCCTCAACTGCCGCGGCAACCTTTGCCCGGACAACGCGGCGTGCGTCCTCTTCCACCCGACCGTACAGGGCTGCGGCTACAACGATCGCACGCCGTCGCGTACTGGCCGCACCTTCTGCGTGAAGACCTGCTCGTCGAGCTCCGACTGCCGCGAGGGTTACGTCTGCGACGATCCACGGCGCGATCCGTGGGGCGCGATCATCCTCGACGACAACCAGACCGAGCGCGTCTGCATCGTCCCGGAGAGCTCGGCGACCCGCGGCCAGGGGGCCGACCAGACAGCGCCCGTCTGCCAGGCCTCCGCGCCTGACGCCGGCCAGATCGACGCTTCGCAGCCCGAGCCCGTCGACGGCGGCATCGACGCGAGCGAAGCCGGTGCTCCTGACGCAGCCGTCGACGCCAGCGACGCCGGTGACGCCGGTGACGCCGGCATCGTAGACGCCGGCCCCGGCTGACGGGCCCGGCGGTAGGTACGAGACGAGGCAGGTGACGCGCGTCCTCGTACGGAGCCTCGTTGCGCTCCTCGTACGTGGAGCCGAGGCGGCGCTCGTTCTCGTCGTCCTCGCGACGCTCGTCTTCTTCGCGCTCCGCCTGCTTCCGGGCGACCCCGCCGCGCTCATCCTCGGCGATCAGGCGAGCGCCGCCGATCTTGCGGCACTTCGCGCGCGCCTCCACTTCGACGATCCGCTTCATGTGCAATATGCACAGTTTCTTCGCGCGCTCCCCACGCTCGACTTCGGTGACTCCCTACGCCGCCCCGGGGTGAGCTCGGGCGCGCGCGTCGTCGAGGCGCTCGGTCCGACGAGCGCGCTCGCGGGCCTCGCGGTCCTCCTCGGCGCAGCGTTCGGCGTTGCCGCGGCGGTGCTGGCGGTCGGGCCTTGGCTCGGACGCCACCGGGTCTGGATCGAACGCGGCCTCGTCACCATCGCCGCTTCGCCGCTGCTCGCGTTCGCGCCGCTCCTCACGTATGTGCTCGCCGCGCGCTGGAAAGTCGTTCCGTTGCCGGGCGATCCCGACGCCGGTTTCGCGGGCCTCCTCTTCGCGAGCGGGCTCCTTGCGATCCCGCTCGGCGCGCACGTGGGTCGCATCGGGCGCGCTGCGCTCCTCGACATCGAGCGCGCGCCGTTCCTCACGGTCGCGCGCGCCAAGGGCGGGACCTACGCCCGCGTGTGGCTTTTGCACGCGATCCCCGCGTCGACGGGCCCCATCGTCACGGTGGTCGCGACGCAGCTCGGCGCCCTGCTCGGCGGCGCGGTCGTGCTCGAGCGACTCTTCGAGCGCGCCGGCCTCGGCACGCTGATTCTGGAGAGCTACGCGTCGCGCGATCTTCCTGTCCTCGAGGCGGCAGTCATCGCCGCCGGCGGGCTGTTCGTGCTCGCGCAAGGCGTCGCGGGCGCGCTCCACGCGGCGTTCGATCCGCGGGTGCGACGATGATGGCCTCGAAGAGCCAGCGCGCCCGCGCTCTTCGGTTGCTTCCACTCGCGTGTCTCGTCGCGGCGGCGGTCGTCGGCGCCACGATCGCCGGTGGCGCACCCGATCGACTCGATCCACGCCTCGCCTGGCGCGCGCCTTCCATGGATCACCCGCTCGGCTCGGGCGAGGCCGGCGTCGATCTGCTCGCGCTCGTCGCGCACGCCGTCTTGCGCGGCGTGGGGCTCGCGTCGGTGGTTGCGCTCGTTGGCTTCGTCGTGGGAACGCCGCTCGGCGCGGTGGCGGCCTTCGTGCGCGGCCGGACCGAGCGCGCCGTGGGTCGTGCGTGCGATCTCGTGCAAGCTTTCCCGAGCTTTCTGCTCGCGCTCGCCGTCCTCTCGGCCGTGCGCACGCCGACCCGCGTGCACCTTGCCTTCGTCTTCGCCCTCACCGCGTGGGCGCCGTTCACGCGGCTCGCGCTCGCCGAGACCCGCGTGCTCCGTGGCTCGGCCTTCGTCGACGCCGCCATCGCGCTCGGTCTGGAGCGCCGCAAGGTCGTCCTCCGTCACATCGTCCCGAATCTGCTCGGCGTCGTCGCCGTGCAGCTCGGCAGCACCGCCGCTTCGATCGTCGTCAGCGAGGCCGCGCTCGCCTTCGTCGGCTTCGGCCCCCGCGATGGAGTCTCGCTCGGCAATGTGCTCGATCAAGGCGTCTCCTCCATGCTGCGCGCGCCGCACGTGCTCGTCGTCGGTGCCGCGGCGGTGTTCGTGACGAGCGCAGCGATGATGGTGGCGGGCAATGCCCTCGCGGGCTCCCGGCGGTAAGGACTCACCTCTCCGCGGTGCCCGTGCCCGTGGTGCCCGTGCCCGCGCACGGCTTCTCACTTCGACGCGACGCGCCTATAACCGCGGGCAACCCATGCTCGCCCCGCCTCCTCTTCCGCGCACGCTCGAGGCGAGCCTCCGCGATCTCGCGTCGGCAAAGGCGCAAACGCGCGCCTCCGCGATCACCGATCTCGTACGGCACGCGCGCGGTGACGCCGCGACGCGCACGCGAGCGATCCCCCTGCTCGAGAAGGCACTCAAAGACGACACCTCGGGGGTGCGCTCGGCGGCCGCAGTCGCGCTCGGCGATCTCGTCGCGCACGAGGCGCTGAGCTCGCTTCTCGTCGCGATCGAAGACTCGGATATTCACGTGCGGCAGATGGCGCTCAACGCGCTCGGCGAAATTGGCGACGGTCGCGCGGTGCCGCGACTTCGGCGCGCGCTCGCCGACACGCGGCCCGAGGTTCGGTACCAGGCAGTCATCGCGTTCGCGCGCGTCGCCGAGCCCGACGACGTCGCGTCGGCGCTCGAAACAGCGACGAAGGACGACGACGATGCGGTCCGTTACATCGCGCTTCGTCTCGCGGAGGAGCGCGTCACGAATGCGCCGACGTCGGCCGGACCGTGGGCTTGTCTCGCTCCACGTGCCGAGGCCTTGCTCGCCGACAAATCGGAGCACGTGAAGGTCGCGGCCGCGATCTTCCTCGCGAAGATCGGCAACGACGCCGGCCGTAACCTCGTCGCGGCGATCGTTCGCGGTGAGGGCAAGCCCGAGAAAGAGGACGAGCGCGAGGCTGTCGAGATGGCGGGCGAGCTCGGCCTTCGCGACCTCGTTCCGGATCTCGAACGGCGCGCCTGGGGGGCGATGCACTGGGTCAAAGACACATGCGCGTTCCACGCGAAGATTGCCCTCGCGCGCCTCGGGAACGAGCGCGCCATCAGCGAAATCGAGCGCGATCTTGCCTCGCAGAAGAGGGAGACCGTGACGGCCGCGGTCGTTGCGGCGGGACGCGCGCGCCTCACGCAATTCGAGTCGCGCATCGCGGGCCTCTCCGACGGCGAGGTCGACGCCGACCTCCGCAACGACGCCCTCGCCGATCTCACGCGCGGCGGACGCTCCACGGACGGCGCGTCGTGAGCGACCGCGCGTACGTCGGCGTTCGCTTCGATCCCGCGGCCCCGAAACCTCACGTCGAGAGCTGGTTTCTGAAGGCGAACGATCCCGAGCGTCGCCGCGCCATCTGGCTCAAGTCGACCATCTTCGCAGGCCACCACGATCCCGCAGCGGCCGTCGCCGAGGCATGGGCCGTCGCGTTCGACGCCGAGGAGGGAAGCCGCGGCCACCTCGCGGTGAAGACGCAGGTCCCGTTCGCGCGCGCTTCCTTCGCCCGCGATCGGCTCGACGTCGCCGTCGACGAGACGACGCTCACCGACACCCACGCCCGTGGCCGCGTCGAATCGGGCGGCCGCACCATCGCGTGGGATCTCGCGCTCCACTCGAGCGGCCCGCCGCTGATCCACTTCCCGCGGCCCTGGATGTACGAGGGGCCGCTTCCGAGCTCGAAGCTCGTTTCCCCGATGGTCGACGCGCGCGTCACCGGCACGATCGACGTCGGCGGCGAGCGCTGGGAGGTCTCCGCTTGGCCTGCGCTCCTCGGGCACAACTGGGGCAGAGGCCACGCGCACCTCTACGCGTGGGGACACTGCAACGCATGGACGGGCGACACGGCGAAGGACGGCGCGTCGGACTTCGTGTTCGAGGGGCTGAGCGCGCGCATCAAGGTCGGTCCGATCACGACCCCGACGACGACGCTCCTCTTCATCCGCCACCGCGGTGTTCGCTACGATTTGAACGCGCTGACCGACATCGCGCGGAACCATGGCGACATCTCGACCCGCCGCTGGCGGTTCCAGGGGGAAGGCGAGCACGTGCGAATCGAAGGCGAGATGTGGGCCGACACGGAGGACTTCGTCGGCCTCTTCTACCCGAACCCCGACGGCCAGATGACGCACTGCCTGAACTCGAAGCTCGCGCGCGCCCGGATCGAGGTGACGCTGCGTGGGCGCGCTCCGATCGTGCTCGCGTCCGACCGTGCGGCGTTCGAGGTCGGCACCCACGACCCCCAGCACGGCGTCCGGATGTACGTGTAAAATGCAACTCAAGATCACGACCGCGGTCGCGCTCCTCGCTTGCGCCATCTGGCTCGGGGGCATGATCGCGCTCGGCGCCATCGCAGCCCCGACTGTGTTCGGTATCGTCCCGGCGCCTCACAGCGCCGACGCGATGACGGTCGTCTTTCGCCGCTTCGACAAGGTCGCCATGTCGTGCGCCGCCATCCTCGCGCTCACCGAGGTCGTGCGGGCGCGCCTCTCCGTCGATCTGTTGCGCGTCGATCTCGTGCGCGGCGCCGCCGTCCTCGCGGCGGGTCTGATCGCGATCGCCGAAGGGCTGTTGCTGGCGCCGCGTATCGAGGAGCTTCATCGCGGCGGCGCAATCCGTGGGTTAGGCGAAGCGGGCGCGGCGCTCGAGTCAGCCCACCACCTCGCGGAGCTTGCGGGGAAGACCGAGGCGCTCCTGCTTGCGGTCGTCATCGTTCTGCTCGCGTTTCGAAACATTCCGTCACAAACGAATCGATTGCCTGACCCGCCCGTCGAACCGGGTGCCGAACGTTCTGAGGGCTGAGAAGAAACGGTAGGAATCGTAGGTAAACGTGTTGACGGAGTTGCGGCCAGCCGTATACTCCGCGGCTCTTTGCGGGTACGCCGCACGGCCTTCGGTGGTTGCGATTTTCGCGAGCGACCGAGGCCTTGCACGAAGCACGAAGGAACGTCACGGTAACGAGCGCTGGACTTCTGGAAGTACCTTTTAGAGAACCAGTGCTTATTGCTTGCGGCGTCCGCGCCGCGGAAGGTTTAGGAGGCTAGTTAACATGGTGAAGAAGACCCTTGGTTTCGGTTTGGTTGCAGGCTCGGCGCTCTTCGCCGTCGCCCTCCTTGGCGGTGGTTGCTCGTCGACTGCGACGACGACGGTTCCGGATGAAGCTGGCACCGACGGCAAGGTCAAGGTTGACTCGGGTCCTGGCGCCGACGGCGCGACCGCGGCATGCCCCGGCGACGCGCCGACCAAGGCCGACCTCGATCAGAGCGGCGGCTGGAAGCCCCCGCCCGCAGTCCAGAACGTTTGCGCGGCCGCCGACATCACAGCGTTCGAAGCGAACTTCAAGGGCGCCAATACCTACACGGATCTCATCAAGGGCCTCCCGGCCGCTTGCGGATCCTGCATCCTCGGCAAAGAAGCCGACGCGACCTGGAACTTCGTCGTCACCGACGACAAGGGCGAGCTCGGCTTCTTCAACTACGGCGCGTGCTACGCCCGTGCGGCGGGCGGCTCGGACGCTTGCGGCAAGGCCGTCCAGTACAGCGAGTTCTGCATCAACTCGTCCTGCTCGGAATGCGAAGACGCGACGTCGAACTCGGCTTGCCAGAGCGACACCGCGACGCAGACCGCCTGCTCGGCGAACTTTGCGGCGGACGTCCAGGCGGGCTGCGGCAGCGACCAGGCGAAGCTCAAGGCCCTCGACGACGCGTGCGGGAAGGCGACCCTCGCGGTTGCAGTGCTCTGCGGCGGCGGCTCGCCGGCCGACGCTGGTGGCGGCGGCTGATTCTAGGCTGCTGAATCAGATGTAGTGACGAGGCCCGGACGAGCGAAATCTCTCCGGGCCTTGTTTCTTTTTCTCATCCCTTTTCGTCTTGCTCGAGGGTCTCTCGAATGTCGACGCGTCACCAATCTCTGGTCGTTGCATTCTGCATTGTTCTCGGCGGCTGCGCCGACTGTGGCAAGAGCGACAAGCCCGCGACGGAGAGCCAGCCCGTCACGTCGCCGTCGATCAACACGACGAAGTTTCCGCAAGAGCGACATCCGCTCGCGCCTTTCATCCTCGACGCTGGGACGAAGTAACAACAACGGAGCCGTCACATGCGTCGTCCACTTATTGTCTTTGCTTTGATCTCGGGCGCGCTTGCCGCCGGTGCGGCGGGCTTCGCGTGCAGCTCCGATCCGGTCACGAC
>CAXSGV010000194.1:0-627 GCA_964236615.1 uncultured Polyangiaceae bacterium
TGTGGGTACGTAAGGACCGGATCGGGACCCTTCCAGTCTTTCCAGCTCAAAGTGACGAGCGACGGCACCGGCGGGCGACCTTCGAACACCTGATCGAAGACCGCGAGGTTCACGTACTTGGCGGAGCGCGTCGACTTGAGCGCCTCCTGGATGATCTGGAGCTGCGCGCGCAAGATCCGCTCGGCGTCGGCTTCGGAGGTGCCGGGTGCTACTGCGAACACGTCCTCGCGGTAGAGGAGCGGGGAGCTCGCGGTGGGCTCTTGCTCGCGGCGGTAGATGACGTGCAGACCGTCCTCCTCGTCGGGAGGCAGGCTCGGCATCGTCTTCGCTTCGTCGGGGACGGCGTTCGGACCGTTCGAGCCCGGCGCAGGCGGCACCGCTCCCACGCTAGCCGTCGATCCCACGGCAGCCGGCTCCGCGGCAGGTGCGGCGACTGCAGCGGCGCCAGTCGATGTAAACTGCACAGTTCGTGACCCCGCCCGCATCGACGCCGACGGCGACGGAGGCGCGACGGAGGGGCCTGCGCCCGTACCCGGCGGGACGCTGAGGATCTGCGCAGGAGCCCCAGGCGTGAGCGGCGCGTTGGCCGGCGCCTTGCGGACGACGAACCGAAGGCGGGCCATCGGA
>CAXSGV010000194.1:679-7200 GCA_964236615.1 uncultured Polyangiaceae bacterium
GCACGGCAGCCGTCTTCGGCGAGCTCGATCGAGAAGCCGCTGATCGGCCCCACGTCGTTGCGCATCATGCGCGCGGCTTGCAGCGCCTTTTGCCATGACTCGGCTTCGACGCAGTACGACTGCATCTCGGCTTTGCCGATGGGCGTCACCTCGACGAAAAAGCGCATGGGTGCAGGTCCAGCGAGGAAGGGTATCCGCCTAGCGTCAGACGGGTCAACGGCACGATCCGTGATCATTGCGACCACCTACGCTCCAAAACCCGTCCGCCTCCCTCGCCGCTGCGGGATTCACTCGTTGCGGAGGCCGTCGGACGGACGGAGCCGCGCGGCATAAAGCGCAGGAAAGATCGTCGCAATCAGGCAGATGAGGATGGCGAACACGCCCGTGATGATGAACTCGGTCGGCCGCACGTTCACCGGCAGCCGCGAGATGAAATACACCTTCGGGTCGAGCGGAAAGCCGTAGGCGAGCAGCCCCTTGCACCCGAAGTAGCCGAGAATGAGGCCGAACGTGGTGCCGACGATGCCGATGATTCCGCCCTGGTAGAGGAACACGCGAAGGATGGCGTCGTCCTTGGCGCCGATCGCCTTCAGCAGCGCGATCTCCTTCTTCTTGTCGAGCACGACCATGATGAGCGTCGCGATGACGGTGAAGGCCGCGACGACGATGATGAGGGCGAGCACGACGCTCATGCCGATCTGCTGAATCAAGAGCGCGGTGAAGAGCCCGTGGTTCAGCTCTTTCCAATCCATCGTGTGGTAGACGCTGTTGTTGAGCAGGTGCTCGATCTCCTTCGAGATCGCCGCGGCGTGATCGATGTCGTCGACCTTCATCTCGACGCCCGTGACGCTGTCGCCCTGCTCGTAGAACTGCTGCGCCTCGTAGAGGTCGGTGTAGACGAGCTTCGAATCGTACTGGTCGAAGCCGGCCTCGAAGAGCGCGATGACCCGGAACTGCTTCGCGATCGGAGGGCGCGCACCGCCGGCGCCGTACGCCATGCCGATCGTCGGGGAGGTGATCTGGACGCAGTCGCCGATTTGGGCGCTGAGCTGCTTCGAAAGCGTGCGGCCGATGACCACGCCGGGGAGCTTCGCGACCTGCTCCGGGCTCTTGCAGGGATCCGGATCGATCGCGTCGGGAAGCACGTCGTCCGCTGGGAGCTGGCTCGTGTAGCCGCCGTCGGGGGTGACGTCGCCCATCGGCTCGGTCTTCGCCATCGGCGCATCGATCGCGGGAGCGAGCGGAGCGCCGGCTTCGGCCGCGGCCGCCTTGGCGTCGTCCTTCGCGATCTCCTGGCGCACGGCGTCGAGGAACGAGAGCTTGCCGCCGTCGGGCGCGGCGTCGTCGATCGTATGGAGCGGAGGCGGGTTGCGGTCGCGAAAGGGATCGTTCACGCGCTCGGGCGGTTTGGTGCCCGGCTTGCGGAGACCTTCGACGGTCCCCTCGACGATGTGCTTCGGCAGATCGAGGACCGTCCCCATCTTCTCGGGATCGACCCCTTTCAAGAGCACGCCGGTCGCGGTCCGGTCGTTGTGGGTCACCATCATCGGGTTGATGATGAAGGGGGCGACGCCAATGACGCCGGGCACGTGCTCGACCTTCTTCATGACGTCGCGGTACTCGCGAAAGTCGATCGAGTACTTGAGCACGAGCACGTGCGCGTTCACGCCGAGGACCTTCTCGCGGAACTGCTCCTGAAAGCCGCCGGTCACGCTCATGACAATCGAGAGCGCGGCTACGCCGAGCGTGACGCCGAGCATGGCGAACGCCGTCCCCACGGAGACGAACGCCCGCTTCCTCGAACCCATGTACCGAAGCGCGAGATTGAGCGGATAACCCATGCTTTTTTTGCGGCTCCCGTGCGTGCCTGGTGGCGTGCTTCTGGGCGTTTCTCCTACCAGACTTGCACCTCTACCCGACGAAATTGACGCGTCCTCGCGCTAGGTCGCCTATATTTTTTTCTGCGCTTCTGATGACGGACGACCCCTCGAGCCCGGCTGCCTCCGGCAGCATTCCTCGTGATGGCGCCGCGAGCCCGCTTGCGGAGACGCTGATGCGGACGGAGGACATCGTCCCGTCGGTTTCCATTCCCGAGGTCGAAGCCAGGGGCTCGTCGCCGCGGGTGACGCGTCCGGATCCGTACCTCGGCACGACGATCGACGGCCGCTACCTCGTCGAAAAATCGATTGGCGAAGGCGGCATGGGCGTCGTCTACAGAGCGCGCCACACCGTCATCGACAAGAAGGTCGCGATCAAGGTGCTGCGCGGCGACATGGCCCGCGATCCCGAGATGACCGATCGCTTCCTCCAAGAAGCCCGCGCTGCTTCGGCGATCGGCAATCCGCACATCGTCGACATCTCGGACTTCGGGCGCTTGTCCGACGGCTGCGCGTACTTCGTCATGGAGTACCTCGACGGCGCGAGCCTCGGCGCCATCATGAGCCAGTCGCGTCCGATGCCCGTGCCGCGGCTCGTCCACATCGCCAAGCAGATCGCGCAGGGTCTGAGCGCGGCCCACGCCGCCGGGATCGTTCACCGCGATCTCAAGCCCGACAACGTGCAGGTCATCAAGCACGGCACGGACAAGGACTTCGTGAAGGTGCTCGACTTCGGCATCGCGAAGGTCGGCGGGGAGGCCTCGCGCATCACGCGAGCCGGCAGCGTATTCGGAACGCCGCATTACATGTCGCCCGAGCAAGCCGCAGGCGCGCCGGTCGATCAGCGCACGGACATCTACGCGCTCGGGGTGATCCTCTACGAGATGGCGTCGGGCAAGGTGCCGTTCGACGCCGACAACTTCATGGGGATCCTCACGCAGCACATGTACAAGGCGCCCGTCCCCATCCGTGCGCTCGTCCCGCAGCAGGACATTCCTGCGGGCCTCGACGCGATGGTCCTCAAGTGTCTCTCCAAGAGAGCCGACGGTCGGTACGCGTCGATGGACGATCTCGTCATCGACTTCGAGCTCCTCGAGAAGGGCAACATGCCGCGCGCGGTCGCGGACATGATGGCGCGGTCGGGCGGCTTCAACGTGCCCGTCGACTACTTCCGGAACCCCGGCATGCCGGCGCCTGTTCCGGGCATGCCGGCAAACTATGCCCGCCGCTCGGCGGCGAAGCTCTATTGGGCGCTCGGCGTGGGCGTGAGCGTCCTCATCGCTTCGCTCCTCGTGATCATCGTGCAGGCCGTTTCGTCGAGCGCCCACCCCAAGGTGAAGCCAGAGGCCACCGCGACCGCCAGCGCCGCGACCACGCCGGCGGACACGAGCAGCGCGACCAGCGTCACCACGGCTCCGACCGCCGTCGCAAGCCCCCCGACGCTCGTCCTCGTCGTCGTCGACCCGACCGACGCCAAGGTGACGCGCAACGACGTCGAGATCGGCACGGCCCCGATCGCGCTGCACCTCGCCGAAGGGGAGATCGCCGCGCTCACGATCAGGCGGCCCGGCTTCGTGACGCAGACGGTCTACGTCGACGCGAAGGAGCCGAGGAAGCTCGTGAAGCTGGTGTCGCTCGGCGGTCCCCGCCCGGTCGTGAAGCCGGTAAGCAACCAGGGCACGAAGCCGACGGCCCCCGTCGTCAGCCCAGACGGCATCGTCGATCCCTGGTCGAAACCGCGCTGAGCTCAGGGCGCTTGCGTGAACGCGGTGCCGCTCCAGACGTAGCGAAGCGAAGGGATGCCGCCCCACGGCAAGAGCAGCGGCTCGAGCGCGCCGCTTCCCGGCTTCTCCTGACCCCAGGGGAACGTCTTGTCGGTCCATCCGGTGGCGCGGCCCGGACGCACGTCGATGTCGAAGCCTTTGCCGGACTTCGACGGCACGAACTGCACGAGGCCTTGCACGCGCTTCGGGCCTTGCTCGCGCGCGGTCTCGATCGCGAAGACGCGCGTGATCGCGCCGGCCTTCACCTCGTAAACGAACGTCGCTTCCATGTCGATCGCCTGCGGGGAGCCTTGCGCCGTGACATGACGCACGCCGCGAACGACGAGGTCGGCGTTGCCGTCCCCGGTGAGATCGCGCACGACGAGATCTTTGACGTCGGCGGCGTCGGCGAACTGCGACAGCGTGAGGAATGCGTAGCGATTGCCGCCGTTGAAGCCGGGACCAAAGACCACGATGTCGCGGCCGAGCAGCACGACGCGCTCGGCGCGTGGATCGTCCGACACGTTCACTTCGACGTCGGTCTTCGGCTTCGCGTCGGCAGGAACGCCGTGCTCACGCCGGAATTGCTCGAGGAGCTGCTTCGAGGTGTCGCCGCCTGTCTTCACCGTGGGCGTGGGTGGGTCGACTGGACGTCGTTCGACGACCGCAGCGACACCGGACGTGGGTGCGGTCGCCGGCCCCGTCGGCGCTTGCGCGATCTCTTTGCTCTTCACGAACTTCGTCGCGGCGGCGTCCCACTTGAACGTGCGCGACTTCACCGCGCCCCACGGAACGAGGATCGACTCGACGTCGGTCGCGGTTGCCTCCTTGTAAGTGCCGGCGTCCCAACCGGTCGCAGGCTGCACCGCCACCTCGATCTCTTTATGTGCAACATGCACGGTGTTCACGAGCTTGTTCCCGCCGCGCGTGACCGCGATCTCCTGCGCGAACACCGGCGTGGGCTCGTCGCCCGCAGCGATGATCCAGACCTCGAACCACTCGCGAACGGAGCCGCCGGGGAGCGTGACGCGGCGACGGAGGACGATGTCGTCCTTGCCGCGGCCGGTGAGATCGCGCGCTTCGACCTGCACCGCCTCGCCGCCGAGGTCCTTGTAGAAGAACTGCTTTCCGCCGCGGTACGTCGGCCCACAGATCGTGAAGAAGCGATCGAAGACCGAGATGCGCTCCTTCATCGCGTCGCCGGCGATGTCGGCGTAGATGTCGATCTTCGGCGCCGACGCCGAGAGGCCGCGCGGCTCGAGCAACCCGACGATGACCGCGTGCTCGGGATCGGACGGAATCGACGGCAGTGTCGTCGGGGTGGACACGTCACCGTTGCCCGTTGCGAGGATCGTCTTGTCGCCGTCGTAGTAGCGCGCGACGCCGCGCAGTCCGACGCGCACGGTGCGTAGCTCGGGGAGCGCGGCGATCGGAACGATGGCCTCGAAGGTGTAGCCGCCGGCCGCAGGTGCTTCGACGATCTTCGCGCCCGGCACGTCTTGCCCTTTTCGGGCGCCGCCGATGAAGCGCACCGAGCCTGCGCTCTCGCCCGGCTTGCCGGCGAAAAATCCAATCTCGTGCACCGCGAGGGCGCTGCCCGACGACGGCACCGCGAGCACGAGCGAAGCGTGATCGGTCCCTGCAGCGAAGCTCGCGTCGGTGACCTCGCCCGCGGCGTAGAGGTTGTTCTCGTCGAGTTGGAGCCCGAACGTCATCGCGACCTTCGCTTCGTTCGCGGTGCCGCCCTTGATGACGGTGCTCGCCGCGGTTCGCGCGGGCCACTCGAGCGGGACGCCGTCGAGCTTGATTTTTCCTTCGACGCGCTCGGCCTTGAGCGAGCCCGCGAGCGCCGGCGACGACGTTCCGCCCGGCGTGCCCACGCCGGCGAGACCGCCTTGTGCGATCGCGTCGGCAGCGATGCTGTCGTGGGTGGCGCCATCGGACGCGGCGCTCTGGTCGCTCGCCGTGCGCGTGGGCTTCGCTTCGTTACCGCCGCCTCCGCAGGCAACGAGCAACGCAATGGGGGGAGCGAGACCGAGGAGCTTTTTTCCGAGGCGCATCGCGCCGGAGGTTAACTCAAACTGCGGCGCGACATGGGACCGAGATCCTTGCCGATGAAGCCCACGCGCTGAAGCATCTTCATGCCCTCGATGACGGGCAGGATCGACGCCGAAAGAACGAGCAAGATGGCCCACTCGGTCGCGCTCAGCTCGAAGGTGCGGAACACCGGGCGCAGGCTGGGAACGAGCACCGAGACCATATGGATCGCCGCGCTCAAGAGCACCGCTAGCACCAGCGGACGCGACACGATCGGCTTGAGCGCGAACATCGAGAACGTCGACGAGCGGCAGTTGAACGCGTGGAACAGTGGGCTGAGCGCGAGCAGCGAGAACGCGATCGCGCGACCCTGATGCGACGCGTTCGGCCCTTCGTGCAGCGGCCAGAAGTAGCAAGCGAGGCCGATGCCGCCCATCCACACGCCGACGAACGCAATGCCGAGGTAATCGCGCGCTTTGAGGAGACCGGTGGTGGTCTTGCGCGGCGGCTCCGCCATCTGCGTGGGGTCGGCCGGATCGACACCGAGCGCGAGGGCAGGGAGGCCGTTCGTCACGAGGTTGATCCACAGAATCATCAATGGAGTCAGCGGCGGCACGTCGAGGAACGACGCGACGAACACCGTCACGAGCAGCCCCGCGTTCGACGACAAGAGGAAGAAGATGAACTTCTGGATGTTTCGGTAGATGGCGCGGCCCTCGCGCACGGCGTCGACGATGGTCGCGAAGTTGTCGTCCGCGATGACCATGTCGGCCGCTTGGCGCGCGACGTCGGTGCCGTTCTTCCCCATGGCCACGCCGATGTGGGCTTCGCGCAGCGCGGGCGC
>CAXSGV010000194.1:7210-11220 GCA_964236615.1 uncultured Polyangiaceae bacterium
GTCGTTGACGCCGTCGCCCGTCATCGCGACGACATGACCGCGCGCCTTGAACGCCTTCACGATGCGCAGCTTTTGCTCGGCGGTGACGCGGGCGAACACGCGCACGAGGTCGACCTGATCTTCGAGCTGCTTGTCGTCGAGCTTCTCGAGCTCGGAGCCGGTGAGCGCAAGCGCGCCCTCGTCCCACAACCCGAGCTCGCGTGCGATGGCGACCGCGGTGAGCTTGTGATCGCCCGTGATCATGACCGCGCGCACCTGGGCGGCGGCGCAGGCGGCGATCGCTTCTTTCACGCCCTCGCGCGGCGGATCGATCATACCGACGAGGCCCACGAAGGTGAGCTGCTGCTCGATCTCGACGCTTGGACGATCGGTGTCTTCGTTCGTGCCCACCATGCTCAGGCGCGTGTCGGCCTGGAGGTAAACGCGGCGTGCGACCGCGAGCACGCGGAGAGATGCGGAGCTCATTCGCTCGGCCTCGGCCTCGATGCGCGCGCGCTCGGCGTCGTCGAGCTGCTTGATGCCCTCGTCGCACTCGTACTGCGTGCAGAGCGGCAAGAGGATGTCGGCGCTGCCTTTCGTGTGCACGACCTCGCGCCCCTTCGCGTCGAGCGTCAAAATCGTCATGCGCTTGCGATCGCTGTCGAACGGCAGCTCCTTGAGGAGCTGGTGCGAATGCGCAACCGACGCTTTGGGCAGGCCGCCCTTCGCCGCGAGCGTGAGCAGCGCGGCCTCGGTGGGATCACCGACCGCGAACCAGGTCCCGTCCTTCGTGACGTCGAGGCTCGCGTTGTTGCAGAGTGCAACGATCTCCAGCAGGTGCCGCAGCGGCTTCTTCGGCGTGACGACCGCCGTCTTGTCCTTGCCCTGGATGTCGCCCTTCGCGTCGTAGCCGATCCCCGTCACCGTGTACGCGACGTCGCCCGCGATCACCTCGCGCACCGTCATCTCGTTCTGCGTGAGCGTGCCCGTCTTGTCCGAGCAGATGACCGTGGCCGCGCCTAGGGTCTCGACCGCGGCGAGCTTGCGGACGATCGCGCCCTTCTTCGCCATGCGCTGCATCCCGAGGGCGAGCGTGATGGTGGTAATGGCCGGCAAGCCCTCGGGGATGGCAGCGACCGCGAGGCTCACGGCTTCGAGGAGCAGCTCGTGCCAGCTGCGATCGCCCTTGTACATGCCGCGCGCGAAGAGCAGCGCCGACAGCGCGAGGCACGTCCACAGGATCTTCTTCCCGAAGTCGTCGAGCTTGTCCTCGAGCGGGGTCTTCCGATCGCCGGCGCCCTGAATCATCGTGTTGAGCTTGCCGAGCTCGGTCTGCGAAGCGGTCGCGACGACGACCGCGCGGCCCTTGCCACGCACGACGCTGGTGCCGACGAAGAGCATCGTGGCGCGGTCGCCCATCGTCGCGTCGTCGGCGACGACCGCGCGCGCGTCCTTGCCGACGGGGACCGACTCGCCGGTGAGCGAGGACTCCTCGGCGGCGAGGTTGATCGTCTGGAGCAAGCGCGCGTCGGCGGGTACAGCGTCGCCAGCCTCGATCTCGAGAATGTCGCCCTTCACCAAGATGTTCGCGGCGATGCTGACGATCTTGTCGCCACGCCGCACGCGCGCGTTCGGCGTCTGCATCTTCTGCAGGGCGTCGAGCGCTGCTTCGGCGCGCGCCTCTTGGTAGTAACCGAGCACCGCGTTGAGAAGGACGATGAGGAGGATCGCGGTCGCGTCGCCAAAGCGCACGAGCGCGGGCTCGTTCACACGGCTTGCGCCGTCGATGATCGCGATGACCGCCGCCACGAGCAGCGTGAGGACGATCGGATTCGAGAACTGCGCGATGAGGCGCTTGAGCGCGCTCGGCTTGGCTGCCGCCGGAAGCTCGTTCTTTCCGTCCGTCGCGAGCCGCGCTTCGGCATCGGCGGGCGTGAGCCCTTTGACGGGGTCGGCCTTCAGGCGAAGGAGAAGCGCTTCGATCGGCTCCGCGTGAGGTCGCTCCACGATCGGAAGGCTTACCACGGGCGCCACGCGGTTATGCTCCGGTTCGTGACCACGACTCGGCCATCGAAGCGCGCGCGACGTGAGCGCGACGAGGCCACCGAGCTCGAGACGCGCATCCTCGATCTCCTGGCCCGACGAGCCCAAGGCGCGACGATCTGCCCTTCGGAGGTGTTACCCGACGAGGAGAAGCAAGACGCAAAGCGTATGGAGTCGGTGCGGGTTGCGGCGCGGCGGCTTGCGCACGCCGCCGTGATCGAGATCTTGCAGCGAGGCGTCGTCGTCGATCCCGATCACACGCGCGGACCCATTCGCCTGCGTCTGCGCTGAGAGCGCTCTTGAGCCGAGCGCGCGTTGGAACGGCGACGAGAGTCAGCGCGTTGGAACGGTCCGACGAGAGTCAGCGACCCGCTTTTCGCTGCTCCCCGCGGTTCTGTTCGGCTTCCATCTCTTCGAGGGCGAGCGCGAGCTCCTCTTGCTCGGCGGCGCTCGGCGCGGTGGCCGGCGCTTCGACGCGGGCTTGCACGGCTTCGCGGACCGAAGGAGCCGGAGCTTCCTCAGGAGGCGCGAGCCCCATCTTTCGCTTGAGGGCCATGAGATCGTCCTCGGCGCCCGCGGTCTTCTCGAGGTGCGAGAACTGCGAAGCGAGGACGTCGCCCGAGTACTCCTCTTGTAGCTCGGCGCCGGCCTCGGCCTCGGCCTCCATCTGATCGATCTTGCCCGACATGCGATCGAAGGTCTCGAAGGCGCTCTGATCCTTGAGACCGCTCATGGTCTCCTGGATCGCCTTCTGCGCCTCGGCGCGCTTCTTCCGCGCGATGAGGACGTTCTTCTTTCGCTTCGCCTCTTCGATCTTGTCGTTGAGCATGCGGAGCGCGCGCTTCAACGCGTCGACGGCCGCCTTCTGCTTGCCGTGTTGGTCCTTGAAGGTGATCGCGAGCGCGTCGTGCTCCTTCTTGCGCGACAGGGCTTCCTTCGCGAGCTCCTCGTTGCCGGCGCGGAGGGCCATCATCGCGCGGCGCTCCCACTCGGCCGCGTTCGCGACCTCTTGCTCGGCCTGCTTGGCGAGGCGCTTCTCGTCGGCGATCGAAGCAGCGACCTGCTTCTTCGCTTCGACGAGCTGGTTGTTCATGTCCAGGACGACCTGGTTCAGCATCTTCTCGGGATCTTCCGAGTTGCTGATGAGATCGTTCAGGTTCGACTTGATGAGCTGGGCGAGGCGGCTGAAGATTCCCATCGTCGTTATCCCCTAAGTCTCAGTTCTTCTTGGAGAGCTCGGCGAGCTCGGGAACCTGCTGCGCCAGTGCCAGATCCATCTCGTCGAGCGTTGCCTCGATCTCGTTGAAGTCGAGGTTCTCGAGCTCGAGCGCGCTCGAGAGCACGATGCGATCGTCTTCGAGACCATAGCTCGCGTGAACGAGCCCTTTCGCATTCAGCTGAAGAAGCTTACGGAACAGCGCCGCGTGGTCGGCGCCGCCGGCACCCGGGGTTCCAGGCTTGGCCGTGGCCGTGACGTCGCCGATGTGGACACGAAGAACGACCAGCGGCGGATCGATGCGAACCGCGATCGCAGGCTGCGCGGCGCTCGAGTGAATCAGGAACGTCCCCGGCTCGCCCTCGACCGACGTGTACCGGCGATTCAGCTTCTCGAGGTAGGCCTCGATGTCCTTCACCGTTCGCATGCGCTCGTCCCTTCCGACGCTGGTAACAGCCAGCTCCAGCTAGGTCGGGGAGCGTAGTACAAAGACCCAAGTGAGCGCGGCAGAAACCTGCTAGATTCGACAAATCGCGATGGCCGTGGAGACCGTCTCGCTCATCAACACTGTGGTGGGGGGCCGCTACAAGGTACGCCGGCTCATTGGGCAGGGCGGAATGGGCGAGGTCTACGCTGCCGACGGCAAGGGCGGCGAGAAGATCGTCGCGCTCACCGCCTATCACGCCCACACAGCCTCGATCCTCGATTCCTATGTCGACTTCATGCTGGTTGATGATTCGCTCGGCATGGTGATGCACGGCCTGGAGACCAC
>CAXSGV010000195.1:0-11194 GCA_964236615.1 uncultured Polyangiaceae bacterium
GCACGCCGACGCCCTTCGAGCGCAGAAACCCGGTGAGCATCGGCACCGCGAGGTACGGCGCGGTCGGATCGCAGGTCGGCGGGTAGACGAGAGCTACTTCGGCAAGAGGCATCGGGGCCGACGTGACTAGCACATGCAGGCCAAAAGGCCCGCCCGCAGGCCCGCAGGCTACCGCGGGCGCCCCGCCCCCTACGCTGGAATGCGCGCGCTCAGAGCCCCGGGCAGGTCGCGTACGACGAGCGAGCGTCGGCAAAGGTGCCGCGGAAGACGCCGTCTTCGGCCCCCTCGGGGCGCAGCTCGGCACCGTTGACGGTGACGTAGAGCTCGATCTCGGCGACGAGATCTTGCCCGTTCGCGCTACGCGTCACGGGGACCGTCGGGCACGCGGGGCCGCCGCGCGAAAAGAACGGATCGAACGCGCGGAGATCGAAGGCGTAGCGCGCGTCGTTGCCGACGCGAGCGTCGAAGTCGACGTACTTCTTCTCGAACGCGCCGGTGCGGCCGAAACGCCAGTGGAGCTGCACGTCGAGCTTCTGCCAAAGCTCGGCATCGTCGTGATCGGTGACGCCGTCTTTCCAGACGCGGAAGTCGACGCGGGTGAACGCCGCGCGCTGCCGGGCCCACGACTCGAACGTGAACCCGCCTTCGAGCGGGTGGCGATCGGCTTCGCAGACCGCGCCGTCGCAGGTGGCGCGCGTGATCGCGACGCTCGTGGCGCCGATCCAGCCCGGCCATTTCGAGGGCGCGTTCACCGCGAAATGGAAGTTCTGTCCGTAGTTCGTGTCCCACGCGTGGCAGCCCCACAGGCCGCCCGTCTCGAACCAGAGATCGAGATCGCCCGCGCGTGCAGGAAGCACGAACGATGGCGCGACGCCTTGCTGCGATCCATCGGGGTTGCTGCCTGCCGCGAAGAAGTCGTGAAGCAGACCGCCGGCGACGCGAAAGTGTCCAGTCGTCGACCACGCAGGCTTGCCAGTGTTCGTGGAGCCCGAGCATCCCGAGCGCGAAGCGTCGTACTCGACCTTCACGCGCGTGCCGGCGACGAGCTTGCCGCGCACGGTCGGCGCGCGATTCGCCGCGAACACGAGCGTGGCTTCGTCCTCACCGAGGCGGGAAGAGGCAGAGTCGTCCTCCGCCTCGGCAGTGGTCCCGCCGCTGCAGCCGGCCGCGAGAAGGACGAGAAGCAAGCTACCGAATTTGGTGACTCCAACCTGAGTGACGTTCACGGCGCCTGGGATAGCGCGCGCTTGGCCGCCGCGCAAATCACAAACTAGGGGTCGCACGGCGTCGCCCGATATCCTCGGCGGATGCGGGTAGCGTCTTCCTCGATCGCCCTTTTTTTGTCGCTTCTCGCGTGCGCGTGTGGTTCGCCGGCGTCGAAACCGGAGACACCTGCGCTCTCGACGTCGAAGCCAGCCACCACCAAGGGGCAGCCGTTTCGCGCAGCGCGCATCACCGCGGGCCGCGATCACGCGTGCGCGCGCACCGTCGATGGCAAGGTCTCGTGCTGGGGCAAAAACAGCGCGGGGCAGCTGGGCGACGGCGCTTCCCAAGCGCGCAACATCGCCACCGAGGTGCCAGGTCTCGCGGGTGTCGAGGAGGTCGCGGCCGGTGACGTCCATTCGTGCGCGCGTCTCGCCGACGGCTCGCTCCGTTGCTGGGGCGGTAACGAGAACGGACAGCTCGGCGACGGGACCACGGCCTCACGCAGCAAGCCCGCCGTCGTCATCGACATTGCCGGCGCGACGACGCTCGCGCTCGGCGGCTCGCAGTCGTGCGCGATGAAAGGCAACGGGCTCGCGTACTGCTGGGGCGAAGCGCGCGAGTCGACGTCGATGAAGAGCCCGCTACCGGTCTTCGGGCTCAACGAAGTGAAGGAGGTCGCCGTCGGCGGACTGCACGCGTGCGCGCGCGTGCCCGATGGTGGCGTTCGCTGCTGGGGCGCGAACAACGTGCGGCAGCTCGGCGTGCCGCGCGTCGTCGACAAAGGCATGCCCGTCCCGGTGCCCGAGCTCGCGAGCGCGGTGCAACTGTCGCTGGGACGCGATCACTCGTGCGCACGCTCCGCCGAAGGCGAGATGCTGTGCTGGGGCGGCGGCCTCCGTTGTGTGCCTGGCGAGTGGAGCGAGAACCGCGTCGTCGCCGTGAAGCCGGCGAAGATCCCGGGATTCGAAGGCGTGACGTCGATCGCCGCCGGCGGAGATCGCGCGTGCGCCGTGAAGAAAGATGGCACCGTCATCTGCGCCAAGGCGCGCGGCAACGGCGCCGGGCCCGAGCGCGCATGCGTGGCCGAGACCGTCGAAGGCCTCACCGGTGTCGCAGAGCTCGCGCTCGGCGATTCCTTCGGCTGCGCGCGCACCACCGGCGGCGAAGTCTTGTGCTGGGGGAAGAACGAGTCGGGTCAGCTCGGCAACGGCAGCACCGTCGAGAGCACCGCGCCCGTCAGCGTCGTTCGCTGATCTCCGTCTCGGGATTCCTCATCACCATGCGTCAGACGCCTCAGACTTTGGTGGGGTCGAGTCGAAACGCGTCGGGCAGCAAGGCTTCGAGCGACGTGTCGCGGCGGGTGTCGCCGCCCTCGTGCTCGCCGACGAGAACGATCCGCATGTCGAGCGCGAACTCGGCGAGCACCTGGCGGCAGATGCCGCACGGTGAGCCGGGCGTGGCGCCAGTCGTGACGATTGCACATGCGATCGGTTGGCGATCGCCTGCGGCGACCATCGTCCCGATCGCGCAGCGCTCGGCGCAGATGCAAGCGCCGTAGGACGCGTTCTCGAAGTTGCAACCTACGTACACCTGGCCGTTCGCCGTCGCGAGCGCGGCACCCACGCGGTACTTCGAGTACGGCGCGTGCGCGTTCTGGCGGACGCGTTTCGCTTCCGCGATCAGCCGGTCGAGCAGCGCCGCGTCGACGGAGACGCCGCCCGTCACGCTTGCGCCCCTGCGGCGAAGATCCAACCGCGCAAAAGCGTGAGAAGATCGTCGCGCTTGGCGCGCGCCGTCTCTTCGACCTCTTTGTGGTCGAGCGGCTAATCAAAAATGCCCTCGGCGAGGTTCGTGATGCAGCTGAGCGCGCCAACCGGAACGCCCATGTGACGGAGCGCGATCACCTCGGCCACGGTGCTCATACCGACCGCGTGCGCGCCGAGGCCGCGGAGCATGCGCACCTCGGCTGGCGTCTCATAGGAAGGGCCGAGCAGGCCGGCGTAGATCCCCTCGCGGAGCGGGATGCGTGCCTCGCGCGCCACCTCGCGCAACGCCGCGGCGAGCGCGCGATCGTAGGCGTGGCTCATGTCGGGGAAGCGCGGGCCCAGCGTCGCATCGTTGGGACCGAGCAGTGGCGTCGTGCCCGTCATGTTGAGGTGATCGGTGACGAGCATGAGATCGCCAGGCGACCAGGTGGGGTCGAGCCCGCCCGCGGCGTTCGTGACGAGCACCGCTTTCACGCCGAGGCGCGCCATCGTGCGCACGCCGTGGACCACCGACGTCACGTCATGGCCTTCGTACATGTGCACGCGGCCTTGCATGCAAGCTACACGTACTTGCCCGACGCGTCCGAAGCAGAAGTTGCCTGCGTGACCGACGACCTTCGACGTCGGGAGGTGGGGGAGCTCGCCGAAAGGAATTTTGACGAGCTCGTCGAGCGTGTCACCGAACGCGCCGAGCCCGCTCCCCAGAACGATTCCGACACGCGGCGTTTCGCTCACGCGCGCGCGTATGGCTTGGACGGTCTCGTCGATGCGCTGAGCGAGCGACATGGTGGAGGAGAGCGAAGAGGAGTCAGGGTTTGACATGCGCCTTGAATTTCGTCGCGAGCGCGTCGCAGACGACGCCCGGAGCGTAGCGGCTCACGTTGCCACCGTGGCTCGCGATTTCGCGAACGAGCGACGCGGAGACGAAGCCGTGCTCGGTGCGCGTGGGGAGGAACATGGTGTCGATCTCGGGGCAGAGATCGGCGTTCGCGTGCGCAATCTGGAGCTCGTACTCGAAGTCGGTGAGCGCGCGCAGACCGCGCACGATGACGCGGGCGCCGTTGGCTTTGCAGAACTCGATGAGCAGCCCATCGAACGAAGCCACGCGCACGTTCGGAAGATCGCTGCTCACCTTTTCGACGAGCGCGAGGCGCTCCTCGATCGAGAAGAGCGGGTTGCGCGTGGGGTGCACGCCGAGCGCGACGATGACGTCGCTGAAGAGCGCCGAGGCGCGCTCGATGAGATCGACATGACCCTTCGTGACCGGATCGAAGCTGCCTGCGTAGACCGCGAGGCGCGTGACAGCCGGTCGTGTCGTGCTCACTTCTTCGGCTCCGCAGGCTTGGCCGCTGGCGCGGGCTCAGGCTTTCTGGGCGGCGGCGGTGCAGGCGGTGGCGGCACCGTGAGACCTGCGGGTGCGGAAGCAGCGCCCGGCGGGGGTCCGGAGTCGCGCGGATCGCGCTCGCGACCGGTAGGACTCGAGAGCGCGGGATCAGGCTCGAGCCAGGCAAAGCGCCCCTCGTCACCGAGCGTGAACCGGAACGCAGACACGAGGCCGGCGCCCATCACGCCGCCGAGCTCGACGTCGATGTTCTGCTGCAGCGGCTCCATCGAGGCGCCTTGCACGGCGGGCACACCCGGGAGGTCGAAGCCGCCGATGCGGAACTGCGGGAGCACGCCCGTCTTGAGGTTCGGGATCGACGGGTCGGTCCGAAGCTGCTTCATGTCGAAGCCCGATTTTTTCCAAACCGAGTCGTTCAGCGCGAGCAAGAACGGCTGCGACGAATCGACGAGCAGCGTGGCGCCGCCATCCTCGCGCGGGCTGACCGTTGCCCGCATCATCATGCCGCCGCCACGCACGTACCAGAGCGGAACGCGGCTCGCATCAGGGGGCGCGGGCGGATCGGAGCGACGCACGACGAACTGATCGCCACGGCGATCGAAGGTGACGTGCAGGTGACGGAGAAGGTTCACGCCGAGCAGCGCCTTCACTGGCGCACCGAGCTGGCGCGAGAGGCCGCTGAGATCCTGTGTGAGCGCGGGGATGTCTTTGACCTCGATGCGGTCGCCGAACTTCATGTTCACCCACGCGGCCTCGCGTCGGCTGTTCGAGTCGATGATGACCTCGCCGCTGCCGGTCGCGATCATCGCGAGAATGCGCTCGCCTTCGAGCTCACACGGAACCACGAGCGCGGGGCCCGCGGGGGGCATGTCGATGGGCGCGACGAGCCCGCCCTCCATCTGGAACGGGTGACGACCCGTCCCGCGACGCGCGAGCGCCGCGATCTCGCGGGCCCAGGGATCTTTGACCGCGGGATCGCGAAGCGCCGCTTCGAGGGAGTCGGCTGCCTGCTCGAGATCGCCCGAATACCAAAAGGCGCGGCCGCGGATCGCGTGCGCGTCGGTCGATTGCATGCCGTCGGTGAGCTTCAGCGCCTGTGCGTACTCGAGACGCGCGAGCGAGATGCGCGCGTTGATCAGACGAATGTCATGATCGCGCGGCGCCGCTTCGAGCGCGGCTTTGGCCGCGTGCTGCGCGTCCTCGAAATCCCCTTGCCGGTAGCTGTTCTGCGCGCGGGCGAGCCATTTGTCGGCAAGCGGAGTGCGCGAGGGGTTGTTCGCATCACCGCCCGGACCGCAAGCCGGAGCTGTGATCGCCGCCAGGGCGAGGAACGCGAACGAAAGCAAGGAGCGCAGGGAGCGAGGTCTCATCGAGTTTCTCCATCGGAAGCAGCCGGTTCGTGCGGTGGATCGACCCGGAGGATGCGGTCGGCGCGAAGCTCGCGACGACCACGCCCCGGGAGCTGATAGCCGATCACTCGCGGGGGGTCGAGATCGGCGCGGACCTCGGTCAAAACCATCAGCATGGGCTCGGCGCCCCGCTTGCTGGGCCGGTACGTCAGTTGGACGGGTGCCGCGTGCTCCACCGCAGCCTCGCAAGCGGCGACGATGCTCGCGCGCGCCTGCTTCTCCGCCACGCGAACCTCCCACAGATCGCGCGGCGTCGATGGCGCGAGAACGGCGAGGCATTTGTCGAAGAGCTTCCGCATCGCGAGGACGTCAGGCGCCGCGCGGTGGGCAACGCCGCGGTCGATCTGGAGGCTCTCGCACAGGGCGCCGAGCGAGTAGCTCCGAAACGCAAACGCACGGCGCGCCATCACGAGCGTGTCGAGGTAGTGCGGCGCCGAGAAGGTGCGGCCCACGCGCTCCATCTCCATCGCGAGAAACTTCACGTCCCACTCGGCGGCGTGCGCGACGACGATCGCGCCGTCGAGCACGCGTGCGATCTCGCCGGCAACCTCGGTGAACGTCGGCGCGCCCTCGAGCGTTGCGCCGTCGAGCCCGTGCACGTGCGCGTTGCCGCCGATGCGATCCGGCGGGAGCACCAGCGTGGTGATTCCATCGACGCGCACGCCGTTCACGCAGCGGTCGATGCAGACCTCGACGACGCTGTCCTTCGTGACGTCGAGCCCCGTCATCTCGAGATCGACGAACGCGAGCGGCGCTTCGGCGATCGGAAGATCCCACGGCGCGCCCTCCGGCGGTGGAGCGCGTTCCTTCAGCGGCACGCGGACTTCATCGCTCGACCAGCATCGCGATCCCCTGGCCTACGCCAATGCAGAGCGCCGCCATGCCGCGCTTCTTGTCGTTCTGCCTCATCGCGTGAACGAGCGTGGCGAGGATGCGCGCGCCGCTCGAGCCGATGGGATGGCCGAGCGCGATCGCCCCGCCGTGGATGTTCACGCGCGCGGGATCGAGCTCCAGGCCGCGAATGCACGCGAGCGACTGCGAGGCGAACGCCTCGTTCAGCTCGACGATATCGAGGTCGCTCGGCTTCCACCCCGCGCGCGCTAGCGCCTTTTTACCTGCGGGGATGGGCCCCTCGCCCATCAAGCTCGGGTCGACGCCGGCGGTGGCGAACGCCACCACGCGCGCGAGCGGCTCGAGCTTCTCCGCCTTGACCACGTCCTCGCTCGCGATGAGGACGCCGCTCGCGCCGTCGTTCAGCGGCGAGCTGTTGCCGGCGGTGACGGTGCCGCCCTTCCGGAAGACTGCCGGCAGCTTCGCGAGCGCCTCGAGCGTCACCGCGCGCGGCGACTCGTCCTTGTCGAAGACGAGGGGCTCGCCCTTTTTCTGCGCGATGTGCACGGGGACGATCTCGCGATCGAATACCTTCGCCGCGATCGCCTTTGCGGCGCGCGCTTGCGACTCGACGGCGAACGCGTCCTGCTCGGCGCGCGTGATCTTCCATTTGTCGGCGACGTTCTCCGCGGTCTCGCCCATCGACGAGAGTGGGAAGCGCGCGGCCATCTTCGGGTTCTCGAAGCGCCAGCCGAGCGTGGTGTCGAACACGATCGGGGGAACGCGGCTGAACGCGTCCTCCGCCTTGCGCATCGCGAACGGCGCGCGCGTCATGCTCTCGACGCCGCCGGCGACGACGACGTCCGCGTCGCCCGTCCACACGCGCATCACCGCGTCGGTGACGGCTTCGAGACCGGATCCGCACAGTCGATTCACGGTGACCGCGGGCACCTCGAAGGGAAGCCCCGCGAGCAACCCGGCCATGCGCGCGACGTTCCGGTTGTCCTCACCGGCCTGGTTGGTCGCGCCGAAAATGACCTGATCGATGCGCGCGGCGAGCCCGGGGGTCCGCGCGATGAGCGCCGCGATCATGTACGAAGCGAGGTCGTCGGGACGCTCGGTCGCGAGCGCGCCGCGGTACTTCGCAATCGGCGTGCGAACCGCGTCGACGACGTAGGCGCTGCGAAGTTGAGACATGGTGGAGCTCATTTCTTCCCTTCTACCTCCGCCACGCCGTCCTTCCATCGGTAGAAGCCCTCACCCGTCTTCTTTCCGAGCTTGCCCGCGCGCACCATCGTGCGAAGGAGCGACGGCGGACGGAACTGCTCGCCGACCTCTTTGTGAAGGTGCTCGAGTATCGCGAGGCGCACGTCGAGGCCGACGAGGTCGGTGAGCTTCAGCGGTCCCATCGGGTGGCGGTAACCGAGCTCCATACCGCGATCGATGTCGGCCGCGCTCGCGACGCCGCTCTCGAGCATGCGGATCGCTTCGGCACCAATGCAGACACCGAGGCGGCTCGTTGCAAAGCCGGGCGCGTCCTTGACGACGATCGGCGTCTTGCCGATGGCGCGCGCAAACCCGAGCGCGCGCTGCAGCGTCGCTTCGCTGGTCGCAAGGCCGCGAACGACCTCGAGCAGCTCCATCACGGGAGGCGGGTTGAAGAAGTGAAGACCGATGGTGCGATCGGGTGCACCGAGTCGCGCCCCGAGCTCCGTGATCGAGAGCGACGACGTGTTCGATGCGAGCAGCGCTCCCGTGTCGGCGACGCGCGCAGCCTCGCCGAGGAGCGACACCTTGAGATCGAGGTTCTCGGGTGCGGCCTCGATGACGAGGTGCGCGGCGCCCGATGCGGTCGCGAGATCCGCCGCGGCGCTCAGGTTCGCCATCGTGGCTTGCTTGCGCGCGGCGTCGATCTTCCCCTTACCGACGAGCTTTTCGAGCTGGATTTCGATCGCGGCCACGGCTTGCGCGGCGCGCCCGGGGACAGCGTCGAACACACGCGTCGGAAACCCGGCCGCAGCCGTGACTTGCGCGATGCCCTGCCCCATCGTCCCTGCACCGAGAATCGCGACCGTTTCGCTCACGAAAATTACTCCTTCAAGGGCCTAGAGTCTCCGCCTGAGCCGCCGTAGTACCATGCCGTATGGAAACGATCGCCGCGCGCGTCGTGCTGCTCGAGAAGAACGACGAGGTTCGCGCCAACCTCATGTACGGCCTCCGCGAAGCCGGGTTCGACGTGCGTAGCGTCACCGACGCGGCGTTCGCGGCCGATGTCACCATCATGACGCAGCCCGACGTCGTCGTGACGAGCGTGTGGATCAAAGGCATGAGCGGGCTTCAGCTCTGTCGCGTTCTGCGAGCGGAGCCGAGCACCGCCCACATCCCTGTCGTCATGCTGGGCGACGGCAACGACCGCCGCTCACGCTTTCTCGCCGAGCACGCCGGGGCCGTCGGCTTCGTCGCGCAGGACAGCACCGCCGATCTCGTGAAGGTCTTGGTCGAGCTCACGCAGGGCGGCGCAACCCTCGCCCCGCGCGCGCCTCGCCACCGCGGGCCGCCGAGCCGCATCGAGGATCGCCTTGCCGAGCTGCTCGACGACGCGCTTTCGGAATCGGTGGTCTCGTCCGAGGTTCGTGCGCTCGCCAACGCAGGGAGCTTCGCTGGGCTCTTTGCCGGCCTGGCGTCGCTCGTCAACCAGCTCACGGCCTACCGGTGGCTCGCGCTCGCGGAGCCGTCGGGTCGGATCGGGATCCACACGCACCCGAGCACGCGACGCATGGCGGAGAGCGAAGCGCGCGCGGCGCTCGGAGCCGACGAATCCGCGAACGTCTTCTTCGTCGACGAGACGCGCGGCTTCGACGAGCACGACCCACCTCGCACGCGGGTCACGCCGCTCCGCGAGACCATCTCGTTTGGCGGTGTGCGCTTGGGCGACCTCGCGATGTCCCCCGAGGACGGCGATGCTCCGGTGGCCGCGTCGTCGATGCAGGCGCGCATGTTCTCGCTCATCGTGTCCGAGCTCGGCGGCCCCATGCGCATGGCGACGCTCGTGGAAAACGCTCGACGCCTCGCCGCTACCGACGGGCTCACGGGCCTGATGAACCGCCGCGCTTTCAGCGAAGCGCTGAGCCGCGAGATCTCGAGCGCGACGCGTCACGGGCATCCGCTCTCGGTGATCGTTCTCGACATCGACCACTTCAAAACCATCAACGATACGCGTGGGCACAACGGCGGCGACGCGGTGCTGCGCGCGCTTGGTCGTTTGCTCGGCACCGAAACACGTCGAAGCGATCTCACCGGTCGCTGGGGTGGCGAAGAGTTCGTCATGGCTCTCACGCACACGAACGCGGCCGGCGCGCGCGTCGTGGCCGACCGATTGTGCCAACGAATTGCTGAGCTCGAGATCCGTATCGCCGACGCGCCGATTCCCATCACGGCCTCGCTGGGCGTCGCGACGCTGAGCGCAGGTGAAATACTGGACGATCTCGTCGCTCGCGCGGATCACGCGATGTACGAGGCGAAGCACGGCGGCCGGAACCGCGTCCACGCGGTGTAGCGTGTGCTAGACGCGGTCGATGCGCATCTCCGTCGCCGCCCTGTTTTGCCTTCTGCTCTGCGCCTGCCCACCCGACAACGGTGGCGCTGCGACGAAGAGCACCGAGCCCGTGAAGGTGTGCACGAGCGCCGGGCAGTCGTGCATGTTTCAAGAGGGCAAGCTCGGCCTCTGCGTCGAGAGCACCGTGCCATGCGCCGACGGCAAAGCGTGCTTCGTCTGCCAGTCGCAGCACTAGCCCAGAGCCATTTGGTTGGTTCGTACCTCAACCCAGAGGAAGTGACTGGTTCGGGCAGCTGGTGGCGGGTGCACTTCGGTCACCACCTCGTTGACGTCGACGTTGTCGTCCTCGTTTGACGGCGGCGACGACGTGGCCCTGGACGACCCACGTTGGCGCTAAATTAGCGGCGAGCGATCGAAATTTCTCGCGCTTGCTTGCCACATCGTTGCGACCTGCCGAGAGGCATGCCGAGCGCGCCGACCCCGCTTGTCCGTGCGACTGAATTTGTCCTGCGCAACATCGCGGAGGGGGCCGGCGCTGGTCGGCGCGGACGGCGCGAACAGCGCGAACAGCGCGACGAGATCGCTCGTGGCGAAGCAATGGAGTGTGCCGCCTCGCTCGACGTTGTGAAGCTGCGAAACGTCGTCGCCCCCCTCGCTACGAAGCCGGGAGCGGGCGCTCTCGAAGGCGTAGTCGCCATGCTGACAAAGAGAGTCTCAGCGTCAACGTGGCGAACGTCCAAGTCCACCTCGTCGTCGCCGCCAACGAGGGCGACAACGTCAACGTCAACGTACGTCAACGTCGACCGCTCGAGCCGGCGACCGTGGGCTCGGCTCGCCTCGGCGACGTGGCGCGCTTCTCGAGCACGCAGCCCTTTGGGCTCACATCGGCTGCGAAACGCCGCGCTTCGGCGCGACCACGCGCTCGGTGGGCGCCAGGTACTGCCAAATCGCGAGGAACAGACGAACAGAACGAAGAGGCCGACCAGCCCGCCGCAGCCGCACCCCACGACCCAACGCATGCGTCGCTCCGCAGCGCGCGCGCTCGCGATGTGCGGCGCGTGTGGTGAGGGCGGGGGTCCCTGCG
>CAXSGV010000196.1:0-6382 GCA_964236615.1 uncultured Polyangiaceae bacterium
CGTCACCATGAAGATGACGAGGAGAACGAGCATGACGTCGATGAGCGGCGTCACGTTGATCTCGTTCATCCCGCCGAGGCGCCCGCGACGCCCGCCGCCCCCACCGCCCATACCCATGACTCAGATCCCTCCGAGGCGTGCTCGCGCTGCAACGTCCGCGGCGAAGCCCTCGAGGTTGTCGGCGAGCTGCTGCACGCGCCGCGCGAAGTAGTTGTAGGCCATGACGCTAGGGATGGCCGCCACGAGCCCGACAGCCGTGGCGATGAGCGCCTCCGCGATCTTCGGTGCAATGACCGGAAGATTCGCGTTGCCCTGGTTACCGATCGAGAGGAACGCATCCATGATTCCGTAGACGGTTCCGAATAGGCCGATGAACGGAGACGTCGAACCTATGGTGCCAAGCAAGCTCATCCAAGACTCAAGATGCGTGACCTCGCGCGCAGCGGCGCGCCGGGTAACACTTTCGATATGCGTCCCCTCGGCATCGCTGAGCTTGGCCTTCGCGCCGCCAGTGAGCCGCGTCATCTCGTCGTACCCAATCGCGAAGATGCGCGCGAAGGGCGAGCCGCGGAACGCACCGAGCCCCTGCGCGAGCGCATCGAACGAAGTGGCACTGTCGAACGTCTTGATGAAGCGCTCGGACTCGTTCCGCGCGCGCCGCAAATGCAGCGCCTTGGCGCCAATCACGAGCCAGCAAGCGAGTGAGAAGAGGACCAACAAGATGATGACGATCTTCACCGGGATCGACGCGTGCAAAACGAGCTGCACCGGATCGAGCTTCGGCGCGCTCGTGTCTGCAGCACCGGCGTTGCCGGCGGGGAGCGGCTGCAAAACCGTCGCGTGGAGCGAAGCGAGGCCAGCGAGAACGTGGGCAGGTTCCATCGGGCGGCACCATGCCCCCGGGGCCCAAAGAATGTCAAAGGCTGTCCGCCTTCTTCGATCGTTGGGGGTCATGGTCGCCTTGGGTGCTGCCGGCTCGGCCTGCATGGTCGAATCGTCACCGCAGCGCGGCCCGAGCAACGTCCAGTTCGACGAGACCACGACGCTCGGCTACTTCTGCGGCGATCCGCTCACGTCGTGGAACGTTGCCAACCGCCAGACCGGCGAAGAGGGGACCGCCGGCTGCGAGCAGCCCGTGCTCTTCCTCGATCTGCAGCCCGACGCGGTCTACACGTTCGACATCCGCGGCTACCGGAACGACGAGCTGTGTTGGCAGGGTAGCTGCGAGGTCGTCACGGCAAGCAGCGGCACCGTCTACCCGAGCTGCGCGCGGTTCATCACGCACCTCTGCGGATTCTGAGGGTCTTGGTTCCCCTCGCGGGGAATCTGAAGTAGAAACTCGCCGTCCGTTGCGCCCTTTCGCCCGCCTCCCGTCGCTTGTCTCGTCTGCTCTCTCCGCAGTGACGTGTGGTGTTTCCGTGGGCGCTCTTTCGCTCCTGGTTCTCGCCGCCTGCTCCGGCACCGCAACGACGACCGGCATCACGCCGATCACGGGCATCCTCATCCGCTCCGATGCGCTCGTCGGCGCACGTGGCTGTGGGGTCAGCCCGACGCAGGTCTTCAAGTACGCCGCCGTCGTCGTCGACGCGAACGGTGCTGCGATCACGGCCGGCACCTACGACTGCTTCGCGGACGGCTCGTTTCAGAACCTTGCGATTGGCAACTACACGGTCGAGATCTTCGCCTTCACCAAGGCGGCCTACGATGCGCAGGCCTCCGACATCCTGTCGGCGGCATCGTCCACCTTGCCTGATCTCCCGCGCCTCCGCCGACTCGCCGCGAGCTCGACCACGTCGTGCCGGGCGACCCAGCAGCAGAACATCGAGGTCCTCGCAGTGTGCGATCCTCTGCGGGAGACCTCGGTCGAGCTTGCGACCGATGCGTTCCCGACGGCGGACGGCGTGGGCGTCACGTGCAAGAAGGAGTACCTCACCGTCGTGGCCGCACGGCCCACGTTGGCCGATGGCACGACGTTCGCGGGCACCTTCGGCGATGGTCGAGACGGCGGCGTTGCAGCGAGCGACAGCGGCCTCCAGGGCGACACGCGCGAGGTCACGTGCCCCACGTCGATCCTCTTTCGCGGCGTACCGGGCTCGGCCGCGATCTCGGTCGAGGTCGATCTCGTCTTTGCCTCGGCCGTGATCGCGCACGCGCGCTGCCACGCGACGGCAGCGCCAGGCCAGACCACGAAGGCGACGTGCGATCCCGTGGAGAGGCGTTAGTCTCCAAGGTATGGAACCCGGGCAGGTCACGATGGCGTTTCCGCGCCCTGGCCCCGCGCTCAAGACGCTCCTGTTTCTGATCGGCGCGCTCGGCATCCTCGAGGCCATCGTCGTCAATTACGTGCCCGACGGCGCGCGCTGGTTTCAGGCGCTCGCGTGCTCGACCGAAGGCGTGCTCCACGGGCAGCTCTTTCCAGGCGTGCCCGAGGTCTGGCGCCTCGTCACCGCGGGCTTCCTCACGCGGCCCGACACCCTCGGCCATCTCATCTTCACGCTCATCGGCCTCTACTTCCTCTCGCCTGATCTCGAGAAGCGGTGGGGAAGCGCGCGGTTCGTGCGCTTCATCCTTCTCAGCTTCGTCGTCGGGTTTTTGCTGTCGATCGCCGTCGACCTCGTCGCGAGCCCGAACGCGCCGGCCGCGTTTCACCCCGCCACGATGTATGGCGCGACCGCAGCGATCACGGCCACGTCGATCGCGTGGTCGAAGATCAACGCGCACCTCCAAGTGCGTCTGTTTTTCTTCTTGCCGGTCAGCGGCCGCCAGCTCTTTTGGGTGACGATCGGCTTCTGCGTCCTCGGTCTCATCTACCCAGCGAGCGTCCCCGAAGGCGTCGCTGCCCCGTTCGGCGGCGTGCTCACCGGTCTGTTGCTCGGCGGATCGCCCTCGGTCCTCCGCACGCTTTGGCTTCGCATGAAGCTCATGGTGCTCCGCGGGCGCGCGGGCTCCGACGCCGCGGCGCTGTCCAGTCGCAGCGGTCGCCCCTCTCTGCGCAAGAAGGGCGACGCCGACAGCCCTCCCCTTCGCATCGTGCAGGGCGGCCTCGAAGACGAGCTCAAAAAGCGCCGGCCCCCGAAGGACAAGCGGTACCTGAATTGATGCGCCATCTCCTCGGCATCGAAGGCGTGTCGAAGCAGGAGATCGTCGGCTTGCTCGACGCGGCGGAGGAGTACTACGTGCAGGACAGCGGGCGGAACGCGGCGCACCGCGAGACCCTGCGCGGCATCACGATCCTCAACGTCTTCTTCGAAGCGTCGACGCGCACGCGCAGCTCGTTTCAGCTCGCGGCCAAACGCCTCGGCGCCGACGTGGTCAACATCAACGCGACCACCTCGAGCGTCGTGAAGGGCGAGACCTTGCTCGACACGGCACGCAACCTCGAGGTCATGCGCGCCGACGTCCTCGTCCTCCGTCACCACGCTTCGGGGGCCCCGCATTTCCTTGCGCCACGCACGCGTGCGCACGTCATCAACGCGGGCGATGGAACGCACGAGCATCCGACGCAGGCGCTGCTCGATGCCTTCACGATCCGGCGCCGCCTCGGATCGATCGAAGGCCGCGTTGTCGCGATTTGCGGTGACGTGCTTCACTCACGCGTGGCGCGCTCGAACGCGCTTCTCCTCGGCAAGCTTGGCGCGCAGGTGCGCCTCTGCGGACCGCGTACGATGCTGCCCCTCCACGCCGAGACATTGGGCGAGACCGCCAGCGTCACGTGGAAGTTCGACGAAGCGGTCGCCGGCGCCGATGTCATCATGATGCTCCGCATTCAGAACGAGCGGCTTGCTGGCGCCATGATGGCCACGACCCGCGAGTACGCGCGCACCTTCGGCCTCAACGCCGCGCGTCTCGCCCTCGCGAAGCCGACCGCCATCGTGATGCATCCCGGACCCATCAACCGCGGCGTCGAGATCGACCCTCTCATCGCCGACGGACCACAGAGCGTGATCCTCGATCAGGTCGAGGCAGGCGTCGCCGTGCGCGCCGCGGTCTTGGCCCACGTCGTCGCGGCCGCCTGATGACCGATGCCGTCATCGCGAACGACGCTCCGCTCGGCGTCTTCGACTCGGGTCTAGGCGGGCTCACCGTCGTACGTGCGCTTCGCCAAGCGCTCCCTCACGAGGACATCGTCTACCTCGGCGACACGGCGCGCGTCCCCTACGGTACACGCGGCCCCGCGACCGTCGTGAAGTACGCGTCCGCCTGCGCCAAGAAGCTCGTCGGCGAAGGCGTGAAGGCGATTGTCATCGCTTGCAACACGGTGAGCGCCGTGGCTCCCGAACGCCTGCGCATCGATCTCGATCTGCCCGTGCTCGAGGTCATCGAGCCGGGGGCGCGCGCCGCCGTCGCTGCGACACGCACGGGGCGCATCGGCGTGCTCGCGACCGCCGCCACGATTGCGTCCGGCGCTTACACGCGCGCGGTCACGACGCTCTCGACGCGCACCGAGGTGATCGGCCAAGCCGCGCCGCTCCTCGTGCCGCTCGCCGAGGAAGGCTGGCTCGAGGGCGAAGTCCCACGCCTCGCCGCGCGACGCTACCTCGAGCCCCTCGCGCGCGCGAAGGTCGACGTCATCGTGCTTGGTTGCACGCACTACCCCCTCTTGCGCGCCATCATCGAAGCGGAAGCCAAAGATCTCATGGGCGACGAAGTCCGCATCGTCGACAGCGCCTCGGCGATCGCCGCCGACGTGAGCAGCTTTCTCGGAGCACGTAACCTCCTCAGCGCCCGCACGCGCGCAGGCACGACGCGCCTTTTGGTGACCGATCTACCGAAGTCTTTCGGTGAGATCGCGGCGCGCTTCCTCGGCGGTGATGTGCCGCACGTCGAGCAAGTAGATCTCTAAGCGAGCACCCGAAGCTTGCGCGTGGGCTTCGCGATGAAGTCGCTCTTCCCGACGACGGCAAGAGCGCGGTCGACATCCCCCTCGCGCGCGGCGTGCGTCATGAGCACGACCTGCACCGTGGCGCCGCTCGAGTCACCGCCGCCGAGCTGCACCATCTGCTCGATCGACACCTTCGCGTCGCCGAGCGCGCCGGTGATCGCCGCAAGCACCCCGGGTCGGTCGAACACTTGGAAGCGCAGGTAGAACGGGCACACCGTGTCCTCGATGGGCGCGAGCTCACGCGCGGAGAGTTGAATGCCGCGTGTCATGAGACCTGCGGCGTTGTTGAGCCGCGCGTGAGCCACGTCGAGGACGTCGGCCACGACACTCACCGCCGTTGGCATGTCGCCCGCACCGCGCCCGGACAACAGGCACGGCCCGAGCGCGCGCCCCTCGAGGGCGATCGCGTTCAACACGCCGTTGACGTTGGCGAGCGTCGCGTCGCGCGGAACGAGGGTCGGGTGCACCCGCAGCTCGATCGTCGCGCCGCGATCCTTGCCGATCGCGAGGTGCTTCACGATGTAGCCAAAGCGGCCGGCGAACTCGTGATCGATGGGCTCGATCGAGCGAATGCCTTCGGTGTACACGCGCTCGTGCTGGACCTTCGCGCCGAACGCGAGCATCGCGAGCACGACCAGCTTGTGCGCGGCGTCGTGGCCATCGACGTCGAGCCCGGGATCGGCCTCGGCGTACCCGAGGCGTTGCGCGTCCTTCACGACCTCGTCGAAACCGAGACCCTCCTGACGCATGCGCGTGAGGACGTAGTTGCACGTGCCGTTCACGATGCCGGAAAGACTCTCGATGTAGTCGCTTGCAAGCGCGTCGCGCAGCGTCCGAATCACGGGGATACCGCCGCCGACCGAGGCCTCGAACGCGAGATCGACGTTCGCGGCGATCGCACGCTCGACGAGCGCGGGACCGTGCACCGCGAGCAGCATCTTGTTTGCGGTGACGACGCTGCGCTTGCTGTCGAGCGCGCGCTCGACGTACCCGCGCGCGGGGTCGACACCGCCCATGACCTCGACCACGACGTCGATGCTGGCGTCGCCGAGGACCGCCTCGGGATCGGTGGTGACGAGGGCGCGATCGAGCTCGGGAACGCGCTCCTTCTCGACGTCGCGCACGAGGACCTTCACGACCTCGATCGGCGCGCCCACGCGCGTCGCAAAATACTTCGCGTTCGACTGCAGCAGGCGAATCACGCCGCCACCCACGGTGCCGCAGCCGAGAAGCCCGAGCCTGACCGGTTTCGTCATGGCGACGGAGTTACCACACCTGAGATACGCTCATGAGAACGACATGCGCTCTCGGACCACGACCTCCGCGCTTCGTGCGCTCGTGTCGTCGACGCCGCTCCTCGTCGGGATCGTCGCGTGCGAAGACACGCAGTTCACCGTCGCCTCGGACGCGGCGGCGGAGGCCGACGCAGGCGACGCGGGCGACGATCCGAACGCTGCGACCGGAACCTCGCGCCGCAAGGATCGGCAGCGTCCGCTCGAC
>CAXSGV010000196.1:6392-11172 GCA_964236615.1 uncultured Polyangiaceae bacterium
GCCGACGCAGGCGACGCGGGCGACGCGGGCGCCCAAGCGAGCGACGGGTCGGCGACAAGCGATGCGCCCGTCGGACAGGGTTTTTGTGGCACGTCGAAGCACGCGTTCTGTGCGGACTTCGACGGTGTGAATCCGCTTCAAGACTGGTTCCCCGCGAAGCGCGGAAACGGTGTGATCGGACTCGACCCGCTCGCCGCTTCGGCGCCAAATTCGACGGTCTTCTTGCTTCCCGCGACATCGGCCGCCGCGTCGCTCACCATCGGCTTGCCGCCCGCAGCGAAGGGGGCCCACGTCGTGTGTCGCTTCGACGTTCGGATCGGCAGCATCGACCCGGTCAGGGACATCGGGATGGTGGGTCTCACTGCAAGCGATCCGTCGCTCAAGAGCTACGAGGTCCGCGTGGCCATCAGTACCGCGCGCTCGTACACCGACGAGAGGGGGGAGCTCACCTCGTCGAACATGGTCTCCGGGAACATCGACGGCCAGACGCTGCCGGTGGATAGCTGGCAGACCATCACGCTCGACGCCGCGCTCCAGGCGGGAAAGGGGCGGCTGATCGTTCGAGCCGGCAGCGTCCAGCTCGCTTACCTCACGCTTCACGCGCCGGTCGGCACCTTCGACACGCTGCGTATCGGCGCAGAGCCCAACGACACCTTGACCGGCAAGACCGAATTCCGATTCGACAACGTCGCGTGCGACGTCTTGCCGCCGCTGAACTAGGAGCGCTCCCGCGAATCTCCGCACCCGAAAGCGAAACGGCGTGCCCCCCGAAGGAGACACGCCGCTCGCCGAAGCTCGAACGGATTCGACTTCAGTTCGTCGCCATCAGTTCGTGGAGGGAGCAGCCGGCGCGGGCGCCGCTTCCTTCGTCGCGTCCTTGGGACCGAGCTTCTCCTCGAGGGCTGCGTCGAGGACCTGCTCCATCTTCGAGACGAACACGAACTCGAGTGAGTCCTTCACCTCGGCCGGCACCTCGTCGAGGTCGGCCTTGTTGCGCTCGGGGACGAGCACGCGCTTGATGCCCGCGCGGTGTGCCGCAAGGACCTTCTCCTTGAGACCACCGATCGGAAGCACGCGACCGCGGAGCGTGATCTCGCCCGTCATCGCAACGTCGTGACGCACGCGAACTCCGGTGAGCATCGAGACGAGCGCCGTGAACATCGTCACGCCGGCCGACGGACCATCCTTGGGCATGCCGCCCGCGGGGATGTGGATGTGGATGTCGCTCTTCTCGAGGAAGTCCTTCGCGATGCCAAACTTCTCGGCGTTCGCGCGGACGTAGCTGAGAGCCGCCTGCGCGCTCTCCTTCATGACGTCGCCGAGCTGCCCCGTGAGCTGGAGCTTGCCCGTGCCGTACATGCGCGTGGCCTCGATGAAGAGGATTTCGCCGCCGACGCTCGTCCAGGCGAGACCGGTGGCGACGCCCGCTTCTTCGGTGCGCTCCGCCACTTCGCTCGTGTAGCGCTGCGCGCCGAGGAACTCACGAATCTGCTCCTCGGTTTCGATGACGCGCGGGGTGAGATCGCCCTCGGCGATCTTCACCGCGACGCCGCGGATGACGCTGGCGATCTGGCGCTCGAGGGTACGAACGCCGGCTTCGCGCGTGTAGCTGTCGATGACGATTTCGCACGCGGCGTCGGTGATCTGGAGCTGCTGCGGCGTGATGCCGTGCTCTTCGATCTGCTTCGGGATCAAGTGCTGGCGTGCGATGGCGAGCTTCTCGCGGCGCGTGTAGCCGGGGATCTCGAGGATCTCCATGCGGTCGCGGAGAGGCGCGGGGATCGGATCGGCCACGTTCGCCGTCGCGACGAACATGACGTTCGAGAGGTCGTACGGGATCTCGAGGTAGTGGTCGGCGAAGGTGTTGTTTTGCTCGGGATCGAGGACCTCGAGAAGAGCGGCCGCGGGGTCGCCGCGGAAGTCGTGACCAATCTTGTCGACCTCGTCCATCATGAAGATGGGGTTGATCGTCTGGACCTTCTTCATGCCCTGGATGATCTGGCCGGGGAGCGCGCCGACGTACGTACGACGGTGACCACGGATGGCTGCCTCGTCGTGGACGCCGCCGAGCGAGATGCGGTGGAACTTGCGACCGAGCGCACGCGCGATGGAGCGACCGAGCGACGTCTTACCGACGCCGGGCGGTCCGATGAGGCAGAGGATCGGCCCCTTCTTGTCCTTCTTGAGCTTGCGGACGGCGAGGTACTCGAGGATGCGCTTCTTCACCTTCTCGAGGCCGTAGTGATCCTCGTCGAGGACCTTGCGGACCGCGGCGATCTCCATGTTGTCGGGCGTCTGCACGTGCCACGGCAGATCGAGGATCCAGTCGAGGTACGTGCGCACGACGGTGTACTCCGCCGAGCCGACCTGCATGTTGCGAAGGCGCTTGATCTGCTTCTTCGCGACCGTCTCGGCCTCGCCCGGAAGGTTGGCCTTCGAGATGCGATCTTCGAGACCGTCGAGGTCGCCCTGATCGCCGTCGTCCTCGCCGAGCTCCTCCTTGATGGCCTTGAGCTGCTGGCGGAGCACGTACTCGCGCTGGTTCTTCCCCATCTCCTCTTTGATCTGGGAGTTGATGCGCTCGCGCATCTTCAGGATCTCGAGCTGGCGCGTCAGAAGACGGAGCACCTTGCGAATACGCTCCTTCACTTCGACCGTCTCGAGGAGCTGCGCTTTCTCTTCGACCGGAGCGTCGAGGTTCGCCGCCACGAGATCGGCGAGCGCGCCCGGCGCCTGGATGCTGTCGATGAGCGAGCCCGCTTCGCGCGGGAGCTCGGGCATCAGCTGGATGACCTGCTTCGCGATGTCGCGAAGGCTCATCGACAAGGCCTCGGCCTCGTCGTCCTCGAGGCCGGCCTCGTCGAGCCGCTTCACTTTGGCTTTGAGGTACGGGTTGTTCTGCGTGACGTCTTCGAGCCGAATACGCGTGAGCCCCTGGAGGATCAGCGAGTAGTTGCCCGAGCTGTGCTTGAGCGCCTTGAGGACGCGCGCGGCGCAGCCGACGGTGTGGAGATCGTCGGCACCGGGATCGTCGGTCGACGGATCGCGCTGCGCGAAGATGGCAATGACGGGGCTCGGCAGGTTGTCGACGTCCTCGACGAGCGCGACGGACTTCTCGCGACCTACGTCGAAAGGCGCGACCGCACCCGGAAAGAGAACCGCGTTGCGGATGGGGAGGACCGGAAGCTCGTCGCCGAACTGGACGACGTCTTCGTCCTGCGGAGAGCGCGGCGGCGGTGCGGGAGGACCCTTCTTCTCAGTCATGCGTGTTCACCTCTGGACAAGGTCATTTGTGAGACGAGTCTAACAGGAGTTCTCTCTACGTAAGGCTAGAGGAACGTAAGCATGTGGTGCTCGAACGCCAGGTCAGGCGTGGACGAGGCGGTCCTTCTCCAAGGTGTGGATCGCGAGACCCGTCATCACTTTCGGGTAAAAGAAGGTCGATTTCTGCGGCATGACCTCGCCGGCCTCGGCCACTTTGCGCACCTGATCGACGGGGGTCGCGTTCATGATGAAGAGCGCCTGACCCTTGCCGCCACGCAGCTCACCGAGCGCGCCTGCCGTGTCCTGCGGGTAATAGAGGTTGGTTTTGGCGGCCTGAGCCTCGCGTGTGATCCCGAGGAGGTGCTCGAGGATGCCCATGTGAAGAATGGCGACGTCGGTGCCACGCAAGGCCGCGGGCGTCTGACCAAGCGTGGGGTGCTTGCCGAGATCGACGCCCTTACGAAGCGCGAGAACAGCGACCTCACCCCCCGCCGCCGCGACGGCGATCGCAGGACCGGAGGTGCCCGCCTCGCGGAGAGCGCGTGTGATCGCCGGTGCGTCGGCGTTCTTGGGTAGCAGTGTCGCTTCGAAGGTCTCCTTCGCGCGCGACACGAGATCCTCGAACGAGAACGACGGCAGCGAGTGCACATGACGGTGCGTCGGAAAGACGACGAGCTCGGGATCGTCGCCGTTGACGAGGAACGTCATGAAGTACTTCGACGCCGACAGTGGCGACGGTGCGTCGACCTCGCCTGCGTATTTCAGCGCGGTCTCGTAGCGGTGGTGGCCGTCGGCGATCAGGAGCGATGACGTCGCGATTTTCTGGGTGATCGCTCGCACTGCGTCGGCGTCGGACACCTTGGCGAGGACATGCTTGATGCCGTCCGGCGTCGAGAACTCGCTGACGACGCGCGCGACGTCCAGGGGCGAGCGGAGCACGTTCTCCGGATCGCGGTAGAGCATGAAGCCGGGGCTCAAGTTCGTCTGCGTCGCGCGAAAGAGCTTGAGGCGATCTTCTTTCGGCCCCGAGAGCGTTCGCTCGTGCGGAAGCACGACGCGATCGCTGAACGGCACCAGCTTCACGAGCGCGAGAAATCCGCGGCGCGTGATCGGCTTGCTGCCGACCTCGCCGGGCGGCGTAAAGGTCTGGCCGTAGCGGTAGAAGGCGGGCTCGTCGTCGCGCACGAGAACCTTCTCGTCGCGGAAGCTCTGGAGCAACTTGGCGGCGTTCGCGTACTTCGCGTCCCCCTCGCCTTCGGGAAGGATCAAGCGAACGACGTTGTGCGGATCGCGCGCGGCGAGCTCGGCGCGTTGCTCCGCGTTGATGACGTCGTAGGGCGGCGCGACGACGCTCGCAAGGCCGCCGGGGATCTTGTCGGTGTCGTAGCGAAGGGGCGTAAGCGGGGCGATTTCGGCCATGCCTCGCACTTACCACCAACCTCGCGTCAAGCGAAGGTCGTCACTGATCGTTGCAGGCCGCAGGTCTCGGCGGCGCCGCATCGGTGAGCGTAATAGC
>CAXSGV010000197.1:0-6560 GCA_964236615.1 uncultured Polyangiaceae bacterium
TTCGGTGCATGTTCGGAAACCTCATCAAGTCCGGGCTCGCGCGGCAGGTCGTCGGGCACGCGCTCGCGGACGAGCCGGATGCGGCGCCCACCACCGACGCGAAGCTGGCGCGGCGAATCGAGGATTTCGAGATGAGAATGGCCTCATTCAAGATCAATCTCGAGGAGCCATCTTGTTTCGATTATGGGCTCGGGGGTGAGTACGCGCAGCCACCACCGGCGCACTTTCCCGCGCTTTCCCCAGAAGAGGCGTTGATCTGGCTCGGCGACGAGGAGCCACTCATGCACTGGCTCTCGCGCGTCTGATACGCGAGAGCAGCCTTCGCTGCCGAGCTTTCGTCAGCCGCGTCGCCAGACGTAATAGATCGCGAAGGAGCCCACGATCGCCGCTAGAAAAACCACGATCGCCGCAAGCACGTAGAGCGCACGCGGAGCATCCATCACTGTCGCGCCGGACGAACCGCGACGGCGCGAGGTAGGCACGTTGGCGCGATTGACGCTCGGCTCCGAAGGCACCTCGTTCACGTGAACCTGCGCGAGCGCGTCGGCGCGGAGCATGTCGCCCGCGCCGCCGCCGATCTCGTCGAGTCGTCGCGTGCGCTCGGCAAGCGAGGCCGCCGCCATGCGCTCGACCCACTCGCCGACCTGCGAAGGTGTAGCGGGGGCGACGATCGCTTCGAGCTCACGCGCCATCTCGCGCGCAGTCGCGTGACGAACGCTCGGGTCGCGCGCGAGACCGCGGAGCACGAGCGCGTCGAGAAGCTCGTGCACCTCGTGCGTCGGCTGCTGGGCAGTCTGCTCCATGTCGACCATCCGCAGGCTCGGCAGGGGGATGGGCTCCTCGAGGATCTTCTTCACCATTGCCCCTTCGCTCTCGGCGCTGAAGAGGCGGCGCCCGGTGAGGGTTTCCCAAAGCACGACCGAGGCCGCGAAGATGTCGGTCGATCGCGTCGCCTCCGCGCCCCGAAGCTGCTCCGGCGCCATGTACGGGATCTTCCCTTTGAGCTGGCCTTCCCGCGTGACCTGAATGCGGTGCATCGCCTTGGCGACGCCGAAATCGAGGATCCGCGCCGTGCCATCGGCGCCCACGAGCACGTTCTGCGGCGACACGTCGCGGTGCACGATGTGCAGCGGCCCGGTGCGCGGGTGCTTCGCTTCGTGGGCTGCATGGAGCCCGTGGAGAAGCCCTGTGATGATCGCCGACACGATGGGCAGCGGCACGCGCTCCTTCTTGACGCGCGCGCTCGTGAGGAGCTTCGCGAGCGATTCGCCGTGCACGTACTCCATGACGAGAAAGAGCTCGCCGTCGGTCTGCACGACGTCGAGCGTCGGCACGACGTTCGGATGGCGAATGCGGCTGACGACCCGCGCTTCGTCGACGAACATCGACACGAGCTCGGGCTCGCGCGCGTAGTGCGCATGGAGCCGCTTGATGGCGACGGTGCGGGAAAACCCTGCCGGGCCCGCGAGGCGCCCGAAGTGCACCGTGGCCATGCCCCCCGACGAGAGGACGCCGTGCAACGTGTACTGCCCGACCACGAGGGGCGCGGAAGTCTCCCGGGGCAACGGCACTGGTTCGAGAATAGGCCGCGCGAATCACGCGGCACAGCCCCCCGAAGGTCGACTAGGCCACTTGGATGGGCCTGGGATAGGCTGCGCCGGTGATCCCGGGCATCGGCAAAGAGACCATCGGCATTGGCAGCGCTCCCGACAACGACGTCGTGCTCCAGGGGCCGGGCGTCGCCCCGCACCATGCGCGCATCGTAAGGCAGAACGGGCAGCTCTATTTCGTCGACGGCGGTGTGGCGCCGAGCTTCGCGAACGGCCAGCCCGTCGCGCCGCAGCAACCGGTGCCTTTCGATTTCCGGACTCAGTTCGCCGTGGGGCAGGTGCCCGTTCCGCTCGCGCACGGCGCGATTGTCTTGATGCTCTGCTCGCCGGGCCAGCTGCAGGCCCCGCGCGGTCAAGTGCTCGTCGGCCGCGAGCCTGCGCGCGCGTCGCTCGTCATCGCGCACGCCGCGGTGAGCTCGAACCACGCGACCGTGATGCTCGACCGCATGATGGTCGTCGACACGGGGTCGACCAGCGGCACGTACATCGCGGGCCAGCGCATCCCCGCGAACCAGCCGGTCCCCTTCGATCCGAACGGCGTCATCGCGTTCGGGCCGGTCCCGGTCCCGGTTTCGGTATTCGTGCAGATTGCACAGGCCGCCGCGGGCGCCGGTCTTGCGCAACCCCCTGCCGCCGGCGGCATGCCCGGCGCGGGTGCACCACAACAAGGCGCGCCCGCCGATGGCGCGCGTCCGAAGCACCGCACCGTCATTGGCGAGCTTTCGCTCGATCAGCTCCAGGCGAACGTCATCACGATCGGGCGTACGCCCGAAAACCAGATCGTCGTCCCGCACGCGCAGGTGTCGTCGAGGCACGCGCAGATCGTCAAGCAGGGCGAGCAGCTCTTCATCGAGGACCTGAAGAGCCAAAACGGCACGTTCGTCCGGGGCGCCCGCCTCGCACCCGGCCAGCGCGTACCCATCGCCAACGGCGAGAAGGTTCAGATCGGCCCGATGCCGCTCCTGATCCACATCGCAGGTCAGCAGATCAACGTCGTCGTCGAAGACCAGCAGGCCTCATGGGCCGGCAAGCCGCTCTACGAGATCGAAGCCTGGGACCTCTTCCTCGAAGTACCCGATCGCGACACGAAGGGGGCGATGAAGACGCTGCTCGACCACGTGTCGTTCAAGGCGTTGCCCGGCGACATGATCGCGCTGATGGGTCCGTCGGGCGCGGGCAAAACGACGCTCCTCCTCACGCTCAACGGCTACATGCCGCCGACGAGCGGTCAGGTCCGCATCAACGGCGAGGACCTCTACCTCATCTACGATGCGCTTCGAGGCTCGATTGGCTACGTCCCCCAGGACGACATCGTGCACCCCGAGCTCACGGTCTTCGAGGCCGTGAAGTATTCGGCGCGGTTCCGGCTACCGCCCGACTACTCCGACGCCGAGATCGATCGCCGCGTCGAAGAGACACTGCGCGACCTCGGTCTCGAAGCGGTGATGAACCTCGAGATCGGCAAACCCGAGAAGAAGGTGCTCTCCGGCGGCCAGCGAAAGCGCGTCAACATCGCGCTCGAGCTCGTTACCGATCCCGTCATCGTGTTTCTCGACGAGCCGACCTCGGGTCTCGCCGCCGACGACACGACGGCGCTCATCACGCTCTTGTCCGACCTCACGCGGAAGACCGGCAAGACGATCGTCATGACGATCCACCAGCCGGCGAAGGACGAGTTCGAGAAGTTCAATCTCGCGTTCATCATGGGCTACGGCGGCATCCCCACCTACTACGGCCCGAGCGGCCCGCCCGCTTACAAATTCTTCGCGTCGATCCTCGAGCGTCAGGGCAACACGGGCCGCGTCATCGACAACCCGCGCGACATGTTCGACATGCTCAACATCCGCGAGCGTGGCGTGCTCGAAGAGATGAAGCGGCGCGATCCCAACACGCCGCGAGCCATGGCGCGCCTCGAAGCGGCGCGCGGCTGGCGCAGCGAGTACTTCAACAACCAGAACCCGGTCTACCAGAAGATGTACTCCGGCCCGCGCACCGTGGGTGGCGAGTACGCCGCGAAGGGCATGCCGCACCGCCCGAGCGTGGCGCTCTTTCGGCAGCTCACGCTGCTGATGTCGCGCTACTGGAAGGTGAAGATCCGCGACCGCGCCGGCGCCGCCATCATGTTCCTGCAGGCGCCCATCATCGGGATCATGCTGGCCATGGTGTTCGGCGGGCAAAAAGAGGCGATCCCGTTCTGGTGCCTCGGCGCGCTTCAAGATCTGGCGCACCGTCGGGCCGACACGGCGAGCGCCACCGGCAACCTCTTGAACGAGATGAAGACGACGACCGATCACACGGTCGCGCTCTTCTTCGTCGTCGTCAGCTGCGTCTGGTTCGGCACGAGCAACTCGGCCCGCGAGATCGTGACCGAGCGCGCGATCTACTTACGCGAGCGCATGGTGAACCTATCGCTCTTCAACTACGTGTTCTCGAAGTACATCGTCCTCAGCCTCGTGTGCGTCGTGCAGTGCACGATGCTGCTCGGGATCGTGTTCTTCACGCTCGGCTTCGAGGGTGGCCCGCTCGCGTTCCTGATGGAGCTGCTGGTGATGGTCGCGGTCTCGATGAACGCGTGCGCGCTCGGTCTCTTGCTGTCGACCGGTGTGTCGTCGGCCGAAGCTGCGATGGCGCTCACGCCGATCGCGCTCATTCCGCAGGTGGTCCTCGGCGGCCTCATGGTGCCTGTCACCACGAATCCGATGCTGCAGCCGCTGATGTACATCATGCCCGCGCGCTGGGGTTTTCAAGGGTCGATCGCCGAAGAGCGCGCCGCCATCCAGAACGCACCGGCGTGGGTGATCGACCTCCACAAACCGGGAATGAACAGCCCCTCCGACTATGTCTTCGACGGTCGCTTCCACTGCGCGACCGCGCAGATCTCGAGCGACACCATCCCCGGCGCGTGGGGCTTCACGCAATGGGACATGCCGTGGGTGCCCTTCGCCGTCCTCTACGGAATGACGTTCTTCATGCTCGCGATCCTGTTCGTGCTCCTCAAGCGCCGCGACCCGGTTTGACCCCTGGTTCGTCATCCTGAGCGAAGCGAACGATCTCAGGATGGCAGCGCGATGGACTTCCAGCGACCGCGGCGGAAGAGGATGCCGCCCGCCGTCGCCTGGAGGGCGTAGGCGATCGTGATCGCGACGAAGACGCCGCGCGGACCAAGGCCGAGTGGGCGCGCAAGAACGTAAGCAATCGGGATCTTCACGACCCAGAAGCACACGATGTTCAAGAGCATCGGCGTCGTGGGATCGCCGGCGCCGTTGAACGCTTGCACGACGATCATGCCGTAGCCGAAGAACAGGAACCCGAACGCGACGATCCGCAGCGCCTCGGTCCCAAGGGCGAGGACCCCGGCGTCGTGTGTGAAGATCTCCACGATCCATCCAGGAAACACCGCGAAGAGGGCGCTGACGCCCCCGAGGAAGACCAGGTTGTAGAGGGCGATCGTCGACACCGATTTGCTCGCGCGCTCCGTATGGCCTGCGCCCAGGTTCTGTCCGACGAGCGTGGCGGCGGCGTTGGCCATGCCCCACGACGGGAGGAGCGCGAAAATCGCGACTCGCATCGCGATCGTGTAGCCGGCGAGCGCGGTGCTCCCGAAGCTTGCGACGATGCGCACGAGGGCGAGCCAGCTCGCGGTCTCGACCAGCGTCTGCAGGCTCGCGGATGCACCGAGGCGCAGCAGCTCCGTCATCAGCCGCGCCTTGAAGACGAAGTGCTTACGTAGGAGCACGAGCCGGCCGCGGCCGCGTGCAAGCGTCACGAGCTGGTAGGCGACGCCGACGGCGCGGCTCAGCGTCGTGGCGACCGCTGCACCCGCGACGCCCATACGCGGGATCGGGCCGACGCCGAAGATGAAGCAAGGCGCGAGCACGATGTTCAGGAGGTTCGCGAGCCAAAGAGAGCGCATCGCGATCGCGGCATCGCCCGCGCCGCGGAACACCGCGTTCACCACGAAGAGGAGGAAGATCGTCACGCTGCCGCCGAGCATGATCGCGGTGTAGCCGGAGCCGCTCTCCACGACCGAAGGTGCGGCGCCCATGGCAGACAGCAGGCGAGGGGACAGCGCTGCGCCGACTGCGCCGAGGACGAGCGCGACCACGACCGCTTCGAAGATCACGTGGACGGCCGCGGTCGCGGCGCCGTCGGTGTCCTTCTCGCCGCTGCGGCGCGAGATGATCGCGGTGGCAGCGGCGCCCGAGCCCATCGCGAGCGCGTACATCAGCGAGAGCATGCCTTCTGTGAGCCCGACGGTCGCGACGGCGTCGGAGCCGAGCTTGGACACGAAGAAGATGTCGACGACCGCGAACAGCGACTCCATCGACATCTCGAGGACCATCGGAATCGCTAGCGCCGCCACCGCTCGGCGAATGGAGATCTCGGTCAGCTCGACGTGCGATCCGCGCAGCGCCTCGCGCACGATCGACCAGACGCCGAGTGGCCCTTTCGGACCGGTCACCGTGCCCCTATTTCATCTTCTTGGCGCGGTCGCACGACGGCTTGTCTTTGAGGCGCGCGCAGACCTCGAGGTAGTGCTCTTTCGCCTTCGGCTTGTCGGTCTTCTCGAGGATGGCGCCGAGCCGCGCGCAGGCTCGGACGTCTTTGCCTTTGCACGCCTTTTCGTAGCTTGCGGTCGCCTTCTCGAGCTCCTTGTCGTTCTCTTGAAGGGTGCCGAGCGTGGCGCACGTCTCCGGATCCGGGACCGAAGCGTCGCATCCCTTCGCGAGGAGCTCCTTCGCCTTCGCCGGATCTTTGTCGACCCCGTTCCCCTTGGCGTAAAGGCCGCCGAGCAAACCGCACCCTTTCGCAAAGCCCGCGCTGCAGGTGCGCTCGAGGATCTCGGAGGCGGCGGTGGCGTCGCTCGACACGCCGCGCCCATCGATCCAAATCGAGCCGTTCGGCGCGGGGTTCGGAGCCTGCGCGCGCAGGCGTGGGGCACCGTCACGG
>CAXSGV010000197.1:6570-7535 GCA_964236615.1 uncultured Polyangiaceae bacterium
TTTGGAGGTGGTGGTGGCGTTGCTCGATACGTTGTGTTCATCGATCCAAATCGAGCTGAGCTCGTTGCAGGCGAGCGCGTAGCCGAGGTTGCAAGCGCGTCGGTAGCTCTCGACCGCGCGCGTGATGCTCTTCGTGCCGAACGCGCCTTGCTCGTAGTGGATGCCGTTCGTACCGCAGACCCACGCGTCGCCGACGTCACACGCCTTCGTGAAGAGCTTTTCGGCGCCAACCTGGTCCTTGTCTTTGACGAGCATCATCCCCAGCTCGTAGTCAGCGCGCGGACTGCCACCGAGCGAGGAGGCTTTTTCGAAGAGCTCGCGCGCCTTCTTCGGGCTTTTCGGTCCGCCCGAGCCATTCTTCACGAGCATGCCGAGGCGGTAGCAGCTCTCGGCGTCGTCCTTGTCGCATTGCTCGGTGCACTCCTTGGCGTCGGTCGGCGCACAGACGAAGGCCTTTTGCGTCGCGGGTAGGCCGCACTTCCCCGCGCCGAGCACCATCCCCTCGGGGCAGGGCTGCGGGCGCGGCGCAGCTTCGTCGAAAGGTTTTGTCTCTGCACCTTCGCCAATCGCGACGAGCTCGACGCGCACCGCGGTCGAGCAGCGTTCGGGCGGCGTGCTGATGTCGGAGGTGGCCTTTCGGCAGGGCTCGAAGTCGCCGTCCTTGTACTCGTCGGTGCTCGCGGCGCCGGTCGCAGCGGTGAACACCTCGTTGAAGGTATGCGGCTTGCCCGCCTTGCCGATGCCGATGGCGACGCCGCCAATCCATGCAGAACGCACGTAATGCGTTGCGCCCTCGCAGGTGCCAACGAGCTCCTTCTTCAAAGCGACTTCGCGGGGTGTCGTCCGCTTGCCGATGGTGACGACGGCGAGATCGATCGCGCGGCCCTCTTTGAGCTCGGGGATGAGGCCGCTCGCGCTGAAGGGAACGTTGGCGCGGACTTCTTCCGCGTTCGTGAGCTGGATGA
>CAXSGV010000197.1:7545-11110 GCA_964236615.1 uncultured Polyangiaceae bacterium
CGCGTAGGAGCCGAGAAGCTTGCATCCCTTCACGGCCTTGAGGCCGTGGCAGTCGTAGGACACGGCGGCGACCCCGCTCTTCATCGCAGCATCCAGCTCGCCGCGTGCGTCGCTCTTCCAGCCTTCGATGAGCGGCTCGGCGTACGGGCCGACGCGCAGACACGTTTCGGCGATCTTCGGCGCTTCGACGACCATCGGCGGCGGCTTGCTGCCACAAGCCGCACTGCTTACCCCGGCCACGACGGCTGCAACGCAGGCGACCATCCCAAAACTTCGACGCATCACCTCATGGTAGCTGGGTGGTTCGGCGATTCGAAGAAGACTACAAAGCCGGAACGCGCCCCTTGGGATCGTCGGCCAGGTTTCGGCAGAAGCCCGCGGCCTGCGCGCGCGCCGCCGGGACGTCGAAGATGACGAAGTGCCCGTCGCTCTTCGCCGCCGGCGCGAACTGAGCGAGGACGCCGCTTGCCTGGCCGCCCGCGAGGTTCCCTGTCAGACCCTCGGGCGGGACGGTCACGTCGGCGAGCCCGCTGAACTCCGCCTCGCGCACGGCCTTGATGCCGGGCGCCATGCGCGGAAGCCCGAGTGCGACCGACGCCACCTCGATGCCGTGCGGCGGCGCGTAGCTGTCGCCCACGCCATCGGCGCCGATGCCTTCGGTCTGGTAGACGCTCTTCGGCGCGAACCCATCGCGCGGGCGCGAGATGATCCGCGGCATGTAGTGGACGGGATCGGTGGCGTCGACGATCATCTGCGCGAGGCTCATCACCGGGTGAAAGAGCGTGAGCTCGCCTTCGTCCTCTTCGCGAAAGAGCTGCAGCAGCGTCTTCACCGCCGCCGCCACGCTGGGCTCGGGCTTGGTCTTCTCGAGCAGCGCGATCGTGATCATCGCGCCGGTGCCGGAGAGCACGCCGCCACGCGCGTGCGAATCGGCTGCCATGTAGAGCGGCCCGTTCACGCCGCCCTGCGAGTGGCCGTAGAAGACGAGGCGTGACGCGTCGAAGCCGATGGACGCGCCGGTCCGCGAGATGGCCGCGGGCACCGTCAGGTGCGTCTCCGTGAAGAGGCGCGTCTGCTGAACGACGTCGACCGCACTCTGCCGGCCACTCGTGCGCGCGGCGAGGGGGTTGTTCAGGTTGAAGAACGTGAGCTGGATCTCGCCCTCGCGGTTCGGCGTGCCCTCCGGCGGCGCCCCAGGACGTGTGCCGTGGAAGATCTGATCGACACCCATCGAGGCTACGCACTTCACCGCGAGCGACTGCGCTACGCTGTTTCCCTCGGAGACGAGCGAGCGGTAATCGCCACCCGTCCCATGCGCGTAGAGCACGACCGGGTATCCCCCCGCGGGGGCCGGGCACGCAGCCGCCTTCGGTACCGCGAGCGAGAAGCGCATCGTGAAGGTGCTCTGGAGGATCGGCGCGCCCGCCGCGTCGAAGACGAAGCTGCCGCCGTCCTCGGTCTTCTTGAAGGGAATAGTGCCGGCCTGGTAGTTCGGTGTGGGCCCGTAGGTCCCCTCGTAGACGTCGAAGTCGTTGCGCTCCTCCTTCGCCGCCCAAGTGCCGTCGGTGACCGTCGGTGCGGGCACTTGATTCGGCACTGAATCGGCAATCGTGAAGAGCTCGGACGTAGGATCGTTCGTGGTGAAGAACGTGGCGTGCGCGACGTCGGCTGCGGGGACGCCCGCAGCTGCCAGCTCCGCAACATAGGGCGCGAGCGTGGCCTTCGCCTTTTCGTTGGTGGCGGTCGTGGCGCGAAGGCCGAGGATCGCTTCGAGGTCGTCACTGGGTCGGAGCTCGCCGCCGTCTTCGGCGTGCACCTTCTTGGTCACCACGATCGCGTAGCGTGTGCTCGGGCGCAGCGGGTAGCCGAGCGCCGGTGCGACTGCGAGCGTGTTCGGAAGCCAGAAGACCCCTTCGTCGCGACGCCACGAGGTCTCGAGCAGATGGCGCTTTCCATGCTCGGGCGAGGCGGGATCGATGTCGATGATCTGCACCGACGCCTGCGGGTCGAGCGACGAGGCTGGTGTGCCGGGAAGCGTGCTCGGATCGATCGGGACCGTGAAGCGGAGAAAGCCGGACGCGGCCGGTGAGAAGCCCTTGAAGAGAGCTTTGGTCGCGCGGAGATAGTCCTCGATCAGGACATTCTCGCGAGGGTTGTAGAGCCCGGCGACGCGCACCGAACCGTCGGCGTCACGTCGCAGATCGCTCGGCCACGGCTGGTCGTACCAGGCGGTCCCTGTGAGCTCCTCGACGGAAGCGGGGACGCGGTACATCGCGCGGCCGCCCACGGAGGCGGCAGGCGACGACGAGCCGCACGCGGTCACCAGCGTGCCGCACACCCCAGTGACGAACGAAGCGAGGAGGACGACGAAGCTTCGGCGGCGCTGCATGGCCCTGGTCTAGCATCACGACGGGTTCTGCGAGTAGGGTGAGGCGGTACGATGGCCGCGACCCGCCCCGCTTTCGCCGAGTCCTTTCCTCGGACCCCCGAGCTCGATGCGCTCGTGGACGCGTTCAACGCGGGCAACTACCGCCATGTGCGGGCCGAAGCACCGAAGCTCGCGGGCGCGACGGACGATCCCGAAGTGAAGGCGGCCGCGCTCGAGCTTCGCTCGCGCATCGATGCCGACCCGTGGGCGGTCACCCTGCTCGGGCTGACCGGGGCGCTGCTCGTTTTCCTGGCGGTCTACTGGCTGTTCCACGATGGGCGCCACGCTCCGCCGCCGCCCGCACCCAAGCCGCCGGTCGAAGTCATCCGCTGAGAGGGCTTGCTGACGTCGCCGCTCGTGATGGCGACGTGAAGAACCGTGGGCGTGAGCGCGGGCGCGATGAGCGTGGGCGTCACTTCGCTCGACGAGAACATCTGCACGAAGGCGGGCGCACGCTTCACGCGGTCGACGATCGTGCGCTCGAGAACCATCGACGCGTACTGCTCGGCAGCGGCCTCGGGCGTGTTCGAGTTGAGAATGATGTCGAGATCCTGCTTCCGGCAGGTCGAGGCAAGCCCCTTGATGCTGCTCTCGAGCGGTGACCAGTTGTCGACGCAGGTCCCGTTCTCGCTGATGCCCCAGACGCCGGAGTCCGTGTTCAAGAAGAGCGTCTGGTTGCCGCAGGTGTGACCGGGCGTGCGGACGAGCATGAGGCCGTCACCGAGGAGGAGATCGCCGGCCGTGAACGCGACCTTCTCTTGTCGCACGCCCTTTTTGCCGTCGCGAATGAAGAAGGCTTGCTGCAACGGGTGAAGGTCGTCCCAGTCGTCCCACTCGGCCTTCGGTGCGAGAAGCGTTGCGTTCGGAAAGCGCGGTGCACGCACGCCGTCCTCGGTTCCGAGAAGGGAGCGGAGATCTTGAATGTGGAAGTGATCGAACGCGACGTAGTCGATGTCGGCCGGCGTGATGCCCCAGCGCGCGAGCTGCACTTCGACGTCCTCGTAGCGGGTCGCGAGCAGCGACTCCGGGATACTCTTGAACTGCTCGATCAGGCGCGCGAAGTACGGCGTCGTACGCGCAGCCTCGACGTCGGTCGGGTTGAAGAGAAGGTTCTTCAAGGCGCCGCGCTGGAGCAAC
>CAXSGV010000198.1:0-3645 GCA_964236615.1 uncultured Polyangiaceae bacterium
TGAGCTTGGCGCCGAAGTCCCTCGAAGGGAGGTACGGAAGGATCGCGTCACGCGGGTCCGCCTTTGAGAACGCCGGTGCGCGACGGCGCCTTCAGGAGGATGCTCGACGAAGGGACGGCTTGCGTGCTCGCCACCACGATCGGCGTTACCGACGCGGAAGCCGACGGCACTGCACTGTCGAGCGGGGGAACGGGAGCAGCCGCTGCGGCCGACCTCCCCTCGCTGTCACCGAACCCACTGAAGCGCGATGTGCCGCGGTACTTCACGCCGATGCCCCCGAGCAGAACGACGGCGACGAGCACACCGACGGCGATGGCGGCGCGCGTGCTGCGCGGCTTGGGATGACCGCGGCCATCGTCCTCGACCGCGATCGACGTGCGCGTCGACACGCGGAGGACCTCCGCCGAGGACGGGCTCGCCGGCACCACGAGCGCAGCCAGCATGTTGCTGCTCGAAAGCCCACCGGCCAGCGAGCCGCCGGGCACGTACGCCATCATGGGTGTGGAGGGTCGCTCGAGCTTGGGATCCGTGACGGCGGCGCGGCCTTTCGTGGCCTCAGCCACGCGGCGCACGTTGAGCGCGAGCTTCTGCGCCTCGGGTGTGCCGAACGGCGCAATCGCGTTCGCCAGCTCGGTGACGTTCGCGAAGCGCTTGACGGGATCTTTCTCCAAGCACCGGAGGATCACGGCTTCGAGACCCGAGGGCTCGCCCGGACAGTCTTCGCGCAGCGTGCGAGGCGCCCCGTTTTTCACGAGCGCTTGGAGCTCCGCGAGATCCTCCGCATCGAACGGGGGACGGCCGGAGATGAGCTCGTGCAAGATCGCGCCGACGGCCCAAATGTCGGCGCGGCGATCGACCTGGTCGGTCGCCTTCAGCGACTCCGGGCTCATGTAGTGCGGCGTTCCGAACGACGACTGCTTTCGCGTGAGCGCCATGCCGCCGACCTTCGAGATAATCGTTCCGGCAAATCCGCCGACGCCGACCTTCGAGATACCGAAGTCGAGCAGCTTGATCATCGGCTTGCCGTCGGCGCCTTGCGACAAGAACAAGTTTGCCGGCTTGAGATCGCGGTGCACGATCCCCAGCGCGTGCGCTTCGGCGAGCGCCTCGCAGCCTTGCAGCACGTAGTCGACGGCGCGCTCGCGCGGCACCGGCCCCTGATCGGTGATCAAGCTCTCGAGGTCGAGACCTTCGAGGTACTCCATGACGAGGCAAGGCGCGCCGTCCTCGAGCGTGCCGACGTCGTGCACCTTGGCGACGTGCTCGCTCTTGATCTTCACCGCAGCGCGCGCCTCGCGGCGGAAGCGCGCGACGATCTCCTCGTTCTGCCGGTACTTGGGGAGGAGGATCTTCAGCGCGACGCGTTCGTCGAGCTCGAGGTGACGAGCCGCGACGACGACGGCCATGCCGCCGACGCCGAGCACGGCTTCGACCGAGTATTTGCCGGCGAGGATTTCCCCAGGACGGGGAAGTCCGGCCAAGCGGCCACTCGGTGCATCACCCATCGTCATCCCGCGTCGCCCTCTCGGACCCCCCGACAGGAAACAGCCAATCGACCACTACCTCCAAACGAACCACGATCCGGAAAACGCGGCAAGGAGGGGCAAGTCCGACAAAGGACTCCTAGTAGGGCTCAATCGTCGCGCCGCCGCGTGGCCGCTGCCGCGCGGCCTCGCCCTTGCTTCTTCTCGCCGACCTTTTTCTTCGTCTGGAGGCGCCGCTCTTTCGCGCCGCGCGACGGCTTGGTCTTCTTGCGCGGCCGCGGTCGCTCGAGTGCGCGTCGCACGAGATCGGCCAGCTTGGCTCGCGCATCGTCGAGGTTGCGCGACTGGTCGCGCGTCGCTTGGCTCGTGATGCGGAGGCGACCCGCCGCGTCGAGGTGGCTCGCGCCGAGCGTGCGCAGACGCGCCTTCGTTTGCAGATCGAGCACCGTCGAATGCTCGAAATCGAAGTGCAGCTCGACCTTCGACGAGACCTTGTTGACGTTCTGACCGCCGGGACCCGAGCTGCGCGCTGCGGTCCACGACAGCTCGCTCGCGGGCAGGAAGAGCGTCTCGGGCGTGGAGCGAATGAGAAGTGAGTCGGTCGACATGCGCGTGGCTCCGTCGCTGCTTTCCGTTTGTAGCAAATCACACCGGAGACGCTGTCTCGGGGCGTTTTGCCACCGTCCTACAGGGTGGGACATCCCCCAGGCGCGTCGGGAAGGCCCCGGATTGCATGACGATTCTCCGAGCTCCCGCAAGCCTCATCCGCGCCACCCGTAAGGCGGACGCGGGCATGTCGGTTGCTCAGGAAGCCTACCGAATCCCATGACGCTCAGTGAAGTCCTCCTGCCCTCGAGCCACGAGCTCCACCCCGGAATGGTGGTCTCGGGCAACGTCCGCCTCGTTCGTCAGATCGGCGAGGGCGGGATGGGGAGCGTGTGGCTCGCCGATCACCTGGGGCTCGAGGCTCAGGTCGCCGTGAAGTTCATGTCACCAGCGCTCGCATGCCATCCCGCAGCGGTCGAGCGCTTCACGCGCGAGGCAAAGGCGGCGGCGCAGATTCGTCACCCGAACGTCGTTCAGATTTTCGACTCGGGCGAGGAGTCGCAAGAGGCGGGCGGCCTGCCCTACATGGTGATGGAATACCTCGAGGGGGAAGACCTCGAGACTCGGCTCCACGCACGCGGCCGACTCAGCCTCGACGAGGTGGCGATCATCGTGCTGCAGACCTCGCGCGCGCTCGAGAAGGCGCACGAGCAGCGCATCGTGCACCGCGACATCAAGCCGGAGAATATTTTCCTCTGCGACGCCAACGGTGACGAGCCGTTCGTGAAGGTCCTCGACTTCGGGATCGCCAAGACGGCGGACGACGGCAACATCCGCGTCACGAACACCGGCGCCACGCTCGGAACGCCGAGCTACATGAGCCCGGAGCAGATGCTGAGCGCCAAGAACGTCGACTACCGCTGCGATCTGTGGGCGCTTGCGGTCGTCGCGTATTATGCGGTGACGGGCAAGCTGCCGTTCGAAGGGGAGACCTACGCCGCGATCTGTCTCGCCGTGAACCGAGGGCGCTTTCGCCTCCCCAGCCGCATTCGCAAGAGCGTGCCGGAGAGCGTCGACGCCTGGTTTCGGCGCGCGCTCGCACGCGATGCGAAGGACCGCTTCGACTCGGCGCGCGAGATGGCCGACACCTTCGCGGCCGCCGTGGATGGCGTGCCCGTCGGCACGCGTCGCAAGCTCACCCCGTTCTCCGCGCGCGCCACCTTGATGGGCTCGTCGATGACGCGCTCGAGCATTCACGAGCAGCGGTCGCGTGTCTTGCCCCTCGTCGCGGTTCCGGCGCTTGCGATCGGCGCCATCGTCGCTGTGCTCTTCGCGCGTCCTGACTGGCGCCCCGCCACGGATCGCGCTCCGCAGGCCGCACGAGGCGAGGCGCCTGCGGTGTTGCAAGCGACGAGCGGCGAGGTCGAGCTCCAGCCATCGCCCTCGAGCCCAAGCCCAGTGCTGGCCGTCGTACAGCCGTCCGTCGTACCGCCCGTCGCCGTCACCGAGCCCGTCTCCATCGTACCGCCCGTCGCCGAGCACACGCCCACCACGGCGCCGTCGCCGATCGTCACGGCGAAGCTCACGCCACGCGCGCAAACGAAGCGACGTCGTC
>CAXSGV010000198.1:3656-8146 GCA_964236615.1 uncultured Polyangiaceae bacterium
GAGGTAGCGCCAAGCGTGCCAGCCTCCGCGACCGACGATCCTTCGAGCGCCGCCGACTACGCGCCGGAGACGCCTAGCATCGTGCCGTTGCCCCCCGCCGTGCCGTCGAGCCCCGAACCCTCGGTCAGCGGCCCCGGCGCGTAAGCCAACCGCTGTTGGGATAGGTATCGCCCTCCGTCGAGGGTGCGCAGAAACGCGAGCAGCTGCTCGCGCGCATTGCAGCGGAGATCCCAAAGCTGCGACGCGGTCGACGCGGAGACGACGGCGCGCAGCAGCATCGAGCGATCGGTCACATCGGTGACCTCGAGCTCGCATTTTCGTTTGTCCCACGCGGGGTGACCTTCGCAGATGCGCGCGAGCTCCTTGCGAACGAGCTCGACCGGCGTCATGAAGTCGACCGGCAAGCTGATGCTGCCAAGCAGCTCCGGGTTCGTCATCGTCCAGTTCTCGAACGAGTGATCGAGGAAGCGGCCGATCGGCACGATGAAGCGCCGCTGATCCCACGTGCGCACGACCACGTAGGTGAGGTTGATCTCTTCGATGTGACCCACCTCGCCCTCGACCTTGACCATGTCGCCAATGCGGATGGGTTGTGTGATCGAGAGCTGGATGCCGGCGATTACGCCCGCGAGTGATTTCTGCGCCGCGAGGCCGAACACGATGCCGGCGAGACCCGCCGAAGCGAGGAGCGACAGGCCGACGTTGCGAACGAACTCGAACTGCACGAGCACGATCGAGACGCCGACGACGACGACGATGACCGCTGCGATGCGCCGGAGGAGCGCGAGCTGCGTGCGCTTGATGCGATCCTTGACCTCGTACTGGGACTCGCTCGGCATGCCCTCCTGCGCCCAGGTGGTGAGGACGGTGATCGCGCGGATCACGAACCAGGTCACGGCAATGACGATGAGCGTGTACGTGACGTGCTGGAGTGCGCTCGTCACCGTGACCGTCAGGTGCAGGTAGGGAAGGAGCTCGTTGTAGAACATCGCAGCAAGGAAGATCCGGAGCGGGCGCCGGGCCGCGGTGACCAAGAGATCATCCGACGGCGTCTCCGTGTGCTTCGCGACGCGCGCGCCGAATCCCGCGACGAGCCAGGCCACGGTGCGTCCAACCAGGTAGGCGACGAGCGCGAGCGCCACGATACCGAGCCACTGCCACGCCTCGTTGCCGCGGAAGGTCACACGCGTGAGCGCTGTCGGCATGTGCTCTTCGATCCAGCTCGACTCGCCGTAGGCCTTGCTGAGCGCGGGCACCATCGCGAGCGTGCCGCGCGAGATCACCCAGCGCTGAACGCCGTCGTCGAACTTCACGCGCACGAGCTGGATCGGGATCTCTTCGTCCGAGAGGAAGATGGTGCCCGCGGAGACGGCGGTAGCCCCCGGCGCGAGTCCGCCGTCAGCCTCGTCGTTCATCTTCGAGAGCTCGATCGGCATCTTTCGCTCGAGGACGTACGAGAGCTGCTCGGCCAGGGCGGGCCCGACACGCGGCTGCTCGCTCGACGGCGTCGCGCGGAGATCGAGGTAATGCGACGCGAGCTCGAAGTTGCCGGCGCGCGTGGCCTCGATGAAGCCCGCCATGGCGCGGCGCGGGGTCGCGCGATCGAGCGCAGCCGCCGTTTTCGGAAGCCCGTCGTTGGGCCCAGCGAGGGCGACCGTCGTGACGAGGAGACTCGCCAATGACAACAGCAAGGAGAAGACGAAACGGTGCGCGGATCGGGCGCTCGAGGGCATCACACGTCACCTCATCTCCGACTTCGCCGCCGAGGGCAACCCGTAGCAGTTTGCCCCGGGGGACGCGCCGTTGGTGCGCTCGGCGTCCGTTTGGACGCGCGTTTCATGACGGTGCCCGCGCCGCCACGGTACCGTTTCTTGTCGCAAGTGCGCGTATGCGTTGCGTTTATAGCGAAACGGCGAATAGAGCACCGGGCGCACGGCCAGAGGGCACGGCCGTTGCAACACTTCGAAACATCATGACCACCGCACACCGCCGCAGTCTCGCAATCGCCACGTTCTCCCTCCTCGGAGCGACCATGGCCTTCGGCGCAGGCGCCCGCGTGGGCTCGGCGCTCGATCACCAGACGCACTGCGTCTCTGTCGCGCGCATCCCGGTCGGGGATCTCCAGCCCAGCGCCCCCGAAGCACCCGCTGCACCGAGCGCCTTCGCGCAGAAGTAACAATCTCCCGATCGAGCTACCTTCCTCGGTCGTGACGATCGAGGCCGCCCAGATCACGAAGAGGTACGGCGAGCGTCTCGCGCTCGCCCCCACGTCGATCACGTTTGCGCCAAAGACGACCACTGCGATCGTCGGCCCGAGCGGCTGCGGTAAATCCACGTTCCTGCGCGTACTGTCGGGGCTCATCGAGCCGGACGGCGGCCAGGTCCTTTACGACGGTGTGCCTCTCGACGCGGGCACCCTCGAGAGCGTCCGTCGGAAGACGGGCTTCGTGCTTCAGGATGGCGGGCTCTTCCCGCACCTCACCGCGCGCGCAAACGTTCGCCTCCTCGCCGACGTGCTCGGCCGCGATCGGAACGCGACCACGGCGCGCGTCCTCGAGCTCGCGGAGCTCGTGAAGCTCGCCGTCGGTCGGCTCGATCTGCGGCCGAGCCAACTGTCGGGCGGCGAGCGGCAGCGCGTCAGCTTGATGCGCGCCCTCGCGCTCGATCCCAGCTTCTTGCTGCTCGACGAGCCGCTCGGCGCGCTCGATCCGATCACACGGCGTGGCTTGCAGACCGAGCTACGCGCGATTTTCGAGCGCCTCGGCAAGACCGTGATCGTCGTCACGCACGACATGGGCGAAGCCGCCTACCTCGCCGAGACGATCGCGCTCCTGCGCGACGGCGCCGTCGTTCAGATCGGCACGGCGAAGGAGCTCGCGCACGCGCCCGCCGAAAAGTTCGTCACCGACTTCATCGAAGCGCAGCGCCCCTTCGATCCCGATCGCGCCGGCCTTCCGCCTGCCGGCGAGCACGCATGACCGGCCCCTCACCCCGTCGGGTGCTCGGAAGCGGCGCGCGCTGCGCGTTCGCGGTGTTCGTGGTCCTCCTCGTGCTCGCGCTCTCGTCGTGGGCCTCGTGTGAGCGCGAGGCCGTTGCTGGTGCGCGCCCACTTCACGTGGGCTCGAAACGCTTCACGGAGTCCTACGTCCTCGGCGAGATCGTGCGCGCCACCGCCGCGACCACGGGCGAGGCCGAGGTGGTTCACGATCGCGGTCTCGGCAACACCGGCATCGTGTTTCAAGCGCTCGAGAGTGGAAGCATCGACGTCTACCCCGAGTACACGGGCACGATAGCGAAGGAGCTCCTCGGCGGACGCGCAGCCGCAGACGACCTCGACGCCTTGAACCGCGAGCTCGAGCCGCGAGGGCTCGCCGTCGGTGTTCCCCTCGGCTTCAACGACACGTACGCGCTCGCGATGCCGTCGGCGCGAGCACGCGAGCTGGGGATAGCAACCGTCCTTGACCTCGCGAAGAAGCATGAAGGGAAGGGGCTTCGGCTCGGGTTTTCGCAAGAATTTCTCGAGCGCAGCGACGGCTGGCCGTCGGTCTCTCGGGCCTACGGCTTTCACGGCGCAGCGCCGCGCAGCCTCGACCACGGCCTCGCGTACGAGGCGCTCGCGCATGGCGAGCTCGACGTCACCGACGTCTACTCGACCGACGCGAAGATCGAGAAGCTCGGGCTCACCGTGCTCACGGACGACAAGGCGGCGTTCCCGCGCTACGACGCCGTTCTCCTTTACCGGAAGGATCTTCCCACGCGCCTGCCTCGCACGTGGACGAAGCTCACCGCGCTCGCTGGGACAATCCACGAGCGCGACATGGTGCGGATGAACGCCGACGCCGAGCTCCGCGGTGTGCCGTTTGCGGCGGTCGCCGAAGCATTCGTCGCCGGCAAGCGCGGCGAAGCCCCCGCAAGTGCGCGCGCCACGCTGCTCGGGCGCCTGTTCGGAGCCGACTTCGCGCGCCTGACGCTCGAGCACATCACGCTCGTGCTCGTCTCGGTGCTCGTCGCCGCGCTCGTCGGTGTCCCGCTCGGAATTTGGGCGGCAGGCCGCCGCGAGAAGTCGTGGGTGCCGCGGATCGTGCTCGGCAGCGTTGGCGTCGTGCAGACCATCCCGTCGCTCGCACTACTCGCCTTTCTGATTCCACTTCTTCATCGGATCGGAACTGCTCCGGCGCTCGTCGCGCTGTTCGCCTACGCGCTCTTGCCGATCGTGCAGGGGACATACACCGGGCTCGTGTCGATCGCGCCGTCGCTCCACGAGTCGGCGCTCTCGCTCGGCTTGCCGCGGGTCGCGCGTTTGCGCCTGATCGAGCTCCCACTCGCGGCGCGTTCGATTGCTGCCGGAATCAAGACGAGCGCTGTCATCAACGTCGGCACGGCCACGATCGCCGCCTTCATCGGCGCGTGGCCGGTGCGCGCCATCAACGGCGTGCCGCCCAGCTCCGCGATCCGCGCGAACAACGCGTCGCTCGATTTGACGTCGGCCA
>CAXSGV010000198.1:8156-11072 GCA_964236615.1 uncultured Polyangiaceae bacterium
TCGAGGAGCGCCTCGACGCCGGGCCCGACACGAGCCTCGCACTGAACGACGACGTCATGCTCCTCGCAGGCGCGATTCCAAGCGCGGCGCTGGCTCTCCTCGTCGAAGCAGGGTTTGGCCTCGTCGAACGCCGGCTCGGCTAAAACGGCTAAAGCGGAAGAATGCGCGACGGCCGCTGGACGTGGCCGCAGGAGGGACGCTACCGTTGCTGTTTCTGCGCATCCAACGCATCGGTACACTCCGTGGGGTTGCTTTTCTTGACGGATGATCGCCTCGCTCCTCGCGCTTCTGCGTCGCCGGTCTCCGAGCGCTCGAGGGGGGTCCTCGTCGATGCCCACGACCTCATCCGTGACGTTCTCCGAGGATTTCAGCAAAGAGTCCGAGACGCAGGCCTCAAGGTCGCGCTCGAGCTGAACGCGCGCCAGCGCACCGTGCTCGTCCGTGACGCCGCGAGCCTGCAGGCCGAGGTCGGCTCACTCCTCGAGTCGGCCATGAGCGTCGTCTCGCCCGAAACGCGCCTCGTCGTTCGCACCCGCTCGCGTGAGGGCGCACCCGGGTTGCAGGTCGAGACCTCGCGCGGTGGCTCGGTGTTCGTTCTCGACCTCGAGGGTCCCCTGCCGGTCACGTCCGCCTCGGCTGGTCTCCGGCTCGATCCCCCGAAAGGCCCGCAGCTCCTCGTCGTCGACGACGACGCCGACACCGTGGTGCTGATGCGGCGCGCCCTCGAGCGCCGTGGGTACGGCGTGATCACCGCGACCACGGTCGCCGAGGGGCTCGAAGCGTTCGCCGCGAATCCCATCGACATCGTCATCAGCGACCTCGGGCTCCCGGACGGCAGCGGGATCGATCTCGTGGCGCAGCTCGGGAAGGGCGTACGCGCGATCGCTCTCACCGGCTCGAGCGGGCCCGAGGACATCGAGCGTGCACGCACCGCCGGGTTCGCCGACCACATCACGAAGCCGGTCGAGATCGGCACGCTCGAGCGCGCGATCACGCGGCTGCTCGCGCTCGCCGTCGACGATGTCGTGCACGAGGACGGGGACGAGACCCGGGGTGGCGGCGGCACGTCGCGAGACTGATTTTTCGAGAGCTGACACGACGTGAGACACACGCAGCAAGGAAGCAGGAGACATCGTGGCAACTGGTAACGACGGGTTCGAAGGCACGAGCGGCAACGGCAAAGGACGGCGTAAGAAGGCCGTCAAGAACGGCGACAAGCCGGTCACCGAGCGTCAGCTCGGCAAGAAGCGCGCGCTCAAGACTTTCGACGAGGTCGGCAGCGGCCCGACGGCCGAGCAGTGGAACGCGCTCCTGGTCGGACTTCGCGCCGTCAAAGAGGGCGACTTCTCGGTGCGCCTCTCGGTGGATGACCGGAACGGGGACGGCGGCGCCGGCGAGATGGCGAGCGCGTTCAACGACGTCGTGGCGATGAACGACAACATGGCGAAAGAGCTCGTGCGGGTGTCGCGCGTCGTCGGCCGCGAAGGCCGCATGAACGAGCGCGCGAGCATCGGCGTCGCGCGCGGCGCGTGGGCGCAGGAGCTCGAGAGCTTCAACTCGCTCATCTTGGATCTCGTTCGCCCGTCGACCGAGGTCGCGCGCGTCATCACCGCGGTCGCCGAGGGCGATCTGTCGCAGAAGATGGCGCTCGAGATCGAAGGCAAGCCGGTTCGCGGCGAGTTCCTCCGCATCGGTGAAACCGTCAATACGATGGTCGATCAGCTCCGCTCCTTCGCTGCAGAGGTCACGCGCGTCGCGAAGGAAGTAGGCACCGAGGGCAAGCTCGGCGGCCAGGCGCACGTGCCCGGCGTCGGCGGCACCTGGAAGGACCTCACCGACAGCGTCAACTCGATGGCGAGCAACCTCACCTCGCAAGTGCGAGGCATCGCCGCGGTCGTGACCTCCGTAGCAAACGGAGATTTGACGAAGAAGTTCGTCGTCGAAGCGAAGGGCGAGGTCGCCGCGCTCGCCGACACGATCAACAACATGACGGACACGCTCCGTCTGTTCGCCGACCAGGTCACCACGGTCGCACGCGAGGTAGGCACCGAAGGAAAGCTCGGCGGTCAGGCCCGCGTCCCCGGCGTCGCCGGCACGTGGAAGGATCTGACCGACAACGTCAACTCGATGGCGTCGAACCTCACCGACCAAGTGCGGAACATCGCGCTCGTGACGACGGCGGTCGCGAACGGCGATCTCTCGCAGAAGATGACGGTCGACGTCGAGGGGGAGATCCTCGAGCTCAAGAACACGTTCAATCGGATGGTCGATCAGCTCCGCTCGTTCGCCGCCGAGGTCACGCGCGTCGCCCGCGAGGTCGGCACCGACGGAAAGCTCGGCGGGCAGGCGATGGTCCAGGGCGTCACCGGCGCCTGGAAGGACCTCACCGACAGCGTGAATTACATGGCGAACAACCTCACCGACCAGGTGCGGAACGTCAAATACGTCACGACCGCGGTCGCCAACGGCGACCTCTCGCAGAAGATCACGGTCGACGTGAAGGGCGAGATGCTCGAGCTGAAGAACACCATCAACACGATGGTCGATCAGCTCAACTCCTTCGCGGCGGAAGTCACCCGCGTCGCGCGCGAGGTCGGCACCGACGGCAAGCTCGGTGGCCAGGCTTACGTGCCCGGCGTCGCCGGCACGTGGAAGGACCTCACCGACAACGTCAACTACATGGCGAGCAACCTCACGGGGCAGGTGCGCAGCATCGCGCTCGTGACGACAGCGGTCGCCAACGGCGATCTCTCGCAGAAGATCACGGTCGACGCGCGCGGAGAGATCCTCGAGCTCAAGTCCACGATCAACACGATGGTCGATCAGCTCAATGCGTTCGCCGGCGAAGTGACGCGCGTCGCAAAGGAGGTCGGCACCGAAGAAAAACTCAATAACCAAACCAACATACCCAACATC
>CAXSGV010000199.1:0-3329 GCA_964236615.1 uncultured Polyangiaceae bacterium
CGAGGACGTCACCTACGACGCAGACGACAGTGGCGCGGCCTACCGCGAGGACGGCGCGGCGACGCCGAGCCACGAGGCGGTCCCGGACGTGCCCCAGATTGGTGACGCCGCGGCGTCGAGCGCGCCTGCGACCCCTGCTCCGATCCTCGACGCCGGCGCGTGCAGCGTGCACCAGGACGGAAAGCTCCACTGCACGAACCGCAAGGACGCGCCGCTCCGCGCGCTGCCAAAAGAGACGTCGGCGATCGTGAACACGCTCCGCACCACCTCGAGCTACTTCCTCTGCTGGGGCGTGGGCGAGCGTCACGCCGGCGGCAACACGACTTGGTACTACACGGCCGGCGACGACAACCCGAACCTCGGATGGACACCGGGGGTCATGCTCAACACACCGAGCACCTTCGACGCCAACCCGAGCGCGTTCGGTTTCCGCAACTGCAGCCGGTAATCACCGAGTCAGCAGAGCTCGCGCTCGCGATCCCGTAGGACGCTACTTCCCCTTGGAAAGCTCCTTGGCGTGGAGCGCGTCTTCGAGAAATTGCGCTTCGAGCGCGCTCGCGGCGCCGACGTCGTCGAAGACGAGCACCGATTCCTCGAGGCTCCCAAGCGACAGCGGCTCGAGGTTGACGGAGCCCACCACGGCAAGCCGATCGTCGACGAGGATCGTCTTCGAGTGGATCATCGCCGGCTCGTACTCGAAGACGCGAACGTGCTTCTCGATCAGATCGCCGTACTCGTTCCGTTGCATCACGAACGAGGGCTTCGAGTCGCTCTGCTTCCCCGGCGCGAGCACTCGAATGTCGAGCCCCGTCTGCGCCTTCGTCGCTAGAAGCTCGATGATCGGTACTGGGGGAACGAAGTAGGCGTTCTCGATCCACACACGCTTCTTCGCCGAGGCGATCACGAGCTGCACGAGGCGCTCCGCGCGGGTCACGACCGGTGACGCGGTGCTCGCCACGAACGCGGCGCGCACCGATCCTCGCGCCTCGATCGTGGGGAACGCCTCGGGGGGAAGAAGCGGGCCGCCACACTCGAGCCAGTTCTCGGCGAACGCGTGCTGCATGTCTCCGACGACCGGCCCCGCGACACGCACGTTGGTGTCGCGCCAGCGCGGCTCGCCATCGACGTCCTTCAGCCAGTTGTCGCGGATACCGAACCCGCCCGCGATTCCGACGTTGCCATCCACGAGGACGAGCTTGCGGTGGTTCCGCGCGATGTCGCTCGTCGCCGGCGGGCGAAACCCCCTGACGTCGCAGCCCGCGTCGCGCAGCGCCTTGCCGATGCCGTCGCCTTCGAACGACATGCTGCCGAAAGCGTCGACCACGATCTTGCAGGCAACGCCCGCGCGCGCTCGCTCGGTGATCGCCTTCACGAGGCGGTCCGACGCCTCGCCCTTCTTCCAGATGTACGAGACGATGTGAATGCTCGATTTTGCGCGCGACACGTCCGCGACGATGGCGTCGAATACGCGCGCGTCGTTGACGAACGCGAGCTCGTTACCGGGTCGCATCTCGACGTCGAGCGACTGCGCGAGCGCCCGATCGAATGCCGGCCCCGCCTCGGGGATGGCTGCCTTCAGCCGGTAGGCCGTAGACGCGCGCTTCTCGCTCTTCCTCTCGCACGCGGCGCTGCCGGCGAGCGCAGTCACGACGCAAGCCGTCCAAAGAGCCACGCCGAGCGCGGAGGTGCGTGAGTGAACCATGCCGAGCAGTAGATGCTCTCGCGGCGCTTCGGTTGCTATAGAACGGCGCGGAATCAGAGCGCTTTGATCGCGGCGGTTGTGCGCCGAGCGCGGCGGGTCGTACATAGATCCTCATGCGTCTCCCAAGGCTCGCAATCGCAGCGCTCACTCTCTCCTCGCTCGTCGGGTGCGCTCTCGCCGCGTGCTCCGAATCGGAGCACGTCGAGGAACCGGTCTCTCCGAGCGTCGACGCCGGTTCGCAGGAGGCTGCTGCGGATGCCCCCGCCGTCACGCCGGATGCGGCCGGTGAAGCGGGACCGGACTGCTCGTATACGAAGTTGAACCTGAAGGTCGCCTCGACGCGCGGAGGTAATGCGCCCGTGCTCACGCGAGGGTCGTACGACTACACGCCGTCGATCATGCAAGATGGTCGCTACCGCATGTACTGGTGCGGCGGCGTCGCAGGCGACCACATCCTCTACTCGGAGGCGGACTCGCTCGACGGTCCGTGGGATGCGCCAAAGAGCGTTCTCACGCCGACGAACGTCGCAGGCACCTTCGATCGGACGCACACGTGCGATCCTTCCGTGATTCGCGTCGACGGGACCTACTACCTTTATTACGGCGGGCTCGACGAGGGTGAAGCAGCGGCGACGGCGACGACGCGCATGGGCGTCGCCACGAGCAAGGACGGGATTCAATGGACGCGCGCCAATGGCGGCAACCCCATCGTCGTCCCCGTGCGAACGAGTCAAGGTCGCGTCAATCCCTACGGCGCCGGTCAACCGAGCGTCACGTACGTCGACGGGAAGTTCTACTTGATGTTCACCGACTCGACGGGGCTCGGCGGAAACCAGGGCAACGGGGCAGGGCAGTACGTCCTTCGCTCGAGCGATCCGATTTTCCAGAAGGACGTCGAAGAGCTCACGGCGGGTGGCTTCACGCCGCTCGACGCGAAGACGCACACGTCGCGCTCACTCACCGAAGCTTTCTCCGCCGACATCCAATTCGTCGACGCGCTCGACGCCTTCGTCGTGGCCGTGAATGGGGCGACGAACCTCGAGCTCCGCTTCTTCGATCGGAACATGAATGCAATCGATGGGACGGCGGTGATCCCTGGAAACAATTCCGAAGGGCCTGGCATCGTCGGGCGACCCGACCGACACGCGATCCCCTCGGCCGATCCACAGAAGCTCGTCGCTGACCTCCTCCACGCCATCGGCCCCGACATCGCCACGTGGGATCTCGCGCATCACGGCGGCGACGTGACGACCGATCGAAATCCGGGATGCGTCGACTTTGGAAAGGTCTTCGAGGGCTCGCTGATCGCTGCACCTGGCCGACCGCTCACGTTGATCCGGGACGGCAAGCGTTTGCAGTTTGCAGCGATTGCTCCGGCGCAGCGGCTCGCTCGCTCTTCCTACGCGGTGAGCGCGGCGTTCTTCGATTCGTTCCCCTACGGTGCGTCGATGAGCACGGCTGCCACTGTGCTCTCCGCGCCGGATCGTCCGGGCGGGTTCTTGCTCGACGACGGCAAGCTCTATCCTTTCGACTGCCTGGAGCTCGTCACCGCGAATGGCTCTTCACTGACTGCAGTGACGACGGCCGAATGGGACAAGCACCCACGCGGCTCGACGCTCCACTGTCT
>CAXSGV010000199.1:3339-5345 GCA_964236615.1 uncultured Polyangiaceae bacterium
TGTCTGTTTTAGAACGTGCGGCGTCTTCCTGCTTCGTTGAGTCGTCGGGGTGCCCTGCGCGCCGTCGCGGGCGCGGGTGTGGCGGCGTTCGCGGCGGGATGTGGATCGGTCGCTAGCACGCCCCGGACGGCGCCCGCCGCTTTCACGCCGCCCGTCGACGTACGGTGGGAGCGCGTCGTCCGGGCGTTCGAACAGAGCCTCGAAACGTCGCTCACCCCGGGTGGCGCGATCGGGGTGGTCCTCGATGGCGCGCCCGCGTTCACCGCCGCACGCGGCGTGCGAAAGATCGGCACGGGCGCGCTCGTGAGGACGTCGACGCTCTTCCGTTTGGAGTCGGTCACGAAGACCTTCACGGCGCTCGCGGCGCTCCGTCTCGTCGAGAGGAACGCGCTCGCTCTCGATGCCCCGGTGATGGAGCTCGTCCCGGCGGTCTCGTTCACCGACGCCGCGATGGGCAAGGAAGTGACCCTCCGCCGTCTGCTCACGCACACCGCGGGTTTCTCGCGAAACCAGATCACGAATCTCACCGACGTCCGCCGCGGCTTCGAATACGACGACCTCTTCGGCAAGAACCCGCTCTCGGTGGGTCCGGTGGGCCGTTTCGAGTACTCGAACACCGGCTACGTCCTCATCGGCGCCGCGATCGAACGCGCGGCCAAGACATCGTTCGACGACGTGTTGCGTACGCTCGTCACGACGCCGGTCGGCATGAAAGTCGCGACGACCGACAGCTCCGTGGTGGCGACGCGCGAGCACGCGGACGGATTCGGTGTCGATGCCAATGGCCACGAGCGCTCGTTCGATCCGCCGTCCCTCGATGCGTACGTTCAGCGTCCAGTCGGTGGCGTCCACGCCTCGATCGACGAGCTCACGCTCTTTGCCTCTCGGCTCCTCGCCGGCGCGCCCGAGATCCTCCGACGAGAGACGTTCGAGGAGATGACGAGGAACCACATCGCGACGAACGAAAACGACGTCTGGTACGGCTACGGCGTCTACGGGCTCGATTTACCGCGTGGTCCAGTATGGACCCATACCGGCTCGGGCCGTGGGTCGACCGCGTACTTCGTCTGTGCTCCGCGGAGCCGCTTTGCCTTCGTTGCGACGACGAATTCGAGCCGCTACGAGGGCTGGCGCGACCTACGCAGGGCCGCGGAAGAAGCCTTCCTCGGAGCGCGGCTCTTCTGATGCGCGCGTGGCCGCGAGCGGCACGACACGGCGGCCTGCTCGCACCGCGCGATGTTGCGCGACGGCTCCGCGCGCGCTCAAAAGTCGAGGTATCCGCGCACGCTACGGCATCGAGTAGGCGGAGCCGGGCGTTCTCGCGGGCCTGATCGCCCTGCCAGGCCTCGCCCTTGCTCGCATGCGGCGCGAGGCTGTTTTTCTCGAGGAATCGGACGGCGCGTCGATTGCATTGGCCGTAACCCATGTCCCCTTCGTCGCTTTCCTCTTGGGCCCGTCCACTGCGACGCGGCGCAAGTTTTCTCGTCCTCGTCTCCGGCGCCTTCGTTCTCATGGCCGACTCGGCAGAGTGCCCCGACGGGTACCAAGCCGTGAGCTTCAACGCCACCTACGAGTCGACGTGCCCGATCTCCATCGCGGCCGCGCAGGGCACCGTTCGTCTCTCGGTCGTCGGCGACAAAGAGCCTGAGCTCGCGCAAGCGCTACGCGCCGCCGGCATCAACGCGTTTTCGGCGAGCGTCGCCGGGGGCAACGCGAACAGCTGCAGCGCCGAGTCGTTCGTCGTGAGAGCCGTGTCCGGCACGACCACGCTCACGTGCGAGGCCGTCTTTCCGTCGAAGGACAGTCAGACGGTGACGTGCAGCTCGGGGGTGAAGGTCCCCGGCGTTCTGCGTCTCAGCCCACGCGGTAACGGCGATGTCCCGCTGGGCGACGGCGGAAGCGACAACACCGACGCAGACGCAGCCGTGCCTGTCGTCGACGCGGCCGCTGTCGTCGACGCGGGGAGCGATGTCGTCGCCAAGCCAGCGTACGACGGCGGGGCCGAC
>CAXSGV010000199.1:5400-11068 GCA_964236615.1 uncultured Polyangiaceae bacterium
ATCACGTTCACGAAGCTCCCGGCCGGAAAGTGATGAAGCGCTTCTTGTCGCTCGCCGCGTTCACGAGCGGCTTCGCGGTGATGGGCGCCGAGGTCGCCGCCGGTCGTTTGCTCGCGCCGTCGTTCGGGACGAGCACACTCGTGTGGTCGCTGCTCATCGGCATCGTGCTCACCGGCCTGGCGGTCGGTGCGCGCATCGGTGGTCGCTGGTCGCGCCGTCCGCACGCGCTGCGCCGCACGTTCGCGGCCAACGCGATCGCAGGCGTCGCGCTGATGGCGATCCCCATCTTGGCGCGCCCGCTCATGCGTGCCACGCTCGATCAGTTCCTCCACGGTCATCTCCTTCTGCTCATCGTCGGCTTCGTCGCCGTGCTGGCGATGCTCGTCGTCCCCGTCGTGCTGCTCGGGGCGACGAGCCCAGTTCTCGTTCACCACGCGACCGCGGAGCGCGACGACGTGGGCGAGACCGCGGGCCGTCTCGGAGCGCTCGGGACGATGGGCAGCCTCGCTGGCACGTTCGTGTGCGGCGTCGTGCTCGTCCCGCTTCTTGGGACGGAATTCACCTTCCGGGTGTGCGGCTCCGTCGCGCTCGTCGTCGGCCTCGTCGGTGTGGCTCGCACGTCGCACGCCTCGCTCTTTCGCAAGCCTGCGGCGACGGTCGCCACGGCCGCAGCGGTGGGCATCGCCCTGTGTCTGCTCCCGCGCATCGCCGTGCACGCCGGTCCGAAGGCGCTCGTCGAAACCGAGACCGCTTACAACTACGTTCGCGTCGTCGACGACGCCGAGTACCGAACGCTTTTCCTGAACGAGGGGTACGCGGCGCAGACGATTGCTCGCCATGACGGCCGCGCGTACCTGCGTGGCGTCTGGGGCTACTACGCCATCGCGCCCGCACTGACGAAGCGCCCGCCGCGGCGCGTGCTCGTCATCGGCCTCGGCGGCGGCGGTTCGGCGCGTGACTACGCGGAGCGCTTACCGGCGGCGGAGATCGTGGCTGTCGAGCTGGACCAGGGCATCGTCCAAGTGGCGCGGCACGAGTTCGGCTTGCCCGCATCGGTGAAGGTGCATGAAGAAGACGCCCGCGCCTTTCTCGCGCACGACGGCTCTCGCTACGATCTGGTGGTCATCGACGCGTTCCAGTTCCCTTACGTCCCATTCCAGCTCACGACGCGCGAGTTTTACGAGCAGGTTCAGGGCCACCTCGAGGAAGGGGGCGCCGTCATGACGAACGTCGGTCGCAAGGGCAACCAGCTCGGCGTCGTCCACGCCGTAGCCTCGACGCTCGCGACCGTCTTCCCGCATGTGAACGGCGTGAACGTGAGCCAGACGACGAACACCATCCTCGTCGCGACGCGCCACGAGCTCGCGGAGGCCGGCGGACAGAGCAACGTTCGCTTCTCCGCCGACGAGCTACGTGAGCTCGACGCGCTCGAGCCGCTGGGACCCTGGACCGTCCCCGACGGCGCGGCCCTCGTGCTCACCGACGATCGTGCGCCGATCGAGTGGCTCACCCACCGCATCATCGTCCGCGAGCTCGCGCTCATGATGCGGTCGAGCGAATCATGATGCGTCGATCGTTCAGCACGCTCACCTCGAAGCTCGCTCTTGCGAGCCTCGCGCTCGTGATCTGGAATGATCTCTGGTTGAAGCGACAGCACCCAGGTTTCTGGAGCGGCAAGCTCTCCGACGTCGGCCTTTGCATTTTCCTGCCGCTCTTCGTGGCCGCGCTGCTCGACCACGCGGGAGCCGCTTGGGAGCACGTGAGTCGGCGGACGGTCGCGTGGCGCATCGATCTCGTCGCGCTCGCCGTCTCGGCCGTTTACTTCGCCGCAATCAAGATTTCCCCCGCGGCCACCCATGCGCACGTCATGTGGCTCTCGATGCTGATGCCGCGCTGGCACTTCCGTGCGGTGACCGATCCGACGGACCTCGCGACGCTCCCTGCGATGCTCGCTTGGTGGGCACTGCGCGAGCGCCAAGGTGACGCTCTGGAGTCATGCCAGCAACGCGGATAGCCTCGCGCCGGTGATCCTTGTCGCGCTGCTTGCCTTCGACGAACCGGAGCCTCCGCGCGGGGCTTCGCGCCTCACGTGACGCTCGACGCAGCTAACGCGCTTGGCGACGCCGAGCCTGTAACCGCTGCAACGCTGCACCCGAGCGGAATACTCATTCGCTGGGGGGCCAAGCTGCCACGCGTCTGTCTCGCGTGCGGCGCGAAGAAACGCCTGCAGTTCAAGGAGCGTTTGGGCGAAGAGAACATCCATCCGTTCGTGTACGGGAATCCAGTCGCGGCGTTGGCAGGCAATCTTCTCGTGCTGCTCATCCGCCTTCTCAGCGCGCGCCGGAAAGCGGTGAACCTTCCGCATTGGTTGTGTGGAAAGTGCGAGGCGCGGATGCGCGAGAGCACGTCGATGAACCTCGCCTTCCTCATTGGCCCCTTCGCAGCGATCCTTTTGGGCATGACCGTCGGGTTCGCGTCGGTGCCGGTCTGGGGCGCAATTGCGGGCCTCGTGACGTTCGCTTGCATCGTCCTCGTCGCGCGGCTGTCCGCGCGCGGCGACGGGGTATCCATCGTCGCCATTGAATCGGATGGGGTCGTGTTGAAGGGACTGACGAAGCGTGCCGCCACCGTCGTGCTCGCGGTCCGCGGCGCCGGCTCCTCCGAGGAGACCGATTCAACCGGCTAGTCACCGGTTTTCACGCTGCGGCCCCACTGCGATTCAGAGGCCGACGACCGCGACCGGCGTCGTCCGCGTCATGGTCGTGCCGTCGCCGAGCTGCGCCTGGCTGTTGGTCCCCCAGCAGACGACTTGCCCCGTCGCCCGCAGCGCGCAGGTGAAGGACTCCCCGGTGCCGACTTGCACGGCGTCCGTCAGCGCGGACACGTCGACCGGCACGAGGTGCTCGTCGGTGGTCCCGTCGCCGAGCTGTCCCGTGGCGTTCCAGCCCCAGCAAGCGACCTTGCCGCCGGTTCGTCGCGCGCAGGCGTGGAGTGAGCTCGCGGTGAGCTGCACGGCGTCGTTCAGACCGGTCACGAGCGTGGGGTCGGGAGTGGAGGTCTTCGTTCCGTTCCCGAGCTGACCGACGTTGTTGAGACCGACACACTGGACAGTTCCGGCCGCGAGTCGCCAACATGTCCCCGCCTGACCCGCGGCGAGCTCCACGGCGTTCGTCGCGTGGGTCGCGATCACCGGAGTCTTCCGGTTCACGCCCGTGGCTCCGTCGCCGCACTGCCCATCGAGGTCGGCGCCCCAGCACTTCACGCCGCCAGCGGCGAGGCGCGCACATCCGTGGCTCGCGCCCTTCGCGACCTCCACGGCATCGGTGATGCCGCTGACGTTTGCGCCTGGTGCGGCGCGGTTGTCGTTCGTGCCGTCGCCGTAGGCGCCGATGAGCGCAGCTTGCTGGCCCCAGCACACCACCGCGCCAGTCTTTCGGCGGATACAGTTGAAGCCTGGGTACGAGGCGTAAACCGCCGCGGCGTCGCTGACGCCCAATACGGGGTTGGGTGTCAGGTGCTCGTTGTCGACCATGCCGTCACCGAGCTGGCCGAACGCATTCGACCCCCAGCACGAGGCCTTGCCATTTGCATGCACAACGCATGCATGTGCATCACCCACCGAGACGTCGACCGCGTCGGTCACGCCACTGACCGCGGCGGGCGTGCCCGAGGGCGTCTTCGTTCCGACGCCGAGCTCACCGAGAGCATTGCGGCCCCAGCACCAGACCGTCCCGTTCGCGCGACGGACACAGCTCGAGTCTCGCCCGACGGCGAGCTGCACGATGTCCGTGGTCGGCGGCGTCGTGCCGTCCGTCCCGGCGTCGTTCCCCGGCGCGGCGTCGAGCGCGACGGCGCCGTCCGGTCCGGCGGACGTTCCTCCGTCATTTCCGGTGGGACTCGGGGACGCCGCGTCGTCCGATGTGCAGGCCGAGAGCAGGACGGGAGCACACGCGGCGACGACGAGGAGGAAGTGACGCATCCCCCATCGTACCGCGCGCTGGCCCACAACGACTTCAGCTAGTTACTTGGCGGAGAGAAGGGGATTCGAACCCCTGGTACCATCGCTGGCACACCTGATTTCGAAGCGGAGTCGGCTTCCGGCGCTTCAGCGCACATCGAGAAAACAAGCCCTCACGCTGATCCGAGTTCACCCGGCGCCGCACGTCATGGGGCAGGTTCGGGGCACTCGAAGGGGCAGGCGGACGAGCCTCTCGATCGGCTGACACGATCCTTGGACCGGGCGACGGACGCAGGCAAGTGGGACCTCGCGAACCGCATCATCGAGCAGATCAAGCGCATCGAGCTCGCCGGCGCTGCGAATGTCGTCGATCTCGCGGCCGCTCGAAAGCGAGGCAGGCGATGATGAGGGCCGTCATGACGGAGAAGCGCAAGACCCCGGTGTCCGAGTCTGAGGTCCCGCGCCGCTACCGCACGCGATTTCAAGGCGCTCCGTGCGTTGAAGCAGGCCGAGCTTGCGCTGCAGGACGCCGCGAGTCGCCTGCGCACGGACGGGGGCGCGTTCGCCCGCTACAACGAAGCCACGGCGATTGTCAGGGCGCTCGGGGTCCTCCTGTCGCAGCGTGGTTCAGAGCAGGTGAAGGAGATAGGCATCGCCGCTCGAGCGGCGGTTCGGCCATTCGAGTTCTTCGGACCCACGACGCTGGCGACGACCGATCGCTTCGGTGTGATGGGTCGCATGTCGAAACGGAGCGTCGAGGAGTTCGAGACGGAGCTCCCCGGGCTACCGCTCTTCAACCTCGACGTCGGCCTCACGACGCCGAAGCGATCGGAGTACGTGAAGCGACTCCGTGGCTTCATCGAAGAGTGCATCACGCACAATGAGTCGCCGAAGTTCATCGCGCTCATCCTGCTCGGGAGCCTCCTCGATAGCCCATTGACCGAGGACATCCTGACCTACGGGCCTTGGAAGCGCCGGGCCGATTTGCCAGTGACCGAAGCGTTCGGCCGCCTCGAGGCGAAGCTCACAACAGCCTTCGCGAGCCGGAAGCAACCCGACGCGGAAGCGATCCTGAAGCTCGCAGCGCGCGCGCTCGGCTATCCCCCCGCGAAGGTGAAGAGGCTCTTCGGTGCGGAGGACACGAAGAACCGCCGCGCGCGCCGTAAACCGTCCTCGTCGCTGCACTAGTCGACGTTTTCGAAATGTCGTCGGGGGACGACAAACAGGAAATGTCGTCCCCGGACGACACCACGACGATGTCATGCACTCGATGGCTGGTGCGTGAACGGCATGCGAATCGTTCTTCATGGCGAAGACGAGCGCATCGAGAAGCGACACCACACCGCGACCGGCGCCGACCGTAGGTCACGCCGCGAAGATCCGACTCGCCGCCAAAGCGCGCGTGAGTCTCCCGACGGTCGACAAAGCGCTTCGTGGCGACGCGATCCGCGGCGACGCCGGCACGCGCATTCACGAAGTGCTCGCCGCTGAAGGCCTCACGGCCGACCGGCAGTCCACGCCGCCCTCATCGAGCGCGGCCTGAACTCCACAGACGCGAAAACCAGGCTCCCCGTCAAAAAGGGCCTGGCTCCGCGTCACCGAAAAGGTTTCACGTGAAATCTACATCGAACAGAACTCCCCGCAACCTGAAGCCGCGCGCGACTCCCATCGTCGCGCCGATCCTCGTCACGCCGCTCAATTGCGTTGCGG
>CAXSGV010000200.1:0-3867 GCA_964236615.1 uncultured Polyangiaceae bacterium
CCTCCGAGCGATCGATCGCGACCACCTTGCGAAACGTGGGGGCGAGGACGTCGAGCAAGCCGCCGTCGCCCGTGCCGGCGTCAATCGCCAGCTCGCGCCGCGGCAAGAGCGGAGCGAGCGCGGCGAGGTAGGCCGCGAGCTCGGGCGGAGGGCCCGCGAGACGATCAGCGCTCGTGCCACCCGTCGGCCGCGCGAAGAACTCGCGGCCGACGGCATCGCGCGCGCGGAGGATCTCGGCGACGCGCGCGAGGCTTCCGTCTTCTTCGCAGAGCGCGCGGCCGCTTGCGAGCGCGTCAGCCACGACCGGATCGCCTATCTTCTCGTCGCAGAAGCGCGCGAGGGTGCGCGTACCCTGCTTGCGCACGAGCACGAGGCCGGCCTGACGCAAGGGCGCGACGTGGCGCGAGACGTTGGGCTGGCTCTCGGACAACAGCTCCGCCAGCTCGCCAATCGCGAGCTCTTCTTCGGCGGCGAGCGCCATCAGACGAAGACGCACCGGCTCCGCAAGGACCCTGTAAAGGTCCCAGCGGTTGCTCTGACCAGCGGCCCCAAGAGAGGGCGGGTTGGCCGGGCTGTCGAACGCGATCGCCATCTGTCCATCCGTATATACACCAATACGGATGGAAGTAAACCGGGGGTGCGGCGCGCGAAACACCCTACATTCCGCGCATGCGTACCACGGCCCCGGGTGGATCGAAGATCGTCGTCCTCTACGACGGGCTCTGCCGCTTCTGCACGGGAAGCGCCAAAAAGCTCCAGCGGCTCGGGGGCAAGGCGCGCATCGAGGCGGTCTCGTTTCAAGAGGACGGGGTGCTCGAACGCTTCCCCGACATTGGCTACGACGCGCTCATGAAGCGCATGCACGTCGTCATGCCCGACGGCCGCGTGTTCGCAGGCGCAGAGGCGGTGATGCGCGTTCTGGCGGCCGTTCCCGTCGTGGGCGCGCTCGCGTTTGGGTACTACGTGCCGGGCGTCCGCCAGCTCGCCGACCTCGCCTACGACACGATCGCGAAGAACCGCTACCGCATCGCAGGCAAAGCAGGCGCATGTGAAGGTGGCACGTGCCACCTCCACACTTGAATTAGCGGATATCAGCTACCGCGCTTCGTGGTACCCGAAGGGGTGCGACGACGGCGACGCACCACGAGGCCGACGAACGCGGCGAGCGAGCCGAACGCCATGAGCGCCGAGCCGCCGCCGTGACCGATGCTGCACATGTTGCCGATGGCGAACACCTTGTCGGTGGTCGTCGACTGGGCGACCGCGCGCGCGTTGCCACCGCCCGCCGACACGACAGCGATTGCCTGGCCACCTGCGTCGCCCGCGTCGATGGTCTCCTGCTTCTGCCCCCACACGAGCGCAGTGCCGCCCGCGATCCAGTGCGGTCCTCCTCCCCCCAGCCCGCCACCGGTGGGAACGCCGGGCACCTTCGCCGCTGCCGTGGAACCGTCGGTGCTGACCGTGAAGAGGACGAAATTGGAGACGCCGGTACCAGCGTCGACAGTCACGTCGGTGACGAGGAACGCGGCGCGGCGCTTGTCCGGACTGAGCGCGAAGTCCGTCGCGACCGATCCGTTGGGAAGGCTCGTGAGGTTTTTGACAACCTCGCACTCCTTCGTGACCGCGTTCGGGCGGTACACGATGAGGTCGGTCGCAGGCGTGGAGGCGTCGGTGTGCGGGATCTGGCCGAGAGCGATCACCGTGCCGTCGGCGAGGAAGTCGAACTCGGTCACGGTGCCGCTGCACGACATAGCCACCGTCGGGATCGCGTTGTCGGCGTCGTCCGCGACGTTGATGTTCCAGCGCGTGCTGCCGTTGTACGCGCTCGCCCACGCGACCTTGTTGCCGGGGGCCCAGCGCGGAGGAACGATCACCAACGTGCTTCCGACGCCGGCGTCAGCCTGCGCGCCGCCATCGGGGTACGCGTTGTACGCCGCAATCGATGCATGGGGCGTCGTTCCGTCGAATGCGATCGTCGCCACAGTGGAGCCCTGCGACGGGTTCCGGACATACACGATGCGGTTGCCGTCCGGCGCGAACCGGGGGAAGTAGAAGCGGCCGACGTTGAGGGGGTAGGTGCACGGCCCGAAGAGACAGAGCGGCGCGCGCGCGTTGGGCGCCGTATCCACCTTCTTCGGCTTGGTACCGAGGCACGTCGACGCGCTGGTGCCGGTCGCGAGGTAGCTCTCGTAGCCGCCGTCGCCGAGGTTCTCGTCCATCGTGAACGCCACGCGAGCTTCGCTGCCCGCGGCGCCTTCCCACCAGTCCGTGCCTCCTGAATACGCGCGGCGCACGGTCTCGGCGGTCGTGGCCCCGTTGGGGTTGAAGCCGCCGTCGTCGGGTGCGCCGCACATCACGCTGTGGCCGTCGGTGCCGCCGGAGCTGACGACGCGCACATCGACTGTTCCCCCACCGGTGGTCGCGCTGTTGTTGCCCACGTAGAAGACGGGCGCGTGAACGGCCTTCACCTTCACGGACTTCGCATCGGTCGCCGAACCCGACGTGACGGTGAGCTTCACCGCGTAGTCACCGGCGAGATCGGGCGTGAACGTGGGCTTGGCCGTGGCTGCATTGAGGATGCTGCTCGTGACGACGGTGCTGCCGGCCGGCGCGGACTCGATCGTCCACGCGAACGTGGCGGCCGCCGGGGTGCTCGTCGTCGCGTCGAGCGCAGCGATCTGGCCGAGGTAGATCGTGATGTCGGTGGCGTTGGCCTTCGCGGTGTCGCCGTTCGAGTCCCCGCCGCCGGTATCGGATTGCCCGCCGGAGTCGGTGGGCGCGATGACGTCGGAGCCCGAGTCTTGGTCCGTGCTCGTCGCGTCGTCACCGCCGCACGCTGCGAGCGAGCCGGACGCGCCGAGGACGAACGACCCAATGCCGACCGAAACGAGGAGAAGACGAACCCTGGCCATACCCATCGAAGAACCTCCCAAGTGGCGTCGAAAGGACATGCCGACGCGCCGGCCGAGCGTAACGGTCGCGCTTGCGGCAGCACAACGGCAAAGCGCCTCGATCCTGCGGCCGAGATGCGAGCGGCACTGCTGGGCTTGCCTGCTATAGTGGCGCCGATTCCATGCCGGCACGGTCTCGCCAGGAGCGCATCAGCGCGGTCTTCGGGCGCGTCGACGTCGTGCGCGCGAGGTACATCGGCAACAAGCAGATGATCCGGACGCGCCGCGTGCTTGGCCGCGCGCTCCTCTTCTTGCCGCCGGTGGCGATCGTCGCAGCCGATCTCGCGCGGCGCTGGGAGCACATCGCGCACTTCGATCGGCGGGGCGGCATCTTCTACGTCTTGAGCGCCCTCGCAAGCGCCGCGCTCTGGTCTGCGCTCATCGTCGTCGCAGCCTCGCGCCGCGGCGTGTTGCGCGCGGTCGCGTTCACCGCGCTCGCCGCCATCGCGCTCTTTGCGCTCGGCGCCCAGTCGTACACGTTCGCGCGCTACGCCGCGTACATGGATCATCAGGCGGTCCTCGTCGGCACGTCGATGCTTCCGAGCATCGGCCAGCAGCTGTGGAGCGATCGCGTCGGGTTTGCGCAGGCCCTCGTGCCGCCGCTCCTCGTCGCGCTCGCCCTCCCCCTCGTTGCGCGCATGCTCGCACCGTCGCGTCCGCAAGCCTCGCGCGTCGCGGTCGACATCGCGGTGATCGCGTTCACGCTCTCGCTCTTCGTTTCTCCGGCGCACGGTGGCGAGCAAGGCCAGCCGCCCGATGTCCTCTACATCTCCGCGATGGGCCAGCTCGCGCGGGCGCGCTGGGATCACAACGAGACAGTCGAGCGCGTTCACCCGGGACCGCGCAGCCCAATCGCGGTGCCCGACCTCGAGGCCCGACCTGCTCGCTCCGCCGGTCGTCCGGGCGCTGGACGGGT
>CAXSGV010000200.1:3877-11067 GCA_964236615.1 uncultured Polyangiaceae bacterium
CATCCTGCACCGCACCGGCGACTTGCAGCGGGCGCGCCGCAACGTGGTGATGATTCTCACCGAGTCGGTGCGCTCGATGAGCACGTGCGTCGCCTACGATCCGAAGTGCGAGTGGACGCCGTTCTCGAACGCCGCTGCACCGAACCGCATCCCGCTACGCCAGATGCGCGCCCTCGACTCGACGACGGCCATCTCGCTCGCGATCCTCTGGAGCGGCCTCGCCCCCGAGGAGCCACGCGACGCGCTGCACTCGGCGCCCCTGCTTTGGGAGTACGCGCACGCGGCGCATTGGGACACGGCCTACTGGACCTCGCAGAACCTGCTCTTCGGCAATTCGGGCGCATGGGTCGAAAACCTCCCGCTCACGCGCTCCGTCAGCGCGACCCAGATCGAGGCCGACGCCACGATGGAAATCGGTGCCGACGACGGCAAGCTCGTCGACCGTGCTCTCGACGATCTCGCGCATCTCCACGAGCCGTTCGTCGCGGTCGTGCACCTGTCGAACACGCATTTCCCGTACAAGGTCGATCCGGCGATGTCGCCGTTCCTCCCCGAGGAAGAGGCCACGGGGCCCGGTTACGAGGTCGAGATCAAGAACCGCTACCAGGACGCGATCTACCTTCAGGACAAGGCGGTCGGCCGCTTCATCGACACGCTTCGCGCGCGTCCCGAAGGCGCGCGCACGGTCTTGATGTTCGTGTCCGACCACGGCGAGCAGATGCGCGAGAAGGGCGCCGTGGGCCACACCGGCACGCTCTTCGAGGAAGAGATCCGCATCCCCGCTTGGATCGACGCGCCGCCCGGCACCCTCACCGCCGACGAGGAAAAGAACCTTCGCAAGCTGTCCGAAGCGGACGCGCCCCTCACGTCACTCGACGTGATGCCGACGATGCTCGACCTCACCGGCGTGTGGGACGATCCCAAGATTGCATCGATGCGCGCACGCATGCCGGGCGCAAGCCTACTTCGCGGCGGCAGCTCGCCCACGCGCGCCATGTTCCTCACCAACTGCAGCGAGCTGTGGCAGTGCGCCTTCAAGAACTGGGGCGCGATGCGCGGCACGAAGAAGCTGATCGCGAGCCAAGGCGATCACCAGTGGAACTGCTTCGACGTCGCCACCGATCCATTCGAGCTGCACGATCTCGGCGCGCCGGCGTGCGGCGATCTCCTCGACCTCGCCGAGAAGTACGGCCACGGTCGCCCGTTCTGACGCGCCCGTTCTGACGCGCACGTTCCGAGGGACTGCAGGAGATCGTCAGTACTTGCAGTAGTTGCTCGCGTCGCCTGGAACGACGCACACCGTGCCGCCCTTGCAGAGCGTCGCGTTGCAGTCGCCGGTCGTGCAATTGCTCGCCGCGCAGGTGCCGCCCCCGAACTGCTTGCTGCAGCAGCTCGACCAGCACTCGCCACCGGCGTCACAGCCGCGGCAGTAATAGCGGCCGCGGAACTGCTCGCAGGTCTGCCCCTTCGCCTTGTTGCACGCGATCTCGCAGGTGCCGCAGAACTCGTCGACCGTCGTCCGGACCTTGATGCCATTGCAGCAGCGGGCGTACTCGTCCGCCTGATCCCACTGGAAACCGTTGGAGCGGCCGATGCAGGGGTTCGCGTTCGCGTCGTCGCCGCCCGAATCTTCTGGGCCCGCATCCTCGGCGCCAGGGCCCGTGTCCTCCGTGATGGAGGTGTCTTCCTCCTCGGCGGCGTCGAAGTCGGCGACCGTGTCTGGCTTTTCCTTGAAATCGACGAGGAAAGTGCAGCCAAACGCGATCAGACCGAGCGCACCAACGGCCGAGCCGGCAGCCAAGCGCGCACGCCACTTCGTGCTTCGCGTCTGCCCACGGGTGTACGTCGTCACTGCCCCCAATCGTACGCCATCTGGCGTGGGCGTTCCTCGACCTTCTCACGCGCCGCGAAATCGTGCGACGATGCCAGGAACTCGGATGGCGGTGCATTCGCCGAAAGACCCTCGCGACCCGGAGACGGTTCCGGGGAAGGTTGTCCTCCCGCTGCCGGTCCCGGACGCGCCATCGGTCAACGACGTCAGCTCCATCGACAATCTGCTCGAGATGACGAGCGGCGACACGTGGGATCTCGAGGAGCAGGTGCGCTCGCTTCAGGGCGCCGCAGCGGTCGACGCTCCGCGCCAGGCGGCGCCGCTCCGCGCGAAAGCGCCGAACGTCGGCATGCCGACGCCGCTCGAGATCTCGCCGTCGTACGTGAGCGGTCCCGTCTCGCTCTCGCCCAACGCCGATCGGAACGCCGACCGCGTGTCGCACGCGTCGAGTGCGTCGACTGCGTCGACTGCGTCGAGTGCGTCGAATGCGTCGAAGCCTCCGCCGTTGCCGATGCGTGCGTCGAAGGGTCCCCCGCCTCTGCCCGGCGCGTCGGCGGGGGCTTCGCTTCCGCGTCCGCCCGGGCTACCTGCGGTCCCTGATCAAACGGGCTCGCAGTCGCGCCGAAGCGTTCCCGAGGCCCCGGGCTCGCAGCCGCGCCGCGGGCCCGGCTCGGGAGCAGGCTCCGATCCCGGACCGACCCACGCGCTCGTCGAGCTGCTCGCGGCGCGCATCGGCGTCCTCGAGACCAACGGCGACGACAAGGTCGGCATCGCTCGCGCGCACATCGAAATGGCGATCGCCGCCGAGAGCATGCTTGGCGACGACGCGCGCGCGATCGCGCACGCGGAGTACGCGCTCAAGGTCGATCCTCGGCTCGCTGCGGCCCACGCGATCCTTCGGCGCAAGCGCCATGCACGCAGCGCCATCGGCCAGATGCTCGAGCACCTCGAGCACGAGATCGCCGCGTCCACCGAAGAGGCCGGCACCGTCGAGCTCCTCGTCGAGAAGGCACGCCTCCTCGACGCCAGCGGTGAGAAGGCCGACTTCGTTCGCCAGGTTTGGGAGCAAGCGCTGACCCGCGCGCCGCAGCACCCCGGCGCGCTCAAGGGTCTCGAGGTGGAGCTCGCGACGCGCGCGTACGCCGTGCGTCACAGCGAGCTCGGAGCTCCACAAAAAGCAGCCGCAGCCGCCGCGGTCGCGACCGGCGCCGTAGCCGAATCGTTCGACGCGCTCGCGACGCACCTCGGTCGCATGGCCGAGGCCTACGCCTCCCAGCCGAAGCTCGCCGCGTGGCTCCACGTCGAGCGCGCGAACTTGCTCGAGTGGCGCCTTCGCAAGATCGAAGAGGCACGTGGAGCGCTCGAGCGGGCCGTCGAGCTCGATCCGTCCGTCGGTCCGGTGCGCAGCGCCTGCGTGCGTCACGTCTCGGCGCACAACGACGCGGGCGCGCTCGCGGCGCTGCTGGAAGAGGAGGCGCGCATCGAGGTCGACGGCCACCGCGCCGCGCGCCTCGAGCTCGACGCAGCCTGCATTGCGAGCGAACGCCTCAGCGATCGTCCACGCGCCATCGAGCTGCTCACGCGCGCTGCGCGGCGCGCGCCGACCTCGCCTGGTGTCGACCGTCGCGTGCTCGATGATCTCGTTCGCCTCCACGAGGCCGAGGCCCAGTGGGTCGAGGCGGGTCGCGCGCGCCGCTCCCGTCTGTCGTTCATCACGGAGCCGCAGGTGCTCGCGTACGAGCTTCGCATGCTCGCGCGCATCGGCGAGCGGACAGACGAGCTCGAGTCGGCGATCGCTGACGTCGAACGCGCTCTCGCCGTCGACCCGAACGACGCCACGCTTCTCGACATGATGGATCGCCTTCTCGCGTCGGTGCAGAAGGACGAGCAGCGCGTCACGCTTTGGCTCAACGAAGCCGCGCGGCTCGAAGACGGCACCAAGCGCGCGCGTGCTCTCGGTCGCGCGGCGCAGATCGCCGAGACCGCGCTGCTTCGCCCCAACGACGCCATTCGTCATCTGCGTGCGGCGTGGGTCGCTTCGCCAGGTGACGCCGAGGTCCTCGACGCGCTCGCGCGCTTGCTCGCTCCCGCGCCGTCCGTGGTGCTCGACGGCGAGGCGCGCGCGCTGCTCGATCTCTACGCGCAAGCGGTCGACGCTACCCACGACACGGGCCGCAAGGTCGCGTACCTCGAGAAGGTCGCCGTCCTCTGGGAGGAGGTGCTCGGCGATCCGCGGCGTGCCACGCGCGCTTACGAGGAGATCCTCAAGCACGAGCCCAACCGCCGCGGCGCCGTCCTCGGCCTCGCGCGCACCGCGGCGCGCGTCGGCGACGATCGCGCGCTCGCTCGCGCGTTGCTCGACGAAGCGCGCCTCGCGTTCGACGGCGTCGACGTCCTCACGCTCCGCGTACGCGCGGCGACGGCTCTCGCGCGCATCGATCCGGCGCGCGCGCTTTCGCTCGTCGACGAGGTGCTCGAGGCCGACACGGCGCATCCCTCGGCGCGCGCGCTCGAGACACGCCTTCATGAAGAGGCGGGTCGCTGGGAGCGCGCCGCGCAGTCGCTACGCGCGCGTATCGATCACGTCTCGCAGCCCAAAGAGAAGATCACGCTCTGGCTCGCGCTCGCGCAGATCCAGGACATGCGGCTTCGCAGCCCGAAGGACGCGCTCGTCTCGCTCCAGGCAGCGCGGGCGCTCGATCCGCTGCACCCCGTGCCCGCCGAAGAGATCACGCGGATGCTCGAGGCTGCGGGGGACAACGAGTTGCTCCGCGCCGCGATGGAGCAGCTCGCGACCGACGCGCCCACGCCCGAAGAGCGCGTTCGCCACCTCGTGCGCGCTGCCGAGATCGACGAGCTCCGGATCGGCGACGACGCGCGGGCCGCCCTTACCTACGCCCGCGCAATGGCCGAAGCGCCGGACGAAGAGCTCACCGCGGAGCGCCTCGAGCGCGTCCTCGCACGTCGTGCCGCGGCGACACGCAACGTCGGCGAGCTCGTCGCTCTGCAGACGCGGCGTATCGAGGCGGTGCGTAGCCCCATCGAGCAGCGCAACCTCCAGTTCGATCTCGCGCAGCTCTTGGTCGAGGTCGGCAAGGACCTCTCACAGGCGTCGAGCCTCCTCGACTCCGTCCTCCTCGAGGACGAGGAGCACATCCCTTCCCTGCGGCTGCTCGAGACCATCCAGCGTCGCAGCGGCGACTGGGCACCGCTCGCGCAGACGCTCTCGCGGCAAGGCGGCTCGCTGCTCGATGTTCGCGCGAAGCTAGGCGCGCTCTGGACGCTCGCCAGCCTCGAAGAGTGGCGCCTCCCGGTCGGTGAAGCAGGCTCGACCTACGTGCGGATCCTTCAGCTCGATCCCACCGACCCTGCCGCTCTCGAAGCGACCGTACGCCGCGAGCTCGCCAACGCGCGGCGCGGTGAGGGCAAAGCGCGCAAGGCCGTCATCGGTGCGCTGCGCTCCTTGTTCGCGCTCGCCTCGGACGATGGGACGCGCCTCGCGATCCAGCTCCGTCTCGCACTCTTGCTCGAGGACGCGGCCGCCGAGTCGGGCGAGGCCACGGCTGCGTCGACGGTCCGCGAAGCGCTCGACCGCTACCGCGCGTCGCTTCACCTCGACGAGCTCTCGGTTACGGCCGCCACCGGCCTCGCTCGCACCGCGACGCGCCTTCGCGACACCGAGGGCGCCATCTCGGCGGCCATCGCGCTCGCCGAGCTCGCGCAGAGCCCGCGCGCGCGTGCGCGCTACTTGCTCGATGCGGCCGAGCTTCTCCTCGGCGCCGAGCGCGACGAGCGTCTCGGCTCCCTCGTCGAGCGGCGTGCGAAGGCATGCGTGCTTCTCGAGAAGTCACTCGACTCCGATCCCGACTCGATCGCCACCGCGGGCCGCCTCGCTGCGGTGCGCGCGGAGAACGACGAGTCGGAGCGCCTCGTCGCCCCCTTCCGCATCGCCTTGCTCGCCGCCCGCTCGCCCGATGCGATCATCTTGCTCGGCAGTGAAATGGCGCGCGTCGCGCGCGACGTGCTCGGCGATCTTCCACTCGGCATCGACGCCATGCGGCGCGTTCGCGAGGTCGCGCCCACGCATGTGCCTTCACTGCTCACGCTCGCCGAGCTCTGCATCGCGCAGCGATCGTGGCCCGAAGCGGTCGACGCTCTCGAGTCGGTCGTGGCCAAGGGGCGCGATCCGGCGCCGCGGCTCACCGCGCTCTTCGCGCTCGCCAGTATGTTCGAGCATGTCCTCGCACGGCCCGACGACACCGAGCGGTGCCTTCGAACCGCGCTTGGCATCGAGCCCACGAACGCCCGCGCGCTTCGCGCCCTCTTGCGTCACATCACGAGCGGCCGCGGCGATCCACAGGCCACGCGTGACGAGCTCACCAACAAGGACCGCGCCGAGGTCGCCGATCTGCTCGACCGACTCTCGCACGTCGAGCGCGATCCCGATCAGCGCACCGATATCCTCCTCGAGCTCGCGGAGACGCGCGCCAAGCTCGGCGATCCGCAAGCGGTCGAGCGCGCGCTCATCGAGGCCGTGGCGCAGAGCCCCTCGAGCGTCAAAGCGTTTGGCCGTCTTGCAGGGTGCTTCCGCACCTCCACCGGGCGCGATTTTGCCGGCTACGCGCGCGCGCTCCTCCAGGTCATCGCGCGAGGCCAGCAACATGGCCATGTCGACGCGCGCTGGTACGCGACCCTCGGTGGCATCGAGATCGACTCGCTCGCGCGGATGCGCGACGGCATCGGCCACTTGCAGCAAGCGGTGCAGCAGCAGCCCGAGCTCTACGAGGTGCGCCTCGAGCTCGCGCGCGCCTACGCCAAGGTCAACGCGCACGAGGACACCTCGCGCCAGCTCCTCTCGATGATCTCGCCCACGTCCACGCCGCTGCTCTCGGTGAAGGATCCTGCGGGCGCGCTCGCCCTGCTCGAGCAGTCGCTCGGCGCCGAGCGCCGCACGGAAGAGGCGCTCGTCGTCAGCGAGCTCCGCGCGGTAGCCGGCGACCTCGACGAGGGCCGCCATACCTGGCTTCGGCAGCGTCGTTTGCCCCCGCTCGAGAGCCACCACGCGCAGCTCGATCGTCCCGCGCTCGTCACCCACGTGCTTCCGCCCGAGGGTCGTCACGTGCTGCTCGAGGTCGCCGCCGCCATGGCGGGCCTCGAGTCCAAGATCCTTCGCGCAGACCTCACCGAGATCGGCATCTCCGCGCGCGACCGTGTAAGCCCACGCAGCGGCCACCCCACGCGGATCTTGCTCGATCGCATCGCCCGCACACTCGGTCTCGTCGATGTCGAGCTCGTCATCACGGCCACCGTGACGCGCACACGCGTGCTCGCACAGAACACTCTGTGGATTATCGTACCA
>CAXSGV010000201.1:0-852 GCA_964236615.1 uncultured Polyangiaceae bacterium
AAGGCTACCCGGTGGTCGACGACCAGCGGCTCATCGGCGTGATCACGAGGCGCGATCTACTCGACGACACGCTCGCGGACACCACGTCGATGCGCGACCTCGTGAAGCGACCTCCCGTCGTCATGAGCGTGCGGGGATCGTTGCGCGAAGCGGCGAACCAAATGGTTCACGCCGGAGTCGGGCGGCTCGCGGTGGTAAGCGACCATGACGCGGGCCTCCTTGTCGGCATCCTCACGCGCAGTGACCTTCTCGGCGCTCATAAAGTGCGGCTGGACGCGGCCGTCAGGCAAAGCAGCCCCTCGCCGCTCGGGGCCTTACGCCGCGCCCGCATCAAGCGCGTTACTTAGTTTCCTCGCGACGCTGCCTGGAGAAGCGGACGAAGAACCGTGCGTCGTCGTCGGGCTCCACGTGGTGCGGACGCTCGGGCGCGATTGCACCGATGACGCCGGGACGTAGAACGAACGTGGCGTCGCCTTCGTCTTCGAGGACGTAGAGAACGCGGCCTTGCTCGACGACGATCTCGCCCCAGGTGTCCGCCTTCAACGCGTGGCTTCGCTTCAGCCCGGCGGGAACCGAGCGCGCGTCGAAGAGTGCCGTCTGCTTGTAGGGTCCGACATCGGTGGGCAGCTTTGGCATCCGGCAAAATGGGCAAGGGAGCGCGGTCCCGACGAACGCACGCCGGCCTTCTTCGCTCGTGACCCAGGGTCGATTCTCGAACGGCGGCCGATGGCGGACGTGTTGCGGGTGTCCACACGCGAGCTCGGCGACGAAGGCCCCATCCTCGTCCTGCCGAAAGGCCACGACAGGAGATGGCGGCGCGGGGCGCAGCGCACCAGCCAACCGCGCGAGCAC
>CAXSGV010000201.1:862-11024 GCA_964236615.1 uncultured Polyangiaceae bacterium
CCTCGAGCGCCGGAAACCACTCGCGCTCCTCGAAGCGAACGTGATCTTCGAGGCGGGCGGCAAACGCCTCGCCCTGCGACGCGAACAACGCCGGCGCGAGCGACGCCACCATCTCGCGTAGCGCGATGTGATCGCCCACGACACGCGCTGCCAACGATGCGAGCGGCTCGCCGTGAGCGACGCTTCGCCGCACGAGCTCCGCCTCCTCGACCGCGAAGTGCGGAGCGAGATCTGCCTCGAAGCGATGCTGCAGCTCGACGATCGCCGGCGACGGGTCGTCGCTGTCGTCACGGAGCAAACCGCGAGCGTCGCGCGCAAGGACGAGCGCGTGATGATGGTCACGCGAGAGGGACGCAAGGCTCGGATGTCGCTTCACGCCCTCGATGGTACTCGCACGCGCGTACGCGTCGACGACGGCGGTCGGCGAAACGACTGCGCGATTGGTGCAATGAGGCGCCGGCTTACTCGACGGACTCTCGCACGAGCTCCCGCAATTGCTCGATGTCGATGGGCTTCTCCAGCCGTTTGTTCGCAACCCTGTCGAGAAAGGAGTTGGCCTCGGGTGTGAACGCCCCGCCCGACATGAACACGACGCGCGACGCCATCGTCGGATGTTCACGAGAGAGGGCGGCATGGAACTCCATTCCCGACATGCCCGGCATCATGAGGTCGGATAGGACGACGTCGAAGTCCTTCCCGCTGGCGACGATATCCATCGCCTCCCAAGCGCTGGTCACGACCGTCACTTCGTGTCCGCGCAAGATGCGGCGTACGGCGAGACCGACCGACGGCTCGTCATCGACGACGAGCACGCTGGCGACGCGTTGGGCGGGCGCGTCCGCAAGACTCGCAGCACGCACGAAGGCAGCGCGCGGACCCGACCTGGATGCGGGAAGGACGATACGGAAAGTCGTGCCTCGCCCGAGCTCGCTTCGAGCGGAGATCTGGCCGCCCATCCCCGTCACGATGGTGTGGCAGATCGAGAGTCCCAGACCGGTGCCTACCCCCACCGGCTTCGTCGTGAAGAAGGGGTCGAAGACGCGCGGCAGGATACTCGGCGTGATGCCGGGGCCTGTGTCGCTCACCTCGACGACCGCTCGACCATCGGCGTCGGTGGAGGTGACGATTCGGATCTCCTGAGCCTCTGCATCACCGGCCGGCATCGCCTGCGCGGCGTTCACGAGAAGGTTGATGAAGACCTGTCCCAGGCGGGCATCGTCCGCGTCGACGAGCGGAACTTTGCCGTAGTCCTCCACGAGCCGTGCGCGATGGCGGACCTCGTTGAATGCCATGTTGGCGGACAGCTCGAGAACGGAAACGAGGTCGGTGACGGAAGTCCGCTCCTGCTCGACACGAGAGAACGTTTTCAGGCCCCGGACAATCTTCGTTATGCGCCCAGCACCCTCGCGCGCTTCGATGAGCATCTCCGCGATATTTCTCATTGGAGCCGACGCTGAGCCACCTGCAAGTGCACGGACCGCTTCAATCGCTGTATCCACGTTTGCTGCGACGTACATCAGTGGATTGTTGATCTCGTGGGCGACGCCCGCCGCGAGAGTGCCGACCGAGGCCATTCGGTCGGCGAAGATGAGCTGCCGGCGAAAGTTCTCTTGGGTCGCCTCGGCGGTGCGCGCGGCGGTGAGATCCCGGAACACGAGCACCGCACCGTGAACCGTTCCATCGCTGGACTTGATAGGAGCACAACTATCCCCGATAGGAATTTCGCTGCCATCCCGCCGCACGAGCACAGTGCGGTTCGGGAGTGAGACGGTGACTCCATGTCGTAGCGTCTCGTGGATGGGGGTCGCGACCGCCGCGCGGGTGTCCTCGTTCACGAACGAAAGGAGGTCGGTGACCGACTTTCCCTCGGCCTCCGACAGATTCCACCCCGTAAGCGTCTCGGCAACGCGGTTCATTCGAACGACCGCGCCCGACAGGTCGGTTGCGATGACGCCCTCGCCAATGCTGTCGAGCGTCGTCGCGAGACTCTCGGACATCTCCGTCAGCGCTCGCTCGGCCACGACGCGCGCCGTCGTTTCCGTAACGACGACCAACGTGCCCGCAATTCGCCCCTCGTCGTCGAGGACCGGCGAGTATCCGTATGTCCAATAGACATCTTCCAAGCGCCCTTTGCGGAAAATTGGAATGAGCGCGTCCTCGTTCCAGGTCGACATGTCGCGACTCATCACGTCGTCGATCTGCGGCCCGATGATGGGCCATATCTCGGGCCAGCACTCTTGCCCTGCTTGGCCCATTGCGGCCGGATGCCTCGGCCCCAAGCTCGGGAGATAGGCATCGTTGTAGAATTGAGTCAGGTGCTCGCCCCACCAGAGAAACATCGGGTGGCGCGAGCGAAGTACCGTGGCGACGTGGATCTTGAGGCAGGTGGGCCAACCGGCGATCGGACCGACCGGAGTCTTGGACCAGTCGGTGGACCTCACGAGCTCACCGGCGATGCCGCCACCTGCCACGAATGGCTCGTCGGCTGTTGGCGGGACGACCATCGGTAGCCGCGGCGAGCTCACGGCAGGATCCGCGCAAGGTGTGCGCGAGCACGCACGGCGTGCGCGCGATTGCGTCCGCGCGCGGGTACCACCCCGCCCGTCCAGTCCCCCGGTGCCATCGGTGATCACAATCGCAAGGAGCGAGCCAGGGCTTTCGCTAGCGACCGTTCGGCTCGGCGCGCTTGGCGCACCGGTCGGTCGCCACGGCGTCGACGTCGCCACCTGCGAGTCCGAGGGACCCGCCTACCGCATAGGCATGAAGCCGCTGCGCATCGAGGTACTCACGAAGATTAGCGGTGTCTCCTTCGACGAGGCCACGACCGATCGCCACGTCACGACGGCGGACAGGGCAAGTCGAAAGGCCGATCAATCGCGTCGAGCGTGCCCGCGCCGCCAGCTACTGTGAGTCGATGCCGCGCTGGGAAAAGGGCAGGAAGTTTACGACGCTCGTAATGAGGCAAGAGAACCTACTCATCACCGCCGGCTCGATAGGAAAGGAGGGAAAGTCCGATATCCGCCGTTTCATGAGCTCCGGCGAGGCGGAAGCGGAGATGGCAAGGCGCGTCGCAGTGCTCGAGGGGGCGGGGTGGACAAAAGCCGCCTTCACCATCGACCCCAACGCGAAGCCGGCCAACCCTCTCCTTCCGACATCGGACGCGGTAAGGCAACTCGAACGGGTGCTTCGCGAAGCCGGCTTCGACGAAGAGACACCATCACTCGATGAGGCCGCGGCCGTCATGACGACCTTTGGCAACTTGAGCTTCCCGGGCGAGCGACGCTGGGCGTTCACCTCCGAGAACGACGTCGACAACGAGAGTGTCCTCGTGGCCTTCGAATGCCGCTTCGACGACGAGCACGTCGCGCAGCTCTGCTTCGTTTTTCCTGCGAAGAAGGGGGAAGAGCTGGCAGAGGCGCACGTCGAACGAACCGGCAGCGTGGGCCCCTTCCTCGAACGAGCAAAGGCCTCGAAGGCCTGGAAAGCCCTCCGTTCACGCGTACCAAAAGACGTCGGTGTCGAAGGCGTGTGACGGTGCGACCTCATCGAGCGTCACGCTCGACTCCGACTAGCGGGACGCAGGTTGTTTGCATCCGCGCTCGACGACCGATCTGCCGTGGAGTCGCCGTTGCCGCGGCGCGCGTGCCGGCGCGCTGGTTTACCATCCCGATCGTGTTCAACTCCGAAGCTGCAGCTCGTCGTTTTGGCTTTCCCCTCGGGCCCACGCTCGAGCGCCTCGCGGAGATCGCGGTCGGCGCCGGCGGCGCCACGTCAGCGTTCGAGGCGGTGGGCCTCTCCATCCCGCGCCTCGACAACGACGGCGCGCTTCCCGAGCGACCCGAGGACGTCCCCGTCGGCGTCGTACCGCTCGGGTTCGTGGCGAGGTCGAGCACCGACTGGTTCGGTGTGCATGTCGCGTCCTCGAAGGACGGCACGCTGAGCGGCGGCCCGGTCGTCGTTCACCTCCTGAAGGGCTGCGACCACAACGATGACCTCGAGGCCGTCCTGACGAACGACCTCGGCTACGACGAAGGCGAGGACGTGCCACGCGCTGAGGAGCTCGTCTGCCACTCCGTCGTCGCGCGCGATCTCGCGACGTACCTCTCGCTCGTCGCGAGCCTCGGCTTCTCGGACCTGTGCCGGCATCTGACCGACCGCGAGATCGCGAAGCGACCCGGGGCCGCCGACGACCCCGTCATCGATCGGCTCCTTGCGATCGCGCGCGTGAAGAGAATCGCAAAGCCCGCGGCGCTACTCGAGAAGGCGCCGAAACTGAAGCTCGCGATGCCGCCTAAAAGCGCGAAGGCGAAGTCGGCGAACGGCGGTAAGAAGTCGAAGGCAGTCGATGCCAAGACGGCGCAGGCGTTCTTCGATGCGCGCCTGAAACGCCCAGAGGGGACGCTGCTGAAGTACACGAAGCTGCACACGCGCAACGGTGGTGCCGCGATCGAGCTGAAGCCAGGCGCGGGCGGAATTGGCGCGACGATCGAGGTGCTCGAGACGGCGGCCGCGGAGACCGCGCGCGCATGGAACACCGAGCACCCCGGCTCGCCCGTGCGCTCGGTGACGGTGCTGGGTCGGAGCAAGAGCTGGATCACGATCTAGATAACGAATCCCGCGGTGATCTGGTGCTCGCATTCGAGCCCGCCGGCTACGTGCATGGCGACGACGACGCCCTCCCGCTCCCGTGCGCGCAGCGCGCTTCGCCTCCTAGCGACGCGGGGGAAGCTGCTTGCGACGAGGAGAAGCGCAGCTCGGCGGCACGTCGCTGTATCGCTTTCGTATGTGGGGCGCCGCGAGCAACGACGTCTGGGCGGTCGGCGACGCTGGGGCCGTCACTCGGTTCGACGGCCGCACGTGGTCTGTTCTTCGGCGAGGGATACACCGAGTACGCCGCGATCTCAGCGGCGTCGTTGAGCAACGCTTCGGCGGTCGGAACGTTTCACCGCGTTCGGTGGCGCTGCCTACGCCGGCTACACGGGGCGCGTAGTCGGCCACTGACCGCTCCGAGCGGTCCACGTGCAGACCACGGGCGACCGGGAAGCCAGCAGCGATTCAATCCGACCCAGCATCGCGAAGGCACGCACCTGCGAACGAAAAACCACCGGCGTCGTCGTCGGCGGCTCGGCATAGGCCGCGCGGGTAGCAAAGGTCGTTTCGCTTGCAGAAGTACGTCGTCGTGCACTTTGGGAAGGCCGGGCTCGTGCAGTCTGAGTCACAGCCGCAGCCGTGGTGGCACAACCCATCGCCGGTGGGTAGCTGACAGGAGAGACCAGCATCCGGGCTCGGATTGCATGCTTCGTCGCACCACGCGATCTCGCCGCCGCCGCACACGAGGGCGGCGTCCGCGCCCACGAGCCGGGCCAGGCAAGCCGCCAGCGCCGACGCATCCGGCTTCGCAGCGTCACGAGCTTCGACGAGCGCATCCGCCTCTGCGCGCACATCGAGCGACGAACCATCGAGATTAGCGTCGACGAGCGCATCCACCTCTGCGCGCGCATCGAGCGACGCACCATCGAGCGTGGCCGCATCCGTCGGGGCGGCAGCGTCTGGACCGTCCACCTCGTCGTCGGTGCATGCGTCGACGCCAATGGTGAGGGCGGCGAAGACAACCAGGAGTCCGGCGCCGCGGCGCAGAAACGAATGCACAGTACAAATAACTTCGTTACGGGCAAGCATTGGCAACCCCCGCCGCACTACGCGTGCGACCCGCGAACACCAGGCCGAGGTGTGTCGTCGTTCCGAGAACGTAACCCCCCGCGTACACGGAATCAGGAACGAGCTCCCAGCCCGAGAGATCCGCCTTGGACCAGTAGGCATGGACGTCCTGCGACGGGGCCGTGTTGCTCGACCCAATATCGAACCGCGCGGCGAGCGACAGCTGGAGGTTCGCGGCTCGAACCGATAGATCGGAGAGGAATCGACGTAGTCGTTTGGCGGCGAGAAGCTCAGCTCGGTCACCGTGATCTGAACGTCGCTCGTCAGCGCGTTTGCCGGGATGACGAGCCTTGGCGTCACCCCCGATACAGCGGCTTGATTCGAGCGCGAACGCTGCGCTTGCAAAGATGAGCGATACGACAGCGGCAGCAAGCGTGCAGAGCCACCTCACGAGGCACTCTCTCTCACGGCGCCCCGTTTCGTCCAGCGATCGCTACTCGGGATCCGGAATGTCCTCACGAAAGAGCGCGTGCGTGGAGGCGAGGTGACGCGACCAGTTCGCGCTCGACCCGAGCGAGCCGCACGCGCGCAGATGTGCAGCGCTGGTAGTTCCATTCACGAGAGGAGGCGGTGGAGGAAGTAGGTTTCGGCCACCGGCGCGAAGCGCGGGCGGTAGCTTGCGTCCCCCGGAGGAGCCGAGCCCACTTCGCTTCGTGTTGGTCGCCGAGATCTCCGGCAGCAACGACACGGCGTTGGTCGGTTCGCTGCGCGAGACTCATGTCATGAGCGATGCGGCCCGCAAGCTGCTCCAAGACGTCCTCGCACTTCCCGAGGACAAGAGACTCGCGCTCGATTCGGAGATCATCGCGAGCGTCGACGGGCCGCGAGATGCAGACTGGGACGCAACCTGCTGGCAGAGCTAGATCGTCGCGTCGACGCAGCCAAGACGCGCGGCGAAACTGGGCCGATTGGACTGACGTACGTTCCGCATATTGAGACGTCTCGGCCGCGCGTGATGTGACTTCGCGTCGCTCCGGAGGCCGAGGAGGAGCTCGCGGAAGCCGCCGAATGTACGAGGCAAGACGTCTGGCCTGGGCGTCGACTTTGTCGATGTCATCGACCGCGCGCGCTCGAGGACATCATCGCGGCGCCACTCACCTTTCCCTCCTGGCGACCGGATCGTCCGTACCGAAAGAGAGTCGTTCAAGGACGGGCCCCTCCTGCCTCATCGAAGCCGTGCGGACGACCGCTCTCAATCGCTGGCGTCGGTCCGCAGGCGTCGCAGGTAGGCTTCAGGGTCCTCGAGAAACTCGCGCATCATCGTGACATGGTCGATCTCGTCGTAGGAGACCTCCGCGATCGGTAGCTTGTCGAAGCTGTAGATCCGCGCACGCGGGCACGCGAGGAGGATCGGGGAATGCGTCGACATCACGAACTGTGCACCGGCCATCGCCGAATCGACGATGAGCGCGAGCAACGCGAGCTGTCGCTTCGGCGAGAGCGGGGTCTCGGGCTCGTCCAAGAGATAGAGGCCACCCGGTCGGAGCCGTTTGGCGAAGAGATCCATGAAGCTCTCTCCATGCGAGCGGGCGTCGTAGCGCCCGAGGAACTTTGCTGCTTCACGCTCGTCGACGTGGACCGCGTCGAGGGCCTCCATCGTCCGCGGTGCGGGGTCCGTTTTCTCGTCGGACTCCCGCTTCTCGCGTGCGATTCGCGCGTCGTCTCGCGCCTGTCGTCGCAGGTAGCCGAAGAAGTCTTCAGCGCGGAGAAAGAACCCTTGCCGTGAGCGAGGCGACCAAGACAACCGAAGCGCTGCGCCGAGACGGCGTTGTGGCGCGAGTGTGTCGTCGAAGGCGACTTGGTCCCCTCCGATCGACGTGAGCTCGGCGGCCGCCGCAATCCCCTCGAGCAGCGTGGACTTGCCCGATCCGTTCTCGCCGACGAAGAGCGTGATCGGCGCGCTGAGGTCGAGCGACGTGAGGGTCCGAACCGCGGGTACTGAGAAGGGAAACCTCGCGTCGTCGTGCGCCGGTCCCGCAGGCTTTCGAGCAATGCGAAGGAGGTGAGCCATGTTCGGACGTGGTCAGAGCTACTCGCGATAGCTCGCCGTTGCGAGAGCGCACAGGCGTCCTCAGTTGTACGTCGCACACATGTTCAGCATTCGACGACGTTTCGGGCTTCGACACCAGGAAGACGTCGCTGTCCGTCGTCCTTGGGTTGCATCAACGACGCCGTCATGCACGAGGCGAGGACGACGGCGAGCGCGGGGCCGCAACACGAGGAAGGATCGCATCGAGGGAGCATCACTCGCTACGGGCTCCAACGATCCGTCCGGCCGATGGAGCTCGACGGCGACGGGATGTGTTCGCGCCACGCTCGCGGGGAGGTAGAGAGCAAGGACGAGCCCCGCACTGCGATCCAGGTGCTAAACTTCATGAATCCCGATGGCCATGAAGACCGAACAGGTCCTTGCGGAAGCGCTGGCGCTGCCGACGGACGAGCGGGCAAAGCTCGTCTCAAAGCTGCTCACAAGCTTTCCGGCAAGTGCCGACGAGCCGCGAAGCCTCCTCGACCTCGCCGGTCGCGGCGCGGGTGTCTGGGGCGACGACTCGGCCGCCACGCTCGAGCGACAGCGCGACGAATGGCACTGACGGGCGTCCTCGCAGGCACCAAGCTTCTTGCGCTCGATACGTCGTTATTCATCTACTTGGTCGAAAAGCACCCCGTCTTCTACCCGAAGGTGGAGCCCATCTTCGCCGCCTTGGACGCTGGCAAAGTGCGCGGTGTGACGTCCGTGCTGACGCTGCTCGAGGTGCTCGTGCGCCCGCTCGAGACCGGTGCGACAGACCTGGCGGAGGAGTTTCGACTCACCGTCCTCAGCTCCCCTCACCTTCAAGTGGTGCCCGTGGATCACGTGATCGCCGAGCTTGCCGCGCAGATACGCGCGAAGCACGGGTACCGCACGCCGGACGCGATCCACCTCGCGACGGCGCAACATGCGGGCGCCGACACTTTCGTTACCAACGATTCGAAGCTTCGCTCGCTCTCAGCGCTCCGTGTCGTGGGCCTCGATGTTGCGTAGCAGTGGCGTTCAAGTATTGGGGTGGATGCCAACATGGATGCCGCAGAGAAGAATGAGTCTTCGACGTGAAGTCAGGTCGTTCGACCAATCGCGTTCCTGACGCAGTCACTAAATGAGGGCGGCGACTCGTTGTCTTCCTCGACGACGGGAACATCGAGCCGACCAACAACCCGCGAGAGGGTGAGCTGCGTCGGCTCGTCCTCGGACGCAGGAATTGGCTGTTCACGCGGCTCCACGTCGGCGGCGGCCGCACCGCAACCAACCTCGCGATCAGCGCCACGTGCATCCCTCCGCCAGCGCGCGGTACTCCGGCCACAGCGTCTGATCGTGGAACGGCGCGCGCACCTGGATCATGGTGCTGCGACGACACCGCGCCACGAACAGCTGCCGCTTCCACGGGTCAGGCATCGGGTAGTGCAACTCCACGTCCTGCTCACGCCCGCGCGGCTCCGCAATTCGAGCGCGAATTCACTCCGCCGCGCGCGGCGCGCCTCACGCTCCCCGTCGATCTTCGTCCCGGCGTGCAGCGCTTCGATCCTGCGCAGCTTCTCCAGCAACGTCCCCTCGAGCGGCAACAAGCGCTGCAATCAAGCACGACCTGGCGTCGGGTAAGCCCACAGCCGCCGACGTCGCTCAGGCGGGTCCGGACGCCGTTGCTGGACGGGTTTACCGATTCGTGAGCAGGCTCGCTCTCATGAGTGCGGCGGCCACATCGGGCTGACCGAGACAACGAGGGTGCACCGCCCGCGATAGATGCCGCCTACAAGCCGCCGGCATGACCTGTAGCCAGGAATGCGAGCGCCCCTTCCCGCATGTTGCGTCGAAGGCAAACGCTTCATCCTCGACCAAGTCGATGTAGATGACCGTTAGTCGAAGCGCGAAGACGAGCTATCCCTCTCGCCGCTGCCGTCCGATCTCGTTCGTGAGCGTAACGCAGCGACCCGCGCGGACTGCATTCGTCGCGATCCGCTCTTGCGCTGCCCAGTGGGCGACGCAGCGGCGGTCAGGGCATCGCGGCATCGATCCACGCGAGTACGTCCGCTCCCCACGTCTCGGGGCTTCCACACAGTGCGTGTCCATCGCTCGGCGTGGTCCCGCGGGGCGGGTAGATGATGCGCTTGTTCCGCTTGCCCGCGCGATCCATCTGGGCGGCGAGGACCGTGCTCGGCGCCGTGTTGAAGTCGTTCTCCGCCTGCACGAAAAGGATCGGAATCGTGGCTCGACCAACCGCCTCTACCATCCGCTCGCGGAGGAGCGGACTCTCCTTCCACGACATTGCACCCCCAGCAAAGTCGACCGCGACCTTGAAGCCGCTCGATCGCTCTGCGGTCAGTGCCACCTCGATGCCTCCAAACGAACACCCCGTGAGCGCGACGGCGTCCTTCCTCGGGCAGCTGGCCGCCTCGCCGCGCGCCGCGGTGG
>CAXSGV010000202.1:0-5426 GCA_964236615.1 uncultured Polyangiaceae bacterium
CGTCATCAGTCGCGTCGCGGCGGTCACCTGGTATTTGCCTGTTGCGATCATAGCGTCTCCTTGATTCGTCATCGGATTAGCGGCCAACAGCAGGACCCACGGTTTTCGCGAATGCCCACCCCGACGCGCTTTCGTTGGGCGAGTCCCAGATGAACGCGCCGCGCAACCCACCCGTGGCGGTGTTCATCTGGACGTACGCGTCGCGGTAGACCGACGCCGGCGACCACGCGAGACCGGCGTTCGGCGCCTCGGCGCCGATCAAGAGCTTGCTCGCGGGGAAGGCGAGGGCGGCGTCGTTGATGTCGTTCTGGATGATGCTCCTCTGCTGCGCCGCGTTCGTCGACTCCGGGTAGTCGTAGAACTGGAACCCGATGAGGTCGCAGTCGCCCCCGAGCTGCGCGGCGATGTCGCGGTAGGGGTGCGGATTTGCGCCCGATCGGAACTCGTAGGGCCGCGGAACGATCGAGACGACGAAGCTCTTTCCGTAACGCGCCTTGAGTTGCTTGCTGATCGAGACGACGGTCGCCACGTTGTAAGCGCCACTCTGCTCGAGGTCCCAGTCGATGCCCTGGAAGCCGTAAGTGTCGATGACGGGCGTGATCGTCGCGATGAACTGTGCCGCGTGCGCGGGCGTCTGCAGGCGGAGCCCAGTGTCACTCCCGCCGCCGACGGAAAGGACCGCCGTGCGGCCGCTCGCCTTCCACGCGGCCACGTCCGTTTTGAAGCTTGCTTCGCCACCGGCCGCAGCCGGTACCGAGAAGGTGACGTTGCCGCCGTTGTTGGTTCCGAGCGCAAACGCGAAATAGAAAAGATTGTACTGCGGCGCCTGCGCCAGAATCGTGGCGAGTCGCGGGCTGTTGTACATGAAGAAATAGAGAGCGAGGATCTTCGCGGGTAGCGTGCCCGCCTCCGGCACGGATGCTTCGGCCGCCGCGTCCTGCTCGAGGATCGCCGGGCTGCTTCCATCCGCGGGAAGCCCGGCCGCGGCGTCCTGGCCGGAGAGCACGTCTGCGGACGGGACCGCGGCGTCCTCGTCGCGCGAGCCGGCCGCTGGATCGTCCGCCGCGTTGCAGGCGCCGAGCGGCCCAAGGAGCAGAAAGCCCATCGCCGCGGCGACGAGAGATCGTTTTCGCAGCAAGCGTCTCGAGATGAAATTCATCGGCTACCTCGCATCGGCTGGAGTCTCGGCGCCAGCAGTGGACCTGCGGCAATGAGGAGACCTTCCCACCCCGAGCTTCTTGCGCGTGCCCTCGTCGATTGAGCGACGCCTGGCGTCACGACGCTCGCGAAAGTCGTGCGGTTTCAACGAGCTATCCGAAATCGACGGTAGCGCGCAAACACGGCCGCGCCTCGGGCCCCCGAAGTCGGTCCGCCTTAGTCCGGAGGGCGCGCGCGCAAACGTTCGGTGAGGTGGAGGTCCAAGCGACTCTCGACCAGTGCCATCTCCTTCGCCAAAGCACGCGAGTCGACGCCAAGCTCCTTCTTCACCTCGTCGAGCAGTCGCTCGCGCAGGGCGTGAACGCGGCGCATCATCGTCGACTCGTGCACGTGGTAGATGCGACCGAGCACAGCGAGCGACATTCCCTCGACGAAGTAAAGTCGAAGGAGAACGCGGTCACGGTCGTCGAGCTCGGAGAGCGTTCGATCGAGCGCACGCGTCAGCTCGTTTGCGCCCTCCTCCTTCAGCATCGCCAGCTCGGCATTGGTCCGTTCACGCTGGCCGCTCTGGGGACGCTCTCCGTCGCTGGTGCGCAAGGTCGTGTAGCGCGCGTCGTTCATGATCATCGTGCGCGCGGTGCGGACGGCGGCGACCCGTAACCACGCATCGAGAGGAGCGCGCCCACCATAGCTCGCGAGCGCGGGAGGCTGACCGTCACGTGCGACGAGCAGCTTGATCCGCATCGTCTGCAACACGTCCGCGACGAAGTCGGGCGACGAGCTCACGCGCTTCACGTAGCTGGACACGCGCTGAAGATGTGCGGCGTCGAAGATCGTGAGCGCCGCCGCGTCGCCGGCAACGCACGCGCACGCGAGGTAGAGATCGGCGATATGAAGTGTGGCCAAGCCGGCTGCGGGATCCGCCGCCGATCGCAGACTTGCGCTAAGGTGCGCGACGAACGTCTCGCGCGCGAGTGTGACCTGCGGGTGGGCAGCCGCGGCCTTCGCGACGAGAGCCGCTAGCTGCGTCTCGAGATCCGGATTGCCTGCGTCGGCCGCGCCGGCGTGCTGTTCGAAAAAGCTCGTGAGCGGCAGCGGCAATCTTGCCTTCACCGGTCGCATTCTCCGCTGCTGGCCCGTAAGATAGCAACACGGTGTCGGTCAATTGCCTCACGGACGAGCCCGTTTTGGCATACCTCGACGGTTCACTGCAGCCGAACGAGTTGAAGGCCATCGAGGCACACCTCGCGGTCTGTCCGAGCTGCTGCACGTTGCTCGCCGAGACAGCGAAGCTTCTCGACGACGCCGGGGATCGTACGTTGGTCGCGTCACGCGCGCCCGGCTTCGATGACGCACCGCGGCCGCCTCTCGAAGCGGGAACGCGCCTCGGCCGCTACCGCATCGAGCACGTCATCGGAAGCGGCGGAATGGGCGTCGTGTACGCCGCGCACGATCCCGAGCTCCATCGAAGTGTCGCCATCAAGGTGCTGCGCACGGACCTAGCGAACGATCACGCGCAGGCGTCGAAGGAGCGCCTGCTGCGCGAGGCACGTGCCATGGCACGCCTTTCTCACCCGAACGTCGTGTCCATTTACGACGTCGGCTTATGGAACGACGAAGTCTTCGTCGCGATGGAGCTCGTCGTAGGACGTACGCTCCACGCGTGGCTTCGCGAAGAAAAACCAGAGTGGGAAGGCGTCGTCGGGATCTTTCTCGGCGCCGGCTCGGGGCTCGTCGCGGCTCACCAGGCCGGTCTCGTGCATCGGGATTTCAAGCCCGCGAACGTCCTCGTCGGAGCCGACGGACGTGCACGCGTCACCGACTTCGGGCTGGCGAGAACGGCGGGCGTCCATGGGGGCGACGGCGACTCCGCGCCACGCAACAAGGACAGTCTTTCGACGTTCAGCGTCAGTGACGACGTCTGCGGTACGCCCGCGTATATGTCGCCCGAGCAGCTCGAGGGCGCACCCGTGGACGCCCGCACGGATGAATACAGCTTCTGCGTCGCCTTGTACGAAGGCCTCTACGGCGCGCGTCCGTCCGACGATGCGCCAGTGCCGACGTCGCCGGTGCCGGCGGGGCTGACTGCCGTGGTGCTCCGCGGCCTCAGCGCGCGTCCGGCCGATCGTTTTCCGACGCTCGCCGATCTCCTCTTCGCGTTGCGCGCAGCGGTCGAGGACGCCGCGCCGCCGCACCGCGAGAAGGCGACTCGCGGGCGTCGTGCTTCGGCTCTCGCGCCGCGCCGCCGGTTCGTCGCCGCCGCGGGCGTCTTGCTATGCGCGATCGCCATCGTCGGCTCGTACCGCTGGTCGTCGTCTTCGACGCGCACGTCGGCAGCGATCGAAACGCCTGCGCCGGTGGAGCACCCGAGTCTCGCGGCGGTAGCCGATGCTCCCTCGCAGGCCACGGCGACCTACCCGCCGAGCCCAGTCCGGCCCAACGTCTCGGCCTCGAAGCATCCGAGCGAACGGAAACCGAAGGCAGCAGGTAGCAAGCGGGTGCAGCCGATAGGAGACAGGGTTGAGAACCCGTTCTGATCGCCACGTGACGGCGCGCTTGTCTCGTGGCTTCGTGATTGTCGCCGTGCTCCTTTTCGCATCGACGAGCAGCTACGCGCAGAGCGCGAGACCCATTGCCGACGACGCGTCTTCGAGCGCGGCGCGCGCTCTTTTCGACGACGGCTCTCGGCTCTACGATCTTGGCGCGTACGACGAGGCGATCGGGCGCTTCGAGCGCGCTTACACGATGACGGGCGCGCCGACGCTTCTCCTCAACATCGCGCAGGCTCATCGGCTGAACGGAGCGTGCGCGCAGGCGGCCATGTTCTATCGCCGCTTCTTGGAGAAGGATCCGGGCACTCGGCACCGCGCCGAGATCCAAGCCCGCGTCGACGCGATGGACACGTGTGCCGCGGCAACGCCGGCGCAGGGTGCGCCCGTCGCGGTGCCGACTGCGCCACGCGGAGCAGAGCCGACGCCCACGCCGGCCACGCCGGCCACGCCGCCGACGCAGGGCGCTGCCGACGCTGACGCGCATGCCGACGCCGACGCTGACACCCACGCGCGGTGGAGGACTGCGGGGTGGTGCGCGCTCGGCGTCGCGACCGTGTCGGCCGCCGTGTCGGTGACCTCGCTCGGCGTCGCGCTTGGCCGCGACGCAGAGCTCCATCGTTCGTGCAACGCCGAGGGGGGTTGCCCGCGATCCGAGCAGTCCCGTGTCGAGTCCTACGAGACGTGGCGGAGCGTCTCGATCGTAGGTGGCGTCGTGACGGGCCTAGCCGTCGGAGTCGCAATCTTCGGCTTCGTCCGTGGCCGGGAGCCAGTGTCACGGAGCAGCCAAGCGCGCGTCGTCGAGCCCTGGATCGCGAACGGGCAGCTCGGTATTCGCGGTGTCTTTTGATGGAGCAAAGGACGCTCATCTCGCCTGTGACGCTCGTCGCCGTCACCGCAGTCGTCCTCCTCGTCGCGGGATCATCCTGCCGCGACTACTACGTAGTACCGGACGGCGTGGTTGGCTCCGAGGACGGAGGATCGAGCGACGGCGGGGAGGGTGACGCTCCAGGCTCCTCTCCATGCACGCCCGCTGCGCCAGGGGTCGTCTTCTGTGACGACTTCGATACGACGGCCCTCGGCGCAACGTGGACGACCTCGCATATCCTTTTCGGGAGCCTCGACAGGACGGCGTTCGTCTCTGCGCCCAACTCGATGCGCGTCCTCGTCCCAGAACCGTCGCCGAAGGAAGCCGCGGAATACCTGAGCAAGCAGCTCGGCGTGCCCGCTGCCGCGAACCTGCGCGTCGAGGTCAGCCTGCGCATCGATCGCGAGAGCGCTGTGTACCCGTTCGGTCTCTTCTGCGGAAGCAGTGGCTATGCACTGTCCCTGAATCTCGGGGGCGCAGTCGTCGAGCAGGGCGGCGGCGTGATCTACACCTCGCATCACGCGGTCCTCTCGCTGCCTGTCGGGCGCTGGCAGAAAGTCGAGCTGACGCTGAAACGTGCGGCAGGCACTGTGGAGCTACGCGTCGGCGGCGCAGTGGCCCTGCCCGAAACGCGTCTTGCCGGTAAGGACGTCGGCGGTCAGGACCTCGTAGCAACGGGAGACTGCCGGCTCGCGATGGGCTTGTTCGACCTGCCGCAAGGACTGAGCTGGGACGGGAAGTTCGACAACGTCGTCGTCACCACGTTCTAGCGAGCGAGCCGTTCAGGTCGCAACGCGCAAACGCCGCGAGCTACGCAGCCTCCAACGTCAAGATCACGACCGCGGGCGCCA
>CAXSGV010000202.1:5436-11005 GCA_964236615.1 uncultured Polyangiaceae bacterium
CGTAAAGCGTCGTATCCCCCTCGGTATAAAGCCCCAGATGGAACGTGTGCGTGAGCCGCGACAGCGAAAGCCACTTCGCGAGGAACGGCACCGCGACCTGGCCTCCATGCGTGTGGCCGCTGAGCGTGAGGTCGACGCCACGCTTCGAGGCCATCGTGAAGCGGTCGGGATCGTGGGCGAGCAAGACGACCGGCACGCCTTCGGGGCGCGCAGCCAGCGCCTTGTCCATGTCGTCGCGCTTGGTCCACGTGTCGTCGATGGCGGCGAGGTAGAGGCGCGCCCCGTCACGGTCGAGGATCCGGCCTTCGTTGCGGAGGACGCTGGCGCCGCGTGCGCGGATCAAGCTGATGAGCGGCTCGCCTTCACCGAAGTAGTCGTGGTTGCCCATCGAGACGAACACGCCGAGCTTCGCTTTCAACGCGCCGATCACGTCGGCGATCTCTTCGTGGAAGTCGACTCCGCTCGTCACCATGTCCCCGGTGACGACCGTGATGTCCGGCTGCCGTGCGTTTGCGCTCTTCACCCAGCGCTCACCCCACGCGCGCGGAGTGATGGCGCCGATGTGCAGATCGGAGAGCTGCGCGATTGTGAAGCCGACGAGCTTCGGGTCGAGGTTCTTGATGCGGACCCGTACGTCTTTTACGCTGTAAAAGCGGCGGCGCACGAGGATGCCGTAGCCGCAGACCACGAGACCCACGACGTAGGTCCAAAAGTAAAAACGCATCGGCAGCGTCACGTCGCGGCCGTACGCAAGATCGATCACCGGTGACACGAGCGTGCCGATCACACCCGGTACGACGGTGAACAACGCCGCACACCAGTGGACGAAAAATGGGATGTCGACGAGCTTGAGCACCGCCGGATGCCGCCGGCGATCGTTCAACGCGGTACCGGCGCGCGCTACGAACAAAAAGACTCCGCCCACGAACAGGACGACGCCGAACAACCACGGAAGGGGCAAGCCAGCGTGGTGCGCAAGCCACCCCACGCCGGCGGCAGGCACGAGGTGCGCGATCGCAGTCGCCGTGATCAGCAGTCGCAGGAATCGGCTCATTTTTCGCCGCGTCACGGCGTCACGGCCTCAACTGAGCTGACCCTCGATCATCGCGCCGTCGTCGCAGACGGCGCGCACGAGACGTGCGCCAGCCCATACCGCGATGACGGCGGCCGAGAGCCCGAGGTCGCCGCTCATTCGCGTCCACGCGTCGCGCGAGCGGCGGAGGATGCGGGCTTGCGCGGCCCCGGCCCACGCGGAGCCGTCTTCGCTGACGGACACGGCCATGAGATCGCGTGTGGTCTGCACGGCTTCGAGCTGACCTTCGAGACGCGGCGTGATGTAGAGCGCGTGACCGCCCGCGCCTACCGTGGCCGCGCCGCCGTCGGGCAATCCTTCGATCGCGAGGAGGTGTCCGCCGCAGAGCGTGCCCACGAGCTCGGCCACGCCGCCGTCGAGACGTGTGAGCGTGCCCCAATCGCCGCACGCGAGCATGGACCCGCTGACGATCCGCGTGACGGCACGAAGGCGTTGCGTGCCGACGACGTCGGCCGCCAGCGTGACGCGCCCCTCGACGATTTGGAGGATGGTGCCGATCGTGGGGGCGCTGCCGCGTTGCTGCCGCGAAGGACGATCGCCGACGAGCGTGAGGAGGCCGCTACGCTCGTCGGCGTACACGGCGTGGTAGCTCGCATCGCGATCGGGTAACGACCACATCTCGTGAACGCCGCTCGGCGCGACGCGCACCGCGAGGCCGCGATCGCCGACGAGGACGACGTCACCGTTGCGAAGACGCTTGAGGCCGCGCACGAGGCGCGTGTCGATGCCCGTGGGGAGCGCCACGCCGACCCACTCGCGATCCCAGCGCGCGAGCCCGCCGGGTCCGACGCCGACGGCGGTGTGGCCATCGGGCGCGAACGTAGCGGAACGAACGACGCCCGGCCCGATCGACCGCGTGGCGACGCGCCAGGTCCACGAGGACGGCAGCGAAGACTCGGCCGACGTGGACGGACGAACGCGCACATCGGCCGAACGCGGCGGGCCCGAGCCCGGTTGCAGTGGCGCGGCGCTCGGGCGCGACTGCGCGGCCGCCGGTAACGACGCGCTCGCGGGGCCGACCGCCTGCGGATGCGACGAGAGGCGCGAGTTGCTGGGCACCTCGCGCGCTGCGACGACGTTGCTGTTGCTCCCCGGGTTGAATCCTGGGATGAGGCTCTCGAGCGTCGGGCTCTTCGAGGTGCCGTACGCGGGTACGGTCTCGAGGAAGGGGAGCGAGCTCCCCTGCTGCGGCCCGGTCGGCGGATTCATGCTGATCGAGCCATCGCTCGTCGCGGCGCGAAGCAGCGGTTCGACGGATTGCCAGAGCTCTTGCACCGTCGCGTGGCGATCTTTGGGATCCGGGCTGAGCGCGCGCGCGAGCTCGAAGTCGAGCTTTGCAACCACATCGGGACGTGCGCGGAGCTCGGGCGCGAGCGCATCCATCGTGCGCGCAAGCGACGGGCGAGGACCATTGAGGATGCGTGTGACGATGAGGAGCGGGTTCTCGGTCTCGCGAAATGGAAACGCTGGCTTGCCCGCGAGGACCTCGAACGCAATCGCGGCGAGCGAGAAGACGTCGGTGCGAACGCCGACGCGTTGGTTGCCCTGCTCGTATTGCTCGGGCGGGGCATAGCCGAGCGAGGCGCCGGCGAGCGTCGTCGTTCGCTGCAAGTTCATCTCGACCATTTTTACGAGACCGAAGTCGGTGACCTTGGCGATCTCGGCGCCGGCCTCGTTGGCGAGGAGGATGTTCGAGGGCTTGAGATCGCGGTGCACGACCTTCTGCTGGTGCACGAGATCGAGCGCCTGCACGACCTGGCGAAGAATGCGCCGCACGCGCTCGACTGCGAGCCCACGGCCCTTCGTGGTGTCGAGCACCTGCTCGAGCGTGAGGCCGTTCACGTACTCGAGCACGGTGAAGGGGAGGATGAGCGGCTCGCCGCCGAACGGCGAAGGCATGTTCGCGACGGCGTGATCGAAGAAGCGAACGATGTGCGGGTTCGGTCGACCTGTCGTCGATAGGAGGCGCAAAACCTCGGCCTCGCGCTGGAAGCGCCGCAGCGCATCGGTCGAGATCGAGTCCGGCCGCAGGACTTTCACGATGACGACGAAGCCGCCCGGCTCGTCCCAGTTGGCGGTGAACACCCAGCCCTGACCGCCCTCGCCGATACGATCGCGCAGGTGGTACAGCACGCCGTTGCTTCCGGTCAGCACTTTGCCCGCGAGTTGGTCGCGCAGGGCAAGTAGACGCGGGTCGGTCACGGACATGCGGGGATCGTGGCGCTCTCAGCTTTCAAGCAGCTTGAGGAGCGTCTCCTTGTTCGTGACGCCGATGTTCTGCGCTCGCTTCTCGCCACCGCGGAACACGATCACCGTCGGGACGCTGCGAATGCCGTAGCGCTTCGTGATGTCGGGGCAGTCGTCGATGTCGCATCGTGCGACCTTGTATTTGCCGGGATACTCGGCCGCGATGTCCTCGAGGATCGGCGCGATCATCTTGCAGGGGCCGCACCACGTGGCTGTGAAGTCGACGAGCACGGGCGTCTCCGCTCTCAAGACTTCGAGATCGAAATTCGCGTGGGTGAGCTCGAGAATGTCGTTTGCCGCCATGGGTGTTCCCGAAAGGTAAGGGCTTCCCAAGGTAATCGTCGCTCCAGCGAAAATCTATCGGCGCCCGGTACCGGCGTCCTTCTTTGCGGAAATGACCTCGCTCGTGGGCGGGCTGAGCGCCTGGCTCGTCGGGCTCGTGGGGCTCGCCGGCGCGCGGCCGCGACGGAGATCGAGGAGACGCTCGACGAGCACGCGCGCATCGTCGGCAGGCATGCGCGTGCTCGCTGACATCTTCGATCCCTCGGTCGACACGGTGAGGGCGTCGAAGACCGGGCCCAGCCCGATGAAGCGAAAGCTCATGTCCTTCGACCATAGAGCGCGCTTGCGCTCGACGAGGGCACGCACCTGGGTGCAAGCCTCGGGGGTGTCGCATTGGAGCTCGGCAAGAAGCTCGGTCATGCCGCCGGGAGTGCCGGCAGCGAGCGCGACGGCGGCGCTGTTCACGCCAAGCACGCCGGCCATGCTCGGGTTCGCGGCCTCGCCGTCGAGCTCTCCGACCATCTCGCTGCGAAGCCGATTCCGGAGAGCCGCAGGAAGGAGCACCGTCAGCACGACCGACCTCCCTTCGCCTGCCCCTGAGCGGAGCGCCATGTGCCGCTCGTTCTTCTTCAGCGAAGGCCGTTTGCCCTCCGCTGTCTCCATCATCTTCGTCAGCCACGCGCCTTTGCCGACGAGCAGGAGACCTTGCTTGCCGAGCGCGAGGCTCGGCTTTCCTTCGAGCGCCGACGCCTCTTCGATGATCGTGAAGCTCGGGTGCTCGGGCGAAGGAAGGGCCGTCGCCGACCCGCCACGCGCAGCAATCACCTTCTTCGCGCACGTGATGAGCTCGGTCGCGTCGAGGGTGCCGGCGACAATCACGCCGAGCTCGCCGGTCGACTCCTCCGGTACGGCGACCGCCATTTGCTCGACGCGCGCGAACGGATCGAAGCCGCATTCCTTCTCCGCGTTGCCCATCCCGCCGAGCGACGAAGCAAGCTTGATGAGAGGCGCGGCGATCGGCGAAGCGCGAAGTGCGGGAACCGAAAGCGTGGCGACGAGAAACGAGTCTTCGGGCACCGCGTCGAGGACGTTCGCTCGGCCGCCTGCGGAGCCGCCGCCCGTGCCCGCACCGCCACTGAAAACGGCGAGGCCCGCCGCCGCGAGGACGACGAGCGCCAGGATCGTGGCGTTCCGCTGGCGAGTGGTCACTTCCCAACGTTCGTACTAGAGTGGCCGCCGTTCAACAGCGTGAAAGAGGGGAAAAGCAATGCTGCTCGCGCTGGGAGTCATCGCACTCGTGGTCGTCATCGTCGGGGTCGTCGCCGCCATTTCGATGGCTGGCCGTCAGGCTGCCGACAGCGACGAGCGCTCCCCGAATAGCATCCCCAGCGACTTCGTCGCGCCGGTGAGCTCGGGCGGTCATCGCTGGCGCAACGTCGACGAGAGCATCGAAGAGTTTCGCGCGCGCGTCGCGCACGAGAACGCCTCGATCGCCGCCGCTGGTGCGCAGTCGGCGCCTTCGAGCAGCAAAAAAGGCTAAGGGCGCGGCCCGCTCGGGCCTACTTCAGGTCGGGGAAGCGTCCGCTCGCGGCGAGCAAATCGAGGCGGGCTTGCCTGGCGACGTCCTCGGCGATTGCGGCCTGCGTTTCAGCGTCGCGGCTGCGACGCTCGGCGTCGACGACCTCGAGGTTCGTGGTCGCACCGGCGCGGTAGGCAATCGTCGCGAGGTCGAGCGACTCCTTCGCCAGGCGCGCTGCGTCGCGCGCGAGGCCGAGCGCGTCGTCGGCGCGACCCACGGCCTCGAACGCGGTGCGCACCTCGGAGCGCGCCTGGCGCAGCGCCGCGTCCTTGGCAATCTTCGCCGAATTCAAGATAGCCTCGCGCTCGGCTTGCTGGCCGTAGCGAAGGCCGCCGTCGTAGAGCGGGACCGTCAAGATGAGCTGCGCT
>CAXSGV010000203.1:0-11000 GCA_964236615.1 uncultured Polyangiaceae bacterium
TGCCGACCTTGATCTCCTTCACGCACAGCTCGATCTCTTGGCGCGTGGGATCTTGGAGAATGGCCGAGATGGAGTTGAACGCAGCGCCGATGCTGGGCGTGGTCTTGAGCGCGTTCGAGAGCGCGAGGATGAAGCCGTCGAGCTGCTTCTCGATCAGCTCGACCCGCTCCTTGCGCATCTTCTCGACCCAAAACGTAGGGACGAAGATGATCATGATGAGCCCGAGGCCCCAGAACGGAACGCCGAACAGGATCTCCGCGAGGAGCAGCGCGAAGACCGCGCCGAGCTGACCCATCGCGATCGTGCTGCCCTTCGTCCAGATGAACTGTGGCCGCAGCTTGCGCTCGAGCGACGACGTGTAGCGACCCCAGTAACGGTAGGCAGGCCCCGTCTGATCGGCCGTTGCCGACCAGATCGAGATGAAGAGGCCAACCGCCACGAGAGCGATGCTGCCGCTTCGAAGGAGCTCCGTCGTCATGACGGCGCCCAGGCCCTGGGGGTTTCCCGGCAACGCTTCGAGGATCATAGATAGTTCTCTCCCCGCTTCACGAGACCCATGACGATGAAGTCGTTCAAGTACGACGGCAGGTAGCCCGTCGCGCGGAACTCGCCGATGACCTTGTTCTTCGAGCCGGTGCCGGTGCGAATGAACTCGAAGATGGGGCGCATCTCGATGCTGCCCTCGTCGTTCACGCCGATGACCTCGCTGATCGCGCTGACGCGGCGCGAGCCGTCGGAAAAGCGCGATTGCTGCACGATGACGTGCACCGCGCCGGCGATCTGATCGCGGATGGCGCGGATCGGGAGATCGACGCCGGCCATGAGCACGAGCGTCTCGAGGCGCGCGATGGCCTCTTGCGGTGAGTTGGCGTGGGTCGTCGTGAGCGATCCGTCGTGGCCGGTGTTCATGGCCTGGAGCATGTCGAGCGCTTCGCCACCACGACACTCTCCGACGACGATGCGATCGGGACGCATGCGGAGGGCGTTCTTCACGAGATCGCGGATGGTGAACTCGCCGCGGCCTTCGAGGTTGGCCGGGCGGGTTTCGAGCGACACGACGTGGGGCTGTTTGAGCTGGAGCTCGGCGGCGTCCTCGATGGTGACGATGCGCTCCTCGCCGGGGATGGCGCTCGAGAGCACGTTGAGGAGCGTCGTCTTTCCAGAACCGGTGCCGCCGGAGATGACGATGTTCTTCTTCGCGATGACGCTCCGCATGAGGAAGAGGCCCATCTGGGCCGTCATCGCGCCGAAGCCGATGATCTTCTCGAGGGTGAGCGGCGTCTTCGCAAACTTTCGAATCGTGATGCACGACCCGCGGAGAGCGAGCGGCTTGATGATCGCGTTCACACGCGAGCCGTCCTTGAGGCGGGCGTCGACGAGCGGTGACGACTCGTCGATACGACGACCGAGCGGCGTGACGATGCGCTCGATGACGGCGCGCACGCGATCGTCGTCGGTGAAGCGCGTCTCGGAGAGCGTGAGCTTGCCGTTCCGCTCGATGTAGATCGTGTTCGGATCGACGACCATGATTTCAGTGATGGTCGGGTCGGAGAGAAAGCGCTCGAGCGGGCCCAGGCCGACGGCTTCGTCGGCGAGCTCGCCGATGAGCGTGTCGCGGTCCATGTCCGCGGGGATGCGCGTGTCCATCTGACCGACGATCCGGCGGAGCGCGCCGAGGACCTTCGGGCGCATCGATGGGTCGTCGAGCTTGCTCGCGTCCATCGTGGCAAGGTCGAGGTGCTCGACCAGAAGCTTGTGGATCTCGCGCCGGAGAATGGCGTCTTTTTGCCGCTTTTGCAGCATCTCCGGCGTGGTGATGGGTCCCTGCGAGAGGACGGCGCCCGCGGCGATCGCCGCGATGGCGGCTGCACCCGTGGTGCCCGGCATGCCGCCGTGGCCGTGGTTGATCTCGACGTTGGGCTGCGGGCCCGTCATGTTCATGCCGTGCGGCCCGGTGATGTTGAACCCGGCCGTGAGCGGATGACCACCCGTCATCGCCATGTGCTGGCCGGTCGCGACGCCGCCCTGCATCGGATGCTGGCCGGTCGTGTTCATGTGCGGTCGCTGCTGCGCGGCGCGCTGGCCCGGAGGTCCCGACGGCTGCTTGTGCGCGCCCGAGACTGCGGACCCGGGCTGCACGAAGTAGACGGTGAAGTTACCGAGGACGATCGCGGTGCCGTATGGCACCTCGACCGCTTGGCGGCGAAGCAAGAGATCGCCCGCCATCGTGCCGTTGGTCGACACGTCCTCGACGCGAATGGAGGCAGGACCGACCTCGACCACGGCGTGCTGCCGCGAGACGAGGTCGCTATCGAGACGGAGCACACACTGCGCATGGCGGCCGATGCTGATCGGGCCCGTCGCGGGGACGAGCTCGTTCCGTTCGGTGCCGTCATCCATCTGGATGAGGACCTGAACGTGGGTGGCGAAGCTCGCCCCCGGGTCGACTGTCCTTGCGCTCAAGTGCTTCCTTCCTTCGTCCTGCCGACTACTTCGCGGCCGGTGGTGTCTTGTTGTACGAGTCGACCTTGTCGATATCGCCCGAGTAATCCTCGTACGACGACAGCGCGTTCTTGATCACTTCGATCGCGCTCTTCGGCACGGTCTCGATGATGCTCGGGATGATGAAGACGGCGCCCTCGACCTCGTTCTGCGTATCGGAGTGGCTACCGAAGAGAATGCCGAGGACGGGTACCGAGCTGAGCCCCGGGAGGCCCGACACGCTGTGCGTCTCGGCGCGCGTGCGGATACCGGAGAGGATGAGCGCCTGACCGAGCTTCAAGTTCACGAACGTGGCGAGCTTCGTGACAACGCGACCCGGGAGAGTGCCGGTGGCCGGCGCGACGAGATCGGAGATGTCGGCGTCGAGCTTGATCTCGATCTCTTTGCTCTGCGAGTCGAAGCGCGGGAGCACCGTGACGTTCGTACCGAACGTGATCTTGACGATGGTCGTCTGAAGACCGGTCGAGTTGAGGAAGTTCTGCTCGCCGCCGCTGTTGAAGGTGGCCTCGGAGCCGTTCGAGGTGATGACCGTCGACTGCTTGAGGACCTTCGCCCAACCGTGCCGCGAAGCGATGTCGAGGCGCGGCAGCGGCTGGTTGACGATCGAGGCCTGCGCCGCGGTCGTCGTCTTCGAGATGAAGTCGTACTGGAACTGGGTCTGGAGGACCTGCGCCTGCCCCGCTGCATCCTTGCCGAGGATCGAGTCCGGCCAGCCGAGACCGACCGCGTAGCTCGAGGTGCGATCGTACTGGACGAAGAAGAAGTCGAGACGGATGAGGAGCTTCCGATCGGCCGCGCCGCCGGAGCCGACAGTGACGAGAGACTCGACCTGGCCGGGGAACAGCTGCGCGACCTGCTGGACGCGTTTGAGCTCCGCCTCGGTGGAGACGCCGCCCTCGAGGAAGAAGCGACTTCCGACGCGACGGATGCGCACGCCGCTCATGCCTTCGATGAGCTGCTGGAGCTCGCGCTCGACGGCGGCGGGTGACTTGTTCGAGACGCTGATCTGCCAGGTGAACTGCGTGCCGTCGTTCTTGATGAGGAGCAGCGTCGTCGTGCCGGCCTTCTTGCCGACGATGATGAACTGGTCACCTGCGGGGGTGAGGCGCACGTCGACGATGCCCGGCGCGCCTTCGGAGAAGTTCTTCACCCCGGCGGCGGGGATGGTCTTCGTTTCGCCAATCGCGATGGCGAGCTCCTCGACGTGATCGTCTTTCTTCCCTTGAGCGAACGCTGTCGACGGCGAGAAGGTTGAAACGGCAGAAAAGCTGACGACCGATACTGCAACTGCTGCTGCTACCGCACGCGCGGTTCTCATCGTCATTTCGCTCCCTCATCAATCCGAGTGGGTCCGCCGCTGCCAGGGCGACGAACGCCCTTGATACCTTCACGCTCCGTGCTGTTGAGAAGCGAGTTCGACGAGATGTCGGGAATGCGCTCGGCCGTGCGCTGGTCTTCCGGGTTACGGAGGGCGACAGCGATGCGACCCTTTTCGGACGCGAGTGAGATGAGCTGCGCCTCGGGAATCGTGAGGCTGAGCGTGAGCAGCGACTCGCGGTCGCCGCCGGGGCGATCTTTCACATCGACTGCATCCGGCGAGGTCTCCAGACCGGTCGCGAGGACGAGAACACGCTGGAGAAGAACGACTGCGGCGCGCGCGTCGCTCTGACCTGCGCCTTGCGCCCCTTGCGCCATGACGCCGATGACGTCGACGTAATCGCCGGGACGGATGAGCGCGATGCTCGTGTCCTCGCGGGCGGTGCGAACGGAGACGGCGCGGTTGCCAGGCTGAACGAGTGAGCTGAGATCGCGGCGCTCCTCGCTCGACGTCACGAGGTCGGTCCACATGACCGTCTGCTGTGCTTGCACCGGGTTGCCGACGCGAAGGCCGAGGATCTTCGCCTTCTCGACTTCCTTGATGGCGCGGTCCTCGACGTAGGCCTGCGGAACTTCACGCGTCGCGACCATCTCTTCGGTGATGACCTTGCCGCGTTCGATCGGCTTCACGGCGATCAGGAGCTTGATGCGCTCACCGCCTGAGGCTTCGGTTTCGAAACGCTTTTGGTACAGGACCATCAAAAAGACGCCCAGGCCTGCAACCACGAGGGCGATCAAAAGGGCGCGTCGGTTCATGCGGCTCACAGATTAGCTGTCATTTCACGCGCAGGAAAGCAGACCAAGCACGCGTGGTGCTCATGGCGTAAAATTGCAGCGAGCCTGGCTTGTGAGGGCCAGGCTCGCGTCGTTGCTCGCGTGATGCCGCGAGCTCTTGCTTTTCGATCCGCAGTCTGGGTCAGCGCGGCGGAGGAACGAGCCCCTTCTCCGGGGCGACGCCCATCTCGCCGAGCGAGACGACGGTGGTGCCCTCGGAGTTCTTTGCTGATCCGAGCGCGATCTCGACGTTGCCCTTCATGTAGATGCGTCCGAACTTTTCGGCGTTGGGCGGCGCGATGACGTGCCAGCCCGCCGTGTCCATCTGCGTGTCGTAGAAGTCGATGATGGCTTTGGGCTCCGCGGCGGATCCGTAGATGCGGACGCCGTAGGGGGTTCCGTCGAGGTTCGCCGAGAGCATGCGCTGCGAGCTCGGCGGGCGCGGGTAGTCGGGCGAGTCGGTACCGTATGCGTCGCTCTTTCCTTCGGGAACGAACTTCCCGAGATCGAACTTGCCTTCGGTCCACGCCGTGATCACGAACGAGCTTCCGGTCTTCGGGCTGCGCGTGACGTAGGCGTAACGGAGGCGGCCGATCTTACCGAGGTCCTTCGTCTTGGCGAACTCCTTCATGGAGTCGCGGAACGTGACGCCTTCGTCACGCACCAAGCACATGACGACGCCTTCCTTGGCGGTCTCGTTGCGGACGACGCCCATGCTCGTGAGCTCTGCTGCTTTGGCGTTGAGAGGGGCCTTGTCGGCAGCGAAGACTTCCGGGAGATCCTTCCACGGCTCGGCGAAGAGCGCGTTGTGCGAGCGGCAGTTGTCTTCGAAGCGGTTGAGCACCGTCTTCATCGACTGCGACGTGGTGCCGGTCGAGACGAAGACGGGCTGTCCGTTCATCGTGATCTTGTTGTTCTCGTGGAGAAGATCAGCGAGTGGCGTGAGCTCTCGCCCGAGTGCCAGTGACGACTCGGCGATATCGGCTTTGGCGGAGTGCAGCGAGCACGTTCCGACGACTGCCATCATGCCGAGCGTGTAGGCAACCACACGCTTGATTCCGTCGTTGCGGCGCTTCTTGGCAGGTGAATAGCCGTCGCGCTTCTTCTTGGCCCACAGGAGAAATCCGAAAGGCAACATGGTGGCTCCTTAACCCCCTCGTTAGAGGAGGCCCCCTCTCCAGAAAGACGACACGAAACCCACAAAGCCTTTGAGCATTCCAAACATCCCGCCGTCACCGTAGTTCTCTTCATTGCAGAAGACGTACGAGCGGCTGCTGACCGTTCCCGAGTAACGCGAGACTGAAGTCGTCGCGTTCGCGCTCCACTCCACCTTGCGGAGCAGCTTGTCCAAACCCTGCCGCTTGGCGCCTTCGGAAGGTCCTGGGCTGATGACCTTGTCCTTCGTGCCGTTCGGAGGGTCAGGTACTTCGAGCGAAGGGGCGGTGCCGCCGCCGCTACCGCCGCCGCAGTCGGCGTGCACTGCGCGGTCCCAGGCGTTCTGCCGCGCATCGGCCATCGCGAAGAGCTTCGCGCTGTACTGCGCGCGAACGAACATCATGAGGCCGAGGAAGATGGTGAGGACGGGCAGGACGATTGCCGCTTCGACCATCGCCGCGCCGCGGGTGCGGTGGAGGCGGCGAAGGCGAGAGACGCGCTTGCGTGAACCGCTTTGCTTGGTGGAGCTCATGGCAGTTTTCCTCATTCCTCAGTGGTAGACGCCAGGCTTGGCTGCGTTGGGATCGTTGCCCGGGATTGCGCCCGCGCCCGCGTCGATGGCCTTGTCGATGCCGCCGTCTTCCTTGATGAGCCAGGCGAATGCCTTGCGCGTCCACTGCTGTCCCGTGCCGCCGGTGCCGCCGAACTTCTCAGCGAGCTTCTGAACACCGAGGTACGTCTTCTTGAAGGCGTCGCTGTTCTTGAGCGCGCCGCGCGCCCACTGCTTCACGCCGTCGCTGCTGAGGATCTGACCGAGGTAATCGCCGAGCATGCCGCCGATGTCGGGGGTACGGACGCGGCGGAGACGAGCGCGCCAGCGAATCGAGTAGAGGGCCTTGGACAGCTCGTCGTTGCTGCCGTTGCAGTCGTCCTCATCCCAGCCACCCTGGCAGTCGAAGTAGAACTCGGCCTGCGCCAGGTACATGGCAGGGACGTTCGGCTGGGTGACACGGACACCGCCGGCTCCCTTCGTCTTGGCGAGCGAGACCTTGTCCTCCGAGTGGTCGCCGGCACCGACCGCCGAGTTGGCCGACTTGAACTCGGGGTTCAAGATGAAGCCCCAGACCTGCATCCAGTCGTTACCGTTCTTCGCCGAGCCCCACATCTTTTTGGAGCCGGCACCGGGAAGCCCGTTCTCCCAAGGGATGTCGGCGGAGCCGTCGTGGTTCATGTCGAGAATGCCCGCCGCGTGGAACTTGGAAGGGCAGAGACCCTCCTTGGCGAGGTCAGCGAGCTTGTTCTCGACCTTTTCCCAGATGTCGATGCCGAACCCGACAACGTCGACCTTGAACGTCAGAATGCTGCCGACGACGGGGATCTTCTTCAGGATGTCTTTGATCGCCTCGCCGACGAGCTGGATCGAGTGACCGCACATCTCTTTGAGGTCTTCGTTCTCGACCGGGAGGCCGATGCGGAAGGTTGCTTTGCCGAGGCCGCCACCCTTGGTCTCACTGCCTGGCGTGGAGCCCGCCGCGCCCGCTGCTGCCGAGCCCTGCGATGTGGCGTCGCCGCCGCCGAAGCCCGTGAAGCCAGGGGCCATCGAGCTCGAGAAGGCGAGACCGGACTGGTCGTAGTCACCGGCGACGTTGATGCCGGCGACGAGACCACCAAACGGAGCGCCGATACCGACGACCGACTGCAGAAGGCCGGCGCCCGGAAGCGCCACCCTGAGGACTTGGCAGTAGCCGTTCCAAATGGCGTGGTAGCCGGTGTGGAACTCCTTCACCGCGGCGTAGGGCTCGCCGCAGAAGGGCGCGCCGATCACGGTCAAGCTGCAAATCAACAGCGCGTCTTCGACGACGGCCATGATGATGTCGATGATCGTCATGATCAGGTAGAGCGACACGAGCGCGAACATGATGATGTTGATCGCCGCGATCATGTTCATGCCGCGTGCGTGCACCGTGGCTGAAGAGAACGCCACGGCATCGGCCGCTTCCTGCGCGCGATCCCGGAAGACGACCGCGTCGCCGATTCCGATGATGTACCAGAGCGAGCCGATGAGGGAGAGCGCCATGAAGAGGCCGACGACCATGACCGCGCCGCGCTGATCGCTCGCGAGCCCACCTTGAAGGCCTTTTCGATTGGCCATTGCCGTCTTGGCCATTGCGGTCTGCATCATGGGAGCCTCCGAAAACAATTTACGAAACGAACGGGCAAAGGATTGCGTGTTCACGGCTACTCCTCCGTGTAACGCGCGCCCTGGAGCGGCAGCGCGACGGCTTGGGTCATCGTGCGGGTACCACCGGGGCAAACGAACTGACGACCCATCGGAACTGCGCACGTGAAGGTCGCCGTGGTCGTCGTCGTGATGACGCCGTACTGCTCGCCCGCCGTCGTGTGCGAGACGCTCACGTTCGTGAGGGCCTCATTCCAGGGGCCGAGGGCCGCCTTGGCAGCGTCCGTGATGTCGCTCTCCTCCCCGTTCTTACCGGGGTTGAGCTCCTTCTGAGCGATGACGACGGTCGCGCGGGCCGCGACGTTGGCCGCGTGCTTGAACACGAGGTTCGCGGTGTAGAGGTGCGCAATCTGCGTGAATACGAAGAAGCAAAGCAGCATAGGCACAATGGCGACCATGAACTCCGCCAGAACCGCACCCTGCTCGTTCTTCCTCAGCGACTTCTTCACGGCGACCTCCAATGTAAAAACGCGGTGATGACCATTCCTACGAAGATTGCTGGACCCATTCGGAACCACGTCATCATCTCCTGTTCAATGGCGTGTTTCTTTTCCTTGGGAAGGAAGGGATTCACCATCAGGAAAGCGGCGTTCTTCAGAGTCCTGAAAAGCTTGCCGTCGTATGCGAGTCGGGCAGGGGCGATGAGGGCCGCTGCGAAGAACCCGTACATCTCGGCTTCGACACCAATCATCGGCCGGCAGAGAGCGCCGAGAGCAGCGAACAACTTCACGTCCCCACCGCCGATCGCGTCCTTGCTGTAGAGCATCATCGGGACGAGGCCGCAGAGGAGAGCTCCGCAAATCGAGAATGCCCCCTCCATCAATGCCGTCTTCGTATCCACGCCTGCTGTCAGTGCGCGTACGACGTGGGCTATTGGGGCGACTCCGAGTGTACCGAACGTCAGCCAATTGGGGATTTCCCCAGTCCTCCAATCTGTATATGCGGCTACCAAGGCAACGACGACGGCTGCCACCAAGAACGGAACCATTCAACCCCTCGACGTTCTCACTTCATTGAGCAGCGCGTTGTATCGCTCACTCGTGTCGCTCACTCGGCGCCCAGGCGCACTCCTACGAGAATTCAGGGATACGGCTGCAGAATCGAATCGCGGCCGCTCTGGTACTGGGCGAGCATGATCGTACCGGCGGCGACGATGCCGACGACGACGGGAATGGCGACCCCGACGAGAAGGAGCGCGTACTCGACGAGCACGGCGCCACGGGTGCCGCGGAGTGAACGGGGCTGAAGACCACGTCCTCGCGGGCGCTTCGTCGGCTTGCTCTTGTCAGCGCCTGAATTCATGTCCGTTGCCTTCCGTGGTTGCGTGGGGTGCCGCGTCCGCCGTGCTGCCGTGTCGTCCCTTCCCCTATCCATGGTTCGTGCCATGGTCGGCGGGGGTAGGTGAAGCGGAGCTCGATTCCGCCTAACGTTCAATATTCCGTGGTTTTACCGACGGTACACTTTTCTACGCTGGCTGCAATATTCCTCTTCAACTGGATCCGGATTTATCCATTGGTGATAAATCAGCGATCCAATGAGGAATTTCCCTACATCTAGGCGAGCCACCTCTTGCGAGGGGCTCCGCTCAGCGAACGCGGGTCGGTCGCGCGGGCCCGGCCTTATAGACAACCTTCAGCTTTTCGAGCGCAAACTTCACCTCGAAGCCCTGGATCTCATCCTTGGGCTTCACGACGAACGTGGCCGTCGGGTTCTGGGGCCGCAGGCGCTCGTAGCCGTGGGTGTCGATACCGAGCTCGAACTGATCGCCCGGCTTCATCGCAAGAAGCACGTGGGCGGCGCCCGACGCGTCCGTTCTCGCGACGGGCTTGCCCAGGTAGGTGACAGGCAGGTTGGCGCCGCCTTCAGCGCGCACCGCGATCACGATCTTGCGAACCGAGGGCGGACACGCGGTGTTGTATTCGGGCATACGTGATGCGCGACGCAACGTCACGTTGATGGGCTTGGGCGGCGCCATGAAGTCCGGCGGGCAGCGCACCGTGAAGTCGAGGTTGTCACCTTCGGCGCCCACGAGCGGGAGCTTGGCCTTGCCGGTGTTGTCGGTCGTCGCGAGGTCTTTGCCGTTGCGGACGATCACGGCGCCAGGGAGCGGCGTGTTCGGATCACTGTCGACCTTGATGATGACGTCGTAGGTGGGCGCCGGCGGATCTTCGAATTTTCCGCAGCTCGCGTTCGCGAAGAACACCAACCCGATCGAGACGCCACGCGCAACGCTGGTCAAGGTCATCGCCCCATCGTAGCTGGAATCGTCGCCGACTAGAAACTCGCCGGCGCTCTCCAGCTAGAAGGTGGAACGCGCGGAGCTCTTGATCTCCCGCGGGCGTTCCTTCTTCGGCACGAAGGCCGGCTTGGGCTTGGCGACGGTGAATTTCACGTCGAAGGACTGGATGTCGTCCATGGGTTTGACGACGAAGAGCGCATTCGGGTTCTGGGGGCTCAGGCGCGGTTCCTTGCCGGTGTCGAGCCCGAGCTCGAACTGATCACCAGGGTGCATCGCGAGAAGGACATGGGCGGCACCCGACGCATCGGTTCGTCCGACGGCTTTGCCAAGGTAGGTCACGGGCAGATTCGCGCCATTTTCCGCGCGAACCGCGACCACGACGCGTCGCACGTTGGGCGGACAAGCCGCGTTGTATTCGGGGAGCTTCGTCGTGTCGCTCATGCGCCGGAGCGCGAGGAGGATCGGCTTGGCCGGCGACTGGAAGTCGTCCGAGCACTTCACGAACACCTCGACCGTGTCGCCTTCGTTGCCCGTCAGGCGGATCTGCGCGCGCCCGTCTGGGGTCGTGCTCGCGAGCGTTTTTCCGTTACGGACGACGGCTGCTCCTGGAACGGGGTGGCCAGGATCGCTCTCGACGTGGACGATCAGATCGAAGGGGGGCGGAGGCGGCGTATCGAACTTGCCGCACGCGAGCAGGGGCGAGGCAACGAGGGC
>CAXSGV010000204.1:0-1184 GCA_964236615.1 uncultured Polyangiaceae bacterium
CCAGGACGAGCGCATTCGAAGGAGCTTTGCTTATGAGGACTCGATTTGCACCGCTCGTTGCGGCGAGCTTGGCTGCGGCGTGCATCGCTTACGGCGGCGTCGCCGAGAACGAGGCACGCGCGTGCGGCGGATGTTTCAGCCCTCCGAGCGAGCGCACCGTCGTCACCGATCACCGGATGGCGTTCTCGATCTCGAAGCAGCAGACCGTTCTGTGGGATCAGATCCGGTACTCGGGGGATCCCAAGGAGTTCTCGTGGGTGTTGCCGGTGCATCCGGGCGCCGAGGTCCAGGTCTCGAACGACGAGTTCTTTTCGGCGCTCGACGCGAGCACGCAGCCCGTGATCACGGCGCCCTTCCAGTCCTTCAGCAACGGCGGCTGCGCGCTCATGGGCTGTGCGTCGCAAGACAGCGACAGCGCCCTGTCGGCCGGCGATCAAGGTCAGGTCGAGGTCATCAAGCAAGCGGTCGTCGGCCCCTACGAGACCGTCACCTTGCGCGCGACGTCCCCGAACGCGCTCGTGAAGTGGCTCGATCTTCACGGCTTCGAGCTGCCGCCCGCCATTCAGCCCACGATCGATGCCTACGTGTCCGAGGGCTTCGACTTCATCGCGCTCCGCCTGCGCCCCGTCTGCAACGAACGCTCGATGCGACCGGTGCGCATCGTGTCGCCCGGCGCGGACGCGTCACTGCCGCTGCGCATGATCGCGGCCGGCGTCGGCGCGCGCGTCGGCATCACGCTCTACGTCATCGGCGAAGGGCGCTACCACCCGCAGAATTTCCCCGATGGCGTCATCGATTTCACGAACCTCACCTGGAACCGCCTTCAATCGCGCTCCAACTACGAGGAGCTGTCGCAGGCGGCGATGGCCGAGAACGGCGGTCGGTCGTGGCTGACCGAATACGCGAACCACCCGAACCTCTACGAGAGCACGTATTACAACGGCTCGGGAGCGCCGAACCCAGGGCTCGCCGACGCGTACTTCGCGAGCTGCCGCGGTTACGCGACACCGAACCCGAGCGGCACGTCGAGCGCGAGCCCCAACGTCCCGACGGGCACGCCATGCGATCGCGACGCGGGGGTCACCTTCGATCAAGACGCGCAGCCTCCGTTCGACGCGGGGCAAGACACAAACGAGATCGCCGACACGGGGGATGGCGGTGTACTCTCGGACGACGCGGGCGAC
>CAXSGV010000204.1:1194-10970 GCA_964236615.1 uncultured Polyangiaceae bacterium
GCGCGGTCGAAGCCCGGAGCCACGCGGAGGATCTCCGGGACGGCCGGGTACGTGTCCGTGCGGACGTCGTGGCGCGGTGTGCCGTCGGCCTGCAGCAGCGTGCGGACACGGCGGACGCGATAACCGGGAATCCCGAACGCGATGCGACGCGCCTCGTCGGGGCCGAGCTTCGCATCCGGCTCGAAGGTGCGGGGGATGGCGGTGTGCTCTCGGACGACGCGGGCGACGCCGGTGCTCTGGGCGACGCGGGCGACGCGGGCGACGCGGGTGATGCGGGCCCGAGGCGTGACGCGGGCGCGAGACGTGACGCGGGTCCCGCCGAGGGCTCGCTCGATGACGGCGGCAGCTACGTGCCCCCGTCGACCGATCGCTGCAAGGGCTTCGACGATCTCGATCTCGCGCTCAAGGGCATGCAAAACCCGTCGAACGTCTGGGTGACGAGGCTGCGCGCGGTCTTGCCGGTCGACGCGCTGGCGATTGGCGATCTCCGCCTCGAGCCGGTGCCCGATCAGGCGACCGTGACGAACCTCCACCAGGCGACGCGCTTCTCCGATCAGGCGGCGGATGCAGGCGCGAACGCGAACAACACCACGCGGCAGAGCGACGGCGGCTGCACGAGCGCGTCGCGGCGCAACGACACGTTCGGATCCTTGATCGTCCTCGGCACCTCGGCGCTCGGCTTCTCGGCGCTCATGCGTCGCCGTCGCCGTCGCCGCTGATCTTCACCACTCGGTCTTCTGCACGACCGGGAGCTGGAGAGCGCGTTCGCGATCGAGATCCAGGTTGCCGACGTGCAGGCAGAGGGGCGTCTGCACCCATTTGTAGATCGACTGGGTGAAGAGGCGCCCGAACTTGGACGACCACGCTTCGAGCTTTTTCGGATCGTGGTCGGGGAAGATCGAACGGAGCGCGAGGAGGACCTCGGGGATGCTCATCTTCTCGCCCGCGTAGAGCGCAAAGCACGCGTCGAGGACGGGGAAGGGCATCAGGTCCTTCTCGTCTTCCATGTCGGCTGCGAGCTCCGCGCTCGCGGGTTTGACGAGCGTGAGCCGGATGCCTTCCGAGCGCGTGCTTTCGTAGAGGTAATCGAGGAGGTAATTCACGACGGTCTTCGGGACGTTCGCGATGACGCTGAGCGCGCCCTCCATGTCGCCGCCGATCGTCGTGTAGCCGACGGCCTTTTCGCTCATGTTGCTCGTCTGCAAGAAGAGCCCGGCCGCCGAGTTGGACCAGTTCCACATGCGCTCGGCGCGGATGCGCGCCTGGATGTTCTGCTTCGTGAGAGGCGTGATCGTCTCGCCGGGCTGCAGCATCGGCGCCATGGCCTCGAGCTCGCGCGTGAAGGCGTCGTCGACGGGAACGATCGCGAACGGGACCCCGAGCTCCTCGGCGGCCTTTTGCGCCGCGAGCTGCGTCTCGGCGGAGGAGAACCGCGTGGGCATGTAGAATGCACGCAAAATCTCGGCGACCTTGGCCTTTTGACCGGCGGCGCCCATCGCGGCGTGGCGGCGCAGCACCCAGCGGTGCGCGAGCAGGAGGCAGAGCAAGCTGTCGCGGCCGCCGGAGAGCGCGACCCCGATCGTCTTGAAGGCGCGCGTCTTCTCGAAGTAGTCGCCGATCCCGAGCGCGAGGGCGTCGAGCAGGTCCTCGCAGAAGGCGACGCGTGGCGGCACGGGCGTCTCTTCGGAAGGCAGAAAGAAGCTCGCGTTGCGCGGAGGAGCAAAAGTCAGCGTGTCGCGTCCGGTGGTGGGCTCCTCGATCTTCACGTGACGGACGGAGGGGGCGAGCGCGGCAAACGCTTCCTGATCGTTGCGCCAGGTCGTGTTCTCGGCGCGCAGACGGCGCGTGCGATCGAGATCGACGGTGACCGCGGCGAAGCTCTCGGTGAAGCGCGGCGCCTCGAGGAGCATGCGACCGTTCTGCGCGATGAAGCCGCCGCCGTCGTAGATGAGGCCGTCGTTCGCGCCGACGAGACCCGCGTAAGCGACCGTGCATTGGTTGTCGCCGGAGCGCGTGGAGATCATCTCGCGCCGCGTGGCGACGACGCCTAAACGGAACGGCGACGCCGAGACATTGACGACGATCTCGGCGCCCGCGTAGCAGCGGCGCCGCATGGGGCCGTCGGGTGACCAAAGATCTTCGCAGACCTCGACGGCGAGCGAGCCGAAGTCGAGATCGAACACGAGATCGCCGAAGGGGATGGCGTCGGTGCTGGCGCCCGCGATCGCGATCTCGTCGTAGAGGCCGATCGCGCCGCGGGCGAGCGTGCGGCCTTCGTAGAAGACGTTGTACGAAGGTAGCTTCTCCTTCGGCACGAGCCCGCGCACCTTGCCCGCATGAACGACGGCCGCGACGTTGTAGAGGTGATCGCCGCGCGCGACCGTGCAGCCGAGGACGATCGTTGCGCCGTGCTTCTTCGTCTCGGTCGCAAAGCGCACGAGCGCCGCCTCTTGCGCGTCGACGAAGGTTCGCCACTGGACGAGATCTTCCTGCATGTAGCCGCCGACGACCTGCTCGGGGAGCACGATGAGGGTCGCGCCGTCGGCCGCGGCCTGCCGCGTGAGATCGAGGGCGCGGTCGACGTTGCTCTTCACCGCGCCGACGGTGGCGTTGACGTTCGCGAGGGCGATGCGGACCAGTCTCATTTTCGGAAAGCCTCGCAGGGATCTTCGTCGGTGGCGCGTGGCGTGAACACCACGTAGTCGAACGGCAGCTTGGTCGCGCCCATCACCGAGGCGTAGGCGCGCGGATCGGTGACTCCCGTCTCGACCTCGAGGTGCCCGATGCTCACCACGTTCTTAGAGCCGGCGAAGTAAAAAGGAACCCCGCGATCGTTTCGGACGTGGCCGTTGCCGGCGATGAGCACGGCGCGCTTCGAGCTCGTCATTTTGGCGGCCATTGTCGCATCCTTGAGCCGCTGCGCGAGCTCCATTGCCAGGACCATGGGCTCGGGGAGGTGACCGCAGTGATCGCGTCGAAGCTCCTCGAGGAGCGATGCGCGCGCGGGCGCTGGGAGTGTCGCGGCGGAGCCGAGCTCTTTTTCGAGACGCTCGGGATCGCGCACGAGCGCCCGCATCTCCGCGCGTGGCCACGCGGTGCCGATCATCGGTAGCTTCAGCGCGACGGCGACGTCGTGAATGGGCGCGTAATCCTCCCACGGCGGCCACGTGCTCTCGGTCTTTTCGAGCAGCTCCCAGACGAGCAGCGGCTTGTCCGTGCTCGCGCTCGCCGCGCGCAGCTCCTCGGCCTGAAGGCGGTGGTGATCCGGGTTGTCGTGCTTTTCGCCGAGCAGCACTTCATCTGCCGAAACAAGACGCGTGAGCAGCTCCTGGCGACCGATCGCTACGTCGTGGGCTACGTCCCAGACGGTGCCGACGAGCGGGTGATCGGCCCCGAGCTTGGTCGTCCAGGTGATGGGAGCGCTGGCCGGCGCTTTGGCGGCGCGAGGAGGCGCCGCTTCCTTGTGCGGCGTGCATGCCTCGACGACAAGGAAGAGCGCCACGGGCCAGCGCGTCAGGGGCCAGCGCGTCACGCGTGGTCCGTCAGCAAGGACGCCTGCTCGACTGCGAGCGCGCCGGCGAAGATCCCGGTCTTCGTGCCGGTCATGCTGCGCACCATCTCGCGGCGGACGAAGGGAATGCGCGAGAACGGCCCCATGAACCAATCACGCAACTCGGCCAGCACGCCCACGTCGGACTGGAAGAAGGGCGTCAGCCACCGCGTGGCAAACTGGTAAAAGTCGAGGTGCTCGCGTCGCGCGCGCGAATAGAGATCGAGCGCGAGGGGCAAGTGAGGAGTCGCCGCGATGCAGTCGGCGAGGACCATCGCGTCGTAGAGCGCGAGGTTGCAGCCTTGCCCGAGCTGCGGGCTCATCGCATGCGCGGCGTCGCCGATATAGACGACCGATCGCGTGTTGTACCGATCCATCACGACGTCGTGGTAGCTCGCGAACGTGATCGCGTGGGCGTCATCGAGCTCGTCGAGCAGCGGGCGCGCGTGCGGCACGAGGCGCGCGACCTCCTTACGCCACGCGTCGAGCCCCTCCTCCCGCCACGCGCCGACGAGATCGCCGCGGATGCTCCAGAAGAGGCTGACGAGCGGCTCGGTGGCGTCTTCGGCGGGCCCGAGGCCCGTCGGCAACAGGCCGAGCATGCGCTTGCTGCCTTCGACGACCTGGTAAAGCTCGTCGTTCGCGAAGCTGCGCTCGCGATCTTCGGCCACGTGCCACATCGCGCCCCAGGTGTAGGGTCGCACCGATTTATTGACGCTCGTGTCGTCGCGCAAATGCGATTTGGCGCCGTCGGCGACGATGACGAGATCGTGTGGCCCGTGGCGTTTGCCATCCGCGTCGAGGATCCATTTGGCGCCGCCTCGACCGCGCACGGACGCGAGATCTTCGGCCGCAAAGCCACACACGAGCGCGACGCGGGGCTCCTTCGCGAGCGCGCGGTGGAGCTCTTGAAAGAGGACGCCGCGGTGAAGGCCGAGCCCGTGCCACCCCGGCAGCACCGAAGCGTAATCGAGGTCGACGACGGTCTTGCCCGTCGACGTCGTACACCGCAGTCGTTTGATCGGCGCGCCGCGGCGAATGATCTCGGTCGCGACGCCGAGCCGCGCGAGCACGGTGAGCCCGGTGGGCTGGACGACGATGCCGGCGCCGATGGGCTTGGGATCGGTGACCCGCTCGTAGACCGTCACCTCGTGGCCCGCGCGCGCGAGAAAGATAGCGGCCGCGGCCCCCGCAGTGCCTGCGCCGATGACACCGATGTCGAGGACCGCCATGACCCGCCATCACAAGGTACGCTCGCGATCGATGCAAGCACGAAGGGACGAAGCGCTCGTTGCCAGGGTCCTCTCACGCCGCGAGCTCTATTACGCGACCGGCCCGCACGATCAGCTCGATCGCCCCGCGCACGTGCGCTCGGGATCGGGCGCCGCGTGGGTCGGAAAGGAGCTCGCGATCATTCAAGACGACGCGAACTTCATCGCGCTCGTCGATCCCCAGACCGGCGCCGTGCGCGACGTCACGCTTCCCGCCGATCTCGACGGCCGGCGCCAATTCGACGACGAGCGCGGGAACAAAGCCCGCAAGCTCGATCTCGAAGCCTGCTTCAGTGTCGAGAGCGACGATGGACAAGAGACGCGCCTCATTGGCCTCGGCTCCGGCTCGACCGAGGTGCGCGAGCGAATCGTGACGCTGCGCTTTTCGTGCCGTGACACCCGCGACACGCCAGAAGATCCCGTCATCCGTGTCAGCGACGCCTCCGTGCTCTACGAGGCGCTGCGTGCACGGACCGAGTTTGCCGGAAGCGAGCTCAACATCGAAGGCGCGGTCGTGGTCGGCAGCGTTCTTCGCCTCTTTCAACGTGGCAACGGCGCTCCGCATGGCGCGCTCGTCCCCGTCGACGCGACCTGCGATCTCGATCTCGAGAAGTTTCTCGCGTACCTCGCCGATCCGCAGCACGTCGCGCCGCCTGCGATCACGAACGTCGTCGCGTACGAGCTCGGCGCGGTCGACGGCTCGCGGCTCACGTTCACCGACGCATGCGCGGCGGCCACCTCCGCGACGCCCCGCACGCTCTACCTAGCAGCAGCCGAAGACTCGCCGGACGTCACGCGCGACGGCCCCGTCGCCGGCCTCGCCATCGGCGTGATCGACGCCAACGAAGCGCGGTACACGCTGCTCGTCGACAGCGAGGGAAAGCCCGTCAAAGACAAGGCCGAGGGCATCGCGCTCGTACGCGACGCGGAAGGCATGGCTTACGTCGTCGTCGACCCGGACAGCCCACATGCACCCTGCACGCTGATGACAATCGAGCTGACGGGGTCCTGGTAATGGCGGCTGGGGGAAAAGGGCGAACGGCCTATGTGAATGTCGCTCGACTTTTGCTCCGAGTCCGCTATTCCTCGGAGCGTTGAAGTTGGAAAGAACGCCGCGGGGACGTGGCATCGATGGTCGTTTCTATCCCCGCCCGTTCGCTACGAGAAACGAAAGAGAATGAGCAACATGGCAACGGGAACTGTGAAGTGGTTCAACGAGTCGAAGGGCTTTGGTTTCATCAAGCAGGATAACGGCGGCGACGACGTTTTCTGCCACTACAGCGCCATCCAGGCGAACGGCTTCCGCACGTTGGCCGAAGGCCAGCCGGTGGAGTTCGACGTCAAGCAGGGTCCGAAGGGGCTCCAGGCGGAGAACGTTCGTCTCGTCGGCTGAAGCCGACTTGACCTGAACAACTTCTCAACCCGAAACAGGGCATCTTCCGCAAGGGGGATGCCCTTTTCGCTTTTTGTCCTCTCGATCGAGCTCACACGCGCGTGAAGGTTCCGATCAGGTGCTCCTCCAGGATCCGCGGCAGCCACGGCAGGCGGATCTCGCGTGCATCGACCGAGATGAAGGGGGCGGACGCGAGCTCGCCGGCGAGGTCGCGGCCGGGGTGACATCCGCGAAAGAGGACGCGCCATGCGGGCGTTACGGCGCGTTGTAGCTTCGACGTGAGCCTTCCCGGGTGGCGCACGTGCTCGAGCAAATAGAGCGAGCCACCGGGGACGAGGACGCGCGCGAGCTCGTCGAGGACCACGCGCGGCGATGCCACCGAGCAGAGGACGAACGTGCTCACCGCGCAGTCGATGCTGGCGTCGGCGAAAGGGAGCTTCTCCGCTTCCGAGACGACGCGCTCGATGGGAGCGCGCGCGTGCTCGAGACGACGCTCCGCGCGTTGCCACATGTCGTCCGAAGGCTCGACGGCGAGCACTTCGCTGACTCCTTTGCCGTAGCACGCGGCGTTGAGGCCGGTGCCGAAGCCGATCTCGACCACGCGCCCCTTGGCGGGACGAAGAAGCTCCTCGCGGAACGTCCGCGCTTCACCGAGCGCGTAGTCGTTTATCGCCGGGAAGAAGCTCAGTTGACTTCGAGCAGCTCGACTTCGAACACGAGCGTCGCGCCCGGCGGGATCACCGGGGGAAAGCCGCGATCACCGTAGGCGAGGTTCGCCGGGATCGTCAGCTTCCGCGTGCCGCCGACCTTCATGCCGGCGACGCCCTGGTCCCAGCCTTTGATGACTTGACCGGCGCCGAGCTTGAACGAGAAGCCCTTGCCGCGGTCACGCGAGCTGTCGAACTTCTTTCCATCGGTGAGCGTGCCGACGTAATGCACCGTCACGTTCTTGCCCGCGGCGGCTTCGGCGCCAGTCCCCTGCTTGATGTCTTCGCTGACGAGTTCCATGCGCACCAAGAGACCCGAGGGTCCACGACGTCGTCAAGGCTGTATGCTCGCGCGCGTGCGCGACAAGGCTGATGCTCTCGGGCCCATCCGGTGCGTTGCCGCGCTTTTTCTGCTGGCGCTCGGCGGATGCGACGGTTGCGGTTCGAGGGGAAGCGCGGCGGCCGACGCCGGTGCCGCGCCGGTGACGTCGATCGAGCGCGGCGTAGACCGAGGCGATGGAGGCACCGCGGGTCGAACCCACGTCGTCGCAACCGACGCCGCCGAAGCCGTCGACGTCTTGTCGCATGCGTCCGCGCAATGGGACGCCGGCCCCGCGGTGGTGGCGTCGGGCGTCGTCGACGGTGCGGCGCTTCGCGCTCGCCATAGAGCGCGCCTGGGCGTCGCCGCGCCGGTGACCGTGCTGCGCGGCACGACACCCGCGGAGATCGGCGAGAAGCTGTGCGCCGCTGTCGTTCCGAAGCGGCCACCGGAGACGCCGGTGCTGCTCAAGCCGAACATCGGCGGCTTCGATTGGTTCAAAGATCCGGAGCGGTTCAACGGTGACGACGGCCTCAAGGGCCGCATCACCGATCCCGAGTTCGTGCGCGGCGTCATTCGCTGCCTGCGCGCGCGAGGCCACACGAAGATCACCGTGGCCGAGGGGTGGGGCGCGACCCACAAGGATTGGGAGAAGCTCGTTCGCGTCTCCGGTTACGAGAAGATGGCCGCCGAAGAAAAGGTGCCGCTCGTCGCGATGGATGACGACGGCGTGTTCGACGTCGGCGGCGACACGCCTGGCAAGCCGCTCCGGGTGAGCGGCATGGAAGCGACGCACGTGCCCACGTTGCTGATGCCGAAGATCCTTGCGGACCACCTCGAGCACGGGCTCTTCATCTCGCTTCCCAAGATCAAGGCGCATCGCTTCGGTGTCGTGAGCATGTCCGTGAAGGGCATGCAGGGCACCGTGATGCTGTCCGATGCGTCGCCTGCGTTCCGCCAGAAATGGCGCATGCACAAGGAGCTCGGCAAATACCTCGAAGGTCAGAAGAAGAACGAGGACGATCGAGCGGCGTACGTCGCGTCGCTCGAGATCTTCGCCGAGCGCATCGCGGATGTCCTCGAAGTCGAAGCGCCCGACGTCGTCCTCGCCGAGGGCGCACCCGCGATGGGCGGCGACGGCTTCCAGAAGCTCTATCCGAGCGCCGAGAGCTACGGCGTCGGCGGTACCAACCCAATCTTCGTCGACCGCGTGGGCTCGGCCTTGCTCGGTCTGTGGGATGTCCCGGAGCTCGGCAAGGAGCTCGGAGGTCACACGAGCTCACCGCTCATCGAGGTTGCGGCCAAGCGCTTCGGCGTCGACGTCGCGCATCCGGTCGTGACGGGCGATGGCGCGGCGCTGCTCGACGCTCCGCGGCCGATTCACTTCGTCGGCATGGCGCCATTCGCAATTCACCGCGACGTGAAAGCGCCCGTGCAAACCGCCGAGCGTCCGGTGGCGCACGCGGCGCGCGGCGAGGTGGTCATCGACGGCAAGGGCGACGATGCGGCGTGGGCGAGCGCCGCCGCGGTCACCTGGGACACCGACACCAAGGGCGCGCCGACCGGCCTCTCCACGCGCGCGCGGTTTCTGTGGTCGAAGAAGGCCCTTACTGCCCTTTTCGAGATCGACGGCACAGAGCTCAATGTCGACGCGACACGTCCCACCGCGACCGAGCGAACGCGCCTGTACGAAGAGGATTGCGTCGAGATCTTCCTCGGCGTCGATCCCGCGGCGGCTCGCCATTACTACGAGATCGAGCTCGGCCCGTTGGGGCACTTCTTCGACATCGAGGTCGACCGCACCCCGAAGTCGCCGCGACCACGCGAGAGCACCGCGTGGAGCGCTGGCCTCACGATCGCGGCCACCCAAGACGCCAAGCGGAGGCACGCGACGGTCGAGGTGTCCATCGCTGCTCCCGAGGTCGTTCACGCGCTCATCCCTGGCTCACGACTCGCGCTTGGTCTATTTCGCATGGAGGGAAAGGGTCCGCGGCACTACCTTGCGTGGAGCCCGCCCCGGACAGAGAAGCCCGACTTCCACGTTCCCGACGCCTTCGGCTCGCTGATCGTCGACCCCTGAAAAGAAATCATGCCGTCCGGTCACCCGCCTAAAGCCCCTTCCATTCCCGCCGTCGAGCGCTCCGTCTCGGCTCGACCGCCGCGCAGCCTGCGTTCGATGCCGGACATCGCGCACGGGGCGCACGAGAACAAGGGCAGCATCGCCGCGCTCACGGTCGCGGCGCTGGGAATCGTCTTCGGCGACATCGGCACGAGCCCGCTCTACACCCTTCGCGAGTGCACGAGCGGCGAGCACGGCGCCGCACCCAACCACGACAACATCCTCGGCATCCTCTCGCTCATTTTCTGGGCGCTGACGATGGTCGTGAGCGTGAAGTACCTGTCCTTCATCATGCGGGCGCACAACCGCGGCGAGGGCGGGATCTTCGCTCTCCTCGCGCTCGTGCCCGAGAAGTACAGAGCGTCACGTGGCGCGAAGGTCGGCTGGGTCTCCATCCTCGTGCTCATCGGCGCGTCG
>CAXSGV010000205.1:0-5690 GCA_964236615.1 uncultured Polyangiaceae bacterium
CCTCAAGAACGACGCCGCAGACAAAGAGGGGCAGCTGATCGCGCAGGTCGCCACTGTCCACGATCTCTTGCCGGGCCCCGAGGCCGAACAAAAGCAGAAGCTCGATGTGCTCGAGCGCATTCGCGATCGGCTGACCCCAGCCGTGCTCGGCGCCATGAACCCCGAGGAGCGCACGCGCGTCGAGGAGATAAGGCCGCCCGACGATTTAGGTCCCATCGCGGCGAAGGATCTTCCGGCGCTGCTCCGAAGGCGCTTCGAGGAGAGCAACGGCACCGTCGGCACGGTGTTCTACGTGAGGATCAAGAACGACGTATCGCTCTCGGATGGCAAGAACCTGCTCCGCATATCGAAGACGACGGACAACCTGGTGCTGCCCGACGGAACCCTCGTTCAAACCGCGAGCCGGTCGACGATCTTCGCGGAGATGATTCACTCGATGGAGCGGGATGGACCTCTCGCGACCTTCGCCTCGTTCACCGCCGTCGTCGTCGTCGTGATCTTCGCGACGAGCAGCGTGCGCGGTGCGGTCGTCGTGATCTCGTCCCTCTTGATGGGCGTGTTGTGGGCGATCGGCGGCGCTGCGCTCGTCGACATGAAGCTCAACTTCCTGAACTTCATCGCGTTGCCGATCACGTTCGGCATAGGGTGCGAATACCCGTTCAACGTGTTCGATCGGTCGCGTCTCTTGGGCGGCGACATCACCGCCGCGGTGAAGCGAACCGGCGGCGCCGTCGCGCTCTGCAGCTACTCGACGACGATTGGCTACGGCTCGCTGCTCTTTGCCGACAACCAGGCGCTGCAGTCGTTTGGCAAGCTCGCCATGAGCGGCGAGATCGCGTGCCTCGCTGCCGCGCTCCTCGTTCTTCCGTCGCTGCTCCACGTGTGGAAGGCAAAGGCGACCGAGGTCCACGGCTGACGCCGCATGACGGCTGGCGCCGCACGACGCGCGCGGTCAGTCGAACGGATCAGTCGAACAGATCGGGTCCGCGGGCGGCGAGATCGCCCTCGGCCCACGCGAGCATCGAGCGCACTTCGCGGCGGAGGAGCGCGTAGCGCATATCGGCCGGGTGGATGGCGAGCCGGGCAGGGAAGGCGACGCGCCCGAGCTTCGCGATGCGGCACCAGGCGACGCTCGACAAGAGCCGCGCCGGCGTGCGGCTCGCGTAGTTGAGGACGACGCTCGCTTTTGATCTTCGACCGACCGGATCGTAGATTTTTCCGTGGTCCTCGCTGAAGCCGTAGCCGCGCTCGGCGAGCATCCCGAGCACCCACGGCGGCATCGACCACGCGGGCGCGATGAAGCCATCGATCGTGAGCCCGGCGTCGCGCAGCACGCGCTCACCGTCGTCGAGACGAGCGCGAGCCTCGTCCTTCGTGACATCACTGAACTCGGCCTCGCCCGCAGACACGATTTTCTGCGCGTACCAGCGGCGTAGCCCCTGCGGCTTGCCGTCGTCGTTCGAGGGGGCGGCCGATCGTTCGGTGGTCCGCGACTCGTGAAAGAAGCCGTGGAGGTACACCTCGTGTCCGTTCGCCTGCAGCTCGCGCAGTCGCGCGCAAAACGCGGGGTGATCGCCGAGCGGCCACGCGCCGTGGAAGTTCGGCACGACGAGCAGCGCCGGCTTCGCGCCGATCGCGGCCGCGTACTCGAGGGCGAGATCGATCTCGCCCGCCCACGCTGGCGAGACGTCGTGCAACGACACGTGAACCGTCATGTGCTTGCTCGCTTCCTGCGGTCGGAGAGGAGCTGATCGTACATCGCATAGAGCTTCTCGAAGTGCGTCACGACGCTCGGCACACGCGCCGCGGCAGCGAGCGCCGCCTCCCTGCGCGAGGCAGGATCGCGATCGAGGAGCGCTTCGATCGCGGCGGCGCACGCGTGCACGTCGCCGGTGGGGTAGACGATCGAGCTCACGGGATCCGCCTGCTCGAACGCGCCGCCTTCATTGGGCACGACGAGTGGAAGGCCACACGCAACGGCCTCCGCGACGCCGAGACCGAAGGTCTCGAACGGGCAACCGTGCACGAGCGCATCCGCGCTGGCGAGAACCTGCGCCAGCGCGTGCCGATCCTTCTCGAAGCCGAGGAAGCGCACGTCGTCGCGGCCCCGAACCTGCGCCTCCATCTTGGTGCGCTCGGGTCCGTCGCCGAAGATCACGAGCACCGCGTCGCGCCCGCGCGCGCGAAGCTCCATGAAGGCATCGAGCACGACGTCCCAACGCTTTTCGACGGCGAACCGCCCTATCGCGACGAGCAACGCGGGCCCTTTCACGCCGGCGCCTTCGGCCGGTGCGCGGGTGCCGAGGAGCTCGCGCCGCTTGGTCTCACTGCGCGCGCTCGGTGTGAACACGTCCTTCTCGACGCCGAAGGGGAGCAGGACGGTTCGCTCGACCCCATGCGCATCGAGCTTGTCCTTCTGCCACTGCGAGGCGACGAAGGTGGCGTCGCACGCGCGCGCGATCGCGCGAACCCAGGCCCACAATGGCTCGACCACGGCGCTCGTCGCGCGCACCCCCAGCTTCTTTTCGAGCGAGCCACGGAGGTACGTGTCGATGAAATCGGCGTGCCACACGAAGGTTCGGATCCCGAACGCCGATCTCCCGAGGCTCATCGCGCTGATGGCCGCGACGTAGGGCGAATGAATCTCCAGGACGTCCGGGCGCTTTTGGGCCACTGCGTCACGCACCTTGTCGACTCGCCAGAGGAAGTGGTAGGTGGGGTCGTATGGTAGCGCGGGCCCCCCTACATGTAGTACAGTCCCCGTTCCGTTGCGGTCGGAACCGCCTCCGTTGCTCGGAGGGCCGGGAGCGACCACCCAATGCTCGTGTCCGAGTTGGCACGAAACATGAGACTTGAGGGTCAAATGGCTTCGAACCCCGCCGCCCCTTACCGAGTAGAACTCCGTGACATCGAGGACCTTCACAGCGCCTCCGCACGGGCTTCTGTGGTCCCGTTGCACGCCGCCCAGGCGGTCACTGCCGCACTGCGGCAGGACTCAACCGTAGAGAATCTGCCGGCAAACACCGTCTCTGACGCGACGCAGCTCGCCCCGTTCGCGGCGCTGGCGGCTCGGCACGGGCGCCCGCTTCGGGTGGCGATTCTCAGCGACTTCACGCGGATCCCTTACGCAAACGGTGCAGCGTTCCAGACACGCTTCCTGTATCAGGAATTGCGTCGGTGTGGTCACGAAGTCACAGTGATCGGCCCGCATGATCCGGATGCCACCCCGGACGAGCTCGCCCCTGGAACGGTCTCGCTCCCGAGCGTTCCCCTCAAGACGTACCCTGGCGTCCACATTCCGCTTCCGCTGGAAGCGTGGGTCTACAACGCGGATCAGTGGAATTTCGACATCATTTTCGCGCAGACGACCTCGATGCTCATGGAGTTCGGGGTCTGGCTCCGCAAGATGAAGGGGATTCCGCTGCTGTGCGTCAACACGACCCACCTCGCCGCGGCCTACGACGTCCTCCTGCCGGAGAGCATTTCGAAGATCGAGGCGGTCCACTCGGCGCTCGAGCTCGTTCTCAAGAAGCCGTTCGAGAAGACGTTCGCGGACATCTACAACCAGGCCGACGGCCTCGTCGTCCTCAGCGAAGGTCTCCGCCGCTACTGGCGTGAGCGCGGCGTCACGGCGCCGATTCACGTCATCCCGCGCGCCGTGCAGCCCGAGATGTTCGACAAGCCGCTCGGCCCCGATCCGTTCCTCCACCTCGGCGAGCAGACGCGGCATCACCCCGATCTCGTCGGCCCCGGCGCCGGCCGTGGCGCGCGTCTGCTCTGCGCGGGCCGTCACACGCGCGAGAAGTCTCAAGACCGCGTGATCCGCATCTTCGCGAAGCACGTCGCGACGGTCGACTCCGAAGCCACGCTGACGATGCTCGGCGCCGGTCCCGACACCGAGTACTACAAGCGCGTCGCAAAGGAGTCCGGCGTCGAGGACAAGGTGTTCTTCCCCGGCGAAGTGCCGTTCTCGAAGATGGCCGACTTCTACGCCTACGCCGACGTCTTCGTGCACGGCTCGCTCAGCGAGACCTACGGCAACGTCATGGGTGAAGCCCTGTGGTGCGGCACGCCGACCGTCGCGTTCGCCGACGGCATGGGCGTGAGCGCCCAGATTCAAGACGGCATCAACGGCGTGTTGCTCGCGCCGGGCAGCGCTGGTGCGAAGTCGCAAGGCGAGGCCGACGCAGACGCCGCGTTTGGCCGCGCCGTCATTGACCTTCTTCGCGATCCGGAGCGTCGTGGGCAGCTCGGCAAGATGGCCGCGAAGTTCGCGCGCGAGCGTGCGCACCCGCGCATCGTTCAAGAGAAGATCGCGAACGCGTTCACCCACGCGCAGGAGCACGCCGCGGCCTGCGGTCTTCGCCCCGTCGCATCGGGCCCCAAGGCGCTGCAGTGGTACACGACGTTCCGTCACTTCCGTTCGTGGTCGACCGTGATGGGAAGCATCTACCTGTTCGGATTCTTGCGACCGGCACCGAAGGCAACGAAGGCCCAGGTCCAGCCGCAGATCGCAGGCTGACAGGGCTTCCACGTCGCTGAGTGTGCCAACTGGCACACCCTCGTACCGACAAAACGCGCTGAAATCCCGGGATTTCTAGCGGTTCGCGGCGGGCATGGCTCATGCTGTAACGCTCCAGTGGAACCCCACCAGGAGAACGCCATGGCCTCACGATCGCTTGCTCGTCGCGCCCGTTTTGCATCGCTCGCCGCCGTCACCGGCATGGCGACGTTGTCGTCGCTTCTCCCGGCCTGCTCGTCGGAGGGTGGAGGCAACGGCAACCCCGACGACCGCTTGAAAGGGCAGACATCGTTCCAGTCGGCGCCGCCCGGCGGCAATCCGATGGGCGGAGGTCGTTCGAGTGCATCCGAAGGCGCCGGCGCAGCCGACAACGCGGCAGCACCCGGCAAGAGCGCCGCGACCACGACGGCGGGCCGCAAGGTCGAGGAGACCGATCTCTACCGGCTCGACGGTAACCGGCTCTATTACTTGAACGCGTACCGCGGGCTCATGGTGTTCGACGTCACGAATGTCGACGATCCCAAGCTCCTCGGCCGCAGCGCCATCTACGGAAGCCCCGTCGAGATGGTCGTGCGCAACGGCATCGCCACGATCGTCGTCGCTGACTGGTACGGCACGATGGAGAACGGTCAGCCGTTCCACGGCTCGATCGTCCGCGGTCTCGACGCGACCGACCCGACCAACATCAAGTCGCTCGGTGAAGCGAAGCTCGGCGGCTGGGTGCGCGACACCCGCGTCGTCGGCGACGTGCTCTACGCCGTGAGCGAGGACTACGGGTGGTCTTACGGCATGTGGGACTACGGCTATTACGCCGGCGGTGGCGGCGAGGGCGACGTCGCGGTCGGCTCGCCGGGCGGCGGTGGCGCGCGGGGCCCGAAGGTCGTCGTGTCGAGCGTGAGCTTCGCCAACAAGCAGATTGTCCAGAAGGGGTTCAAGGAGTTCACCGGCTACAACGCGATCTTCAACGTCAACTCGGCGAGCATCATGCTGGCGCACGACGTGCCGGCCGATCCCTCGCAGCCCTACAGCCAGCCGAGCGGCAAGAGCGAGCTGCAGTACGTCGACATCTCGGACACGGCGGGCGCGATCGGTCTCCGCGGCAAGATGGAAGTGAACGGCAGCCTTCAGGGCTACGGCACCGACAACGGTCGCTGGAACCTCGACTTTG
>CAXSGV010000205.1:5700-8385 GCA_964236615.1 uncultured Polyangiaceae bacterium
GACTTTGCCGACAACCACTACGCGCACGTCGTCGCTTGCAACGGTCAGTACTGCGGCAACAACGGCTACACGCTCTCGACGATCGATTTCGCGAACCCGGACATGCCGGTGAAGGCGAGCGAGCTCGCGATCCCCTCGGCTGGCTACAACGTCGCCGCGCGCTTCGACGGCTCACGCCTCTACCTCGCACCGGGCGACGGCTACTACTCGAACAACAACACGACGCCCTTCCAGATCTACGATCTCTCGGCACCCACGGCGCCGAAGCTCGCCGGCACGACGCAGGTCGCGGGCAGCGTGTGGAACTTCATCCCCGCCGGCAACAAGCTCTTCGCGCTCGGCAGCGAGTACGCGCAGAATGGCGGAAGCTATTCGGGCACCAAGATCGCCCTCCGCTACATCGACGTCTCGAACGCGGCCGCACCGTCGGTGATTGGAACGTCGACCTTCGGTGAAGGCTGGGCGTGGACGCCCGCGGCCGGCACCTTCAAGGCCTTCACCAAGGACGACGCGCAGGGCCTCGTCGTGCTGCCGTTCAGCGGCTGGAGCAACGAGTCGTACCAGTACAACAACGGCGTCCAGCTCATCGAGTACACGCCGACGTCGATCCGCACCGCCGGCGCCGCCAAGACCAGGGGCTGGGTCGAGCGCGGGATCCTCGTGAAAGGACGCGTCGTCTCGCTCAGCGATATGTCGCTCTCGGTCATCGACTACTCGAACAAGGACAACCCGAAGATCATCAAAGAGATGACCCTCGCGCGCAACGTCGTGAGCGCGCGACCCGACGGCAACACCATCGCGCAGCTCTCGAGCGACTGGTGGGAGAACGACTCGACGAGCTCGGAGCTCCGAGTTCTGCCGATTCAAAACTCGGAGGAGAACACCGAGGGCCCCTCGATCAACGTGAAGATCGACGGCGTCAACGCGCGCGCCTTCAAGAACGGAGATCTGGCGTACATCGTCAGCAACGGTCGCGTGACCGTGCCGTGCCCCGCGACGCAGGGCGGCGGCAATCCTGCGCCCGATCCCGGCACCGGCACGCCCACCAAGGGCGGCGCACAGGAGTGCAAGGCGATGACGCCGCAGGTTCAGGTCATCGATCTCGCAGGGGGCAACGCGGTCTCGCGCGGCAAGATCACGCTGCCCGTCGACGCCAACCAGTATGGGTACGGCGGCTGGGGTTGGGGCTGGGGCGGCTGCTACTGGTACGACTGGTACAACGGCGCCGACACGATCCAGATCCAGGGCAACGCGCTCGCGTTCCGTCGCTGGTCGCCGGTCTACAAGGCCGACGGCACGTGGGAGGCGGACCAGAAGCTCTACATCGTCGACCTCGCGAACGCAGACTCGCCGACCCTCGCGTCGACGCTGCTGACGACCGACACCAACGCGTGGTGGGGCAACATGCGCGCGGTCGGCGACAAGCTCTACACGAGCCACTACGAGTGGATCACGTACCCGACGTACAACCAGGCCACGAGCACGAGCACGCAAGGCGTCGTTCGGTACTACCTCGACCAGATCGATCTCTCGAACCGCGCAGCTCCGAAGGTCGGCGCACGGATCAACGTCCCCGGTCTGCTCGTTGGCGCGTCGGAGACCGATCCGACACTCCTCTACACCGTCGACTACCGCTGGAACGGCGGCGTGGCGAAGGACGAGCTGTCGGTCGTGAGGATCCAGAACAACCTCGCTTACCTCCAGTCGACGACGGCTATCGACGGCAACGTCGGCAACATGTTCGTCCGAGGAAACAAGGCCTATGCGAGCGCTGAGCGCTACGTCGAGAAGGCGACGCCCGGCTACGATCCGAACGCAGGACCGCGCGTCGCGCTTCACGAGATTGACCTCACCGATCCTCAGAAGCCCGTCGACCGCGTCTCGTCGGACAAGAAGGGTTGGGGCTGGCTGCTCGGTGTCGAAGGCGACCGCGCCATCATCACCTCGGGCTGGGGCAACGAGGGCGTCGACATCTACAAGCTCAACGCCGCCGCGCCCCCCGCGTTCGACCAGTTCGTCCGCACGCGCGGCTGGTGGGCCAATTCGCTCTCACGCCAGAACGACCAGCTCTTCTTGTCGAGCGGCTACTGGGGTGTGCAGACGATCAACCTGAAGCAGTGACGTCCTGAACCAACCACGGCACGTCGCTTACAGCTGCAAGGCGACGCGACGTGTCGCGATTCGACTCGTGATGAACGACGTGCGGCCCACGCTCGAATCTCCGCTGCCGGAGGGGGCCTTATCCGCAATCACGGTGACGTACAGCACGCCCGGCTCGTTGCGCGTCGAGGCCGGCGCGGTAGATTCGAGCGTTGCGGTGTCGACGACGATGGGCAGCACGACGCCTGACGCCCGAAGATTGTTGAGGGCGAGGTCGACCCGTACGCCCTCGTCGAACGCAGGGCGCGGCGCGAGATCGATCGTCACCTTGTCCCCCTTCGTGATCGCGCTCGGCGCAACGATTTCGAATGGGGCGCTCAGCGGCACACGCATCGTGTGCTCGCGGCCTTCACGGACAAATACGATTTCGGTTGCACCCTCTACGTCGGCGAGGTTCGCGACGAACTCCGTGAGTGGGCTCGGTCCCACGCTGTCCTCGCCGGCCATGCGCTCCGTCGTTGCTCCGATCCGGGCGAGCAGGCCGTCCCCATGTCCGAGGGAGAGAGGTGCTCCCCACCGCGGATG
>CAXSGV010000205.1:8395-10960 GCA_964236615.1 uncultured Polyangiaceae bacterium
CGTCACGTGGAGCGTGACGGTGCCTTGCGGAGCGCCCGCCGTCGCACTCGCACCGATCTCGAGCTCGGCAACCGGGTACGTGATCGTGCTGGATGCATCCGGCTCGCGCGCGTCGCCCGAGCACGCAAAAGCGCCCGCGAGCACGACGCCGGCAAACGACCTGGCCGACCACGTAAAGATTGTCATGGCCGCGGTGTGGCACTGTTTCGCGCGCGAAGCCAAAAATTGTTCGCGCGCTGAGCTCGACGCATGCACATCAGCGGCGTTCTGCGGGAAGACTCCGATGAGTCCAGCCACCTACCGCTGGGGTCAGGCGTTGACGTCGTTCGACGACTCGCCTTTTCTCTTCGCCTCCTTCGCGTCGACAGCGGCGCCGAGGAGGCGAAGGTACTGGGCGGCGCTGGCGAACGAGAAGATGAACGACAGGTAAACGAGCATGCGGCCGACGTGGGAGAGATCGACGACGCCGAGATCGATCCCGATGTACCCGAGGTGCTGCGGGTAGCCGACGACGAGAGCGATGATTCCGATCATCTGGAGGGCCGTCTTCGTCTTGCCCTCTTGGCCCGCCGCAATGACGACGCCTTCGCTCGCGGCAACGCTGCGGAGACCCGTGACGCTGATGTCGCGCGCGAGCAGCGCCACGACGACCCAAGCGGGGACGCGGCCCATCGGGACCATCCACACGAGCGCAGCCATCACGATGAGCTTGTCGGCGAGCGGATCGAGGAGCTTGCCGAGGACGCTGACGACGCCGAGGCGACGCGCGAGGTAGCCATCGAGCGCATCGGTGAGCGCGGCGAGCGTGAACACGATGGCGGCCCAGAGGTTGTCCTTGGGCGTGTTGAGATCGAGCAGCCAGATGAAGACGGGGATCATCACCACCCGGCCCATCGTGAGCAGGTTGGGGATGTTCACCGCGTCCTCGGCGAGCGTGCGGCGTCGCTCAGCGCGTGCAGTCGTGGCGGCGGTCATAGGGGCTTTCATCGTCCTGCGACGAGCACGCGGCCCTCGCCCGAAAACGCAAGGAGACCTTGGTGCGCGCCCGGTGCTTCGCCAGGCGGAAGCGCGCGTGGGACGAGGCGACCGAGCCAACCGAGCACCGAGCTCGCGCGGACCGCGGCGGGCGCGGCGCTCGTGACCTCGAAGCTGCGTGCGGGCTCGGCGAGCTCGATCGCAATCGAGCCCGTGCCGCGAAGCTGCGCAATGGCGAGCGGCTCGTTGCCCTCTCGGTGGACCTTGCTGTTCTCGAACGCAAGCGCGAGGACGAACGCGACGACGATTTCTTCCTGCACGAAGAAAATCTCGTTGGCGAGTGTGAAGGCGTAGAGGTGACGCGAAGGCCGCGGAGCGATCACGACCAGTCCATTGCCGCGAAGGCGCTGCACTGCGCCGCCCAAGCCGCCGAAGGTCTCGCCTAATCCGCCGGAGCGTGACCGGCGCTCGAGCACGACCGCGTCGAGGCTGCCGGTGAAGCCGCGCATCGTCTCGAGCCGCACCGCGACGTCGCCACGATCGAGCCGCAACGTGAGGAGGCCACTCGAATCGAGCGCCATCGACTCGGTGATTTCGCCGGCGCGTTCGACGAACCCCGTGCCCTCGGTGAGCTCCGCAAGCGTGGGCAGGCCGCGCGCGCCTTTGCCATCGGTTCCAACGTGCTCGATGCTCGCCGGCAGCGGGGGCTCCGATGCGGGTCGCGGCAACCGCGGGGGTGGCGTGAGGTCGGGGAGATCGGGAACCGTGGGCGCACGGGGAATACGCGCCGCGGCCGCGGCCGACTCGGCCATCGATTGCACGCGGGCGCTCTCGGCCGCTGGCGGAGGAGGCGTCGTGACGGGGAGGGAAGGCGGCGGATTGGAGCGGCGGCCGGTCGGGATCGCCTGACCGAGCTCGATGGCCCGCCAGGTGCCCGTCACCATGTCGGCGCGACGAACGGTGGGCTCCGCGAGCGCGAAGCTGAGCTCGCCCGCATCGAGCTCTTGAAACGCCTTCGCCGCGGCGGCGCGCACCGCGATCGACTCGGCCTCGTGCTCGGCGGCGGGCGTGACGTCGCGGAACGACACCGGGCCGTGGCGATCGGCGATGCGCCGCGCCATCGTGCTGTGCCCGCCGCGCGTGAACGCGCCGACCGCTTTCTCATGCTCGCCGAGACGCTCGTAAGCGAGACCGAGGTAGCCCCACGCGCGCTTGTGATCGGGGTTGCGTCGCACGACGTCCTCGAGCTCGAGGCGCGCTGCGCTGGCCTGCCCGGTCTTCAAGTAGCAGAGCGCGAGGTTGATCTTGAGCGGCGCATCGTCGGGGTTGTCCTTGCGGAGCAGCTCGTAAATCTGGATCGCGCGTGGGTAGAGCCCAATCCGGAAGTACACCGTGGCGAGCAGATCTTGCCCCTTGGGATCGCGCGGCTGGAGAAGAAGCGCGTGCTCGAGCTCCTCTTTCGCTTCGTGCACGCGTGCGTCCTGGAGGAGCTCGCTGCCCCGGTACAGATGGAAGAGAAACTCTTCGCCGGCCACGTCGCGCGCGTTGTCGGAAGGGGGCGGCGAGACCGAAGGAGACTGCGATCTCGGC